>DAONFU010000126.1:0-5988 GCA_035403765.1 Bacteroidales bacterium
GACGAAGAACGGGATCTTACCGCATGGCTCGGAAACGACCTGCAGGACGATGCCTTTAATAAGCTGTATGACCTGGAATACCTGGTAAAAGAAACTGCCGACCAGCAACTGCAACTCGATTGGAAATACCTGCAAACCAGCGACCATTTTTATTATATGTGCACCAAGTGGTTCTCGGATGGCGATGTTCACAAATACTTTAACCCTTTTAATTCTCCCTATGAGGCCTATATCAATTATATGAATATCCTGAGCGATTTTATCATAAGGCTAAAAGATATGCATCCGGTTAACCGTGTTGAAATACAGGATCAGCAGCCACCTCAGCCCGTATCTGGTGACGAGAAAAACATAAAAACCAGAAAGGCCGCCGTGAAATCAGCAGCGAAAAAATCAGGCAGCACCGGTACAAACAAAACACCAAAAACCGCACAAGCAACAAAAACTGCCCAAAAGCCGCTGAATACCGCGTCAAAAAATAAGTCCCCAAAAACAGCCAGAATTAACCTGAAAGATGTTTTGATGATGAAAAAAACTGATTTGAATAAATTAGTGAAAGATATAGACCTCAAAACATTATATTTTGCCATGGCCGGTGCCGATAACAAAGTGAAAAAAACTATCATTACTCACCTTGGAAAGTTACAACTGAAAAGTTATAACAAGCTGTTTGCCGAAAATCTTCCGGTGTCGGACTCCGATGTTGAAAAAGCACAAAAAGTATTGGTGTCAAAGATAAAAAAGCTAATATCCTAAGATGCTTTCATAATGACTTCCGCTCATTTATACTTTTTTGAAGAAGGGCAGGAGTACGAGTTTACAGTGCATAGCAGGTTAAAATTTCCTCCTGAAGATGAAAAATTTCTGGTCTTAATCAGTCCTTTCAATACCAGGCATTTGCTAAAGGAAAAGCCATTTGAAAATTATCATTTGGCCATAGGCAGGCAACTAAAATGCCGTATCGACAAAATCAATTGCACCGGCAAAATATTTCTGGAACCCGAACACCCGTATTACAAGGAACATGCTGTTTATGACTTTCCGGTAAAGGGTCTGGAGAGAATAACCAATTCAGGGGGTATCATAGAACTGATGCTGGTGGTGGAAGATTGCTGGGGAAAAACTGTATATATTAATATAGAAGGCGAAGGGCAGGTTTACGCCGGTGAGCAAACTGTCCGGTGCAGGGTTGACAGAATTAAAAAAGGTAAACTATACCTGACACCAGTTAACAATATGCAGTATGCAGTTGCCTACGAACCCGGACTGGAATATGTGTTCCGGATTCATCGCATCGTAACGCTTGCCGAAGATGAAGAATATTTTGAACTGATCGATGAATCCGCCAACGTTCATTATTTGAGAAAAAAATATTATACGGATTATCATTTTGATATTGGCGATAGCATTAAGTGTCGGTTTGTGGCTCAACCTGCTGCATTCAGGCATTATCTTGAGCCTGTCCATCCGCGCTACAAAATTGGCGAACAATATGATTTTTTGTATTCAGGAAATGAAACTTACGTCAATGAATCTGGTGAAGAAATAAAAAAAATCATGGTCACCGACGGTTCAGAAAAAGATTTTTTTGTCAGTTGTGATGATTTTGCTAAACTGCAAATCGAACCCGGAAGTACAATAAGATGCCTGCTGAAAAACATAAAAATGGGCAGGTTGGTGCTGGAATGTGTTTAGGTTGGACTGATTTCAAAAGTACCTGCGAAAAACGTTAATTCAGGTAAAAGCCTGTAATGATAATATGATGGTAACACAGACGCTACAATGGGAATCTACTTATTGCTGTCCAATGGGTTTTACGTTTCCTTCAGCCAGTTTATTTTTTATATACTCTTTCAATTGCTCAAAAGTCATATTTTGAGTTTCAGAACTAATTTGGTCGCGGATTTTACGCATCATTTTAACTGCGTCAAAATCTTTTTCTTTTTTAGTCGTCTTCATATTTTATTAAATCTTTGGGGTTTCTAATTTCTAACATGGCATATCCATGTCGCAAATTAACCGAGTTATAACCTTTTATTCTGTCAAGGTTTACGATGTGTTTAAAATTCCAACTTGCCAAAACGTCCACCTTGTTAATGGTGGCAATAGCAATGTGTCTGCAATCTTCCAAACTTGATTTTCCAACCACTTTTTCGTCAATATACGCATTAGCAAGAATTACCGCTTCTTCTGTTAGTTCAACACGTTCAAATTTTTCAAATGAATACTTTCGTAAATGTTCTCTAACTTTTGTTGGGGCGTTTTGTAATTCAAGGTCAAGCAAGTCGGACACGACAAAAATTATTTCTTTGTTATCAAGTCGTTCAAAAAGTTTTATCGTAGCTTCTTTGAACTCTTCATCAAAGAAACCGCCAACAATAGAGGTGTCGATGTAAATTCTTTGTATCATTTTATTTTATTTTATTTCTGTTTATACAAAGATAATGAATAATTTTGTGATAGTGAAACCTCTATAAATTCAACAAATAGCAAGGTGTCAGTACAATAATACTAACAAAAACTCAAAAACTGCAACCCCAACCCGGAAATACAATCCGATGCCTGCTGAAAAAGATAAAAATGGGCAGGTTCGTGCTGGAATTAAAATTAAATGGCATGGTTATTGTTTAGAATCATTCCAAATAAAAAAATTATGAAAAATAAATTATTGATTTCATCTGCGCCAAATTTAGGCTTGCTCATATTAAGAATAGGAATTGGTATCATGTTTTTGCTGCATGGATTTCCCAAATTGATGGGAGGGTTACAGACATGGGAATTTCTGGGTTCACAGATGAGTGTGGTAGGAATAAATTTTGCGCCAGTTTTCTGGGGATTTATGGCTGCCATTTCAGAATCGCTCGGAGGATTATTGCTGATTCTGGGCCTTTTTACACGTCCCGCTGCATTTTTAATGCTGTTTACAATGCTGATAGCAACTTTAATGCACCTGACAAATGGTGACGGATTAAAAGGCGCCTCACACGCCATCGAATTGGGAATAGTTTTTATTTCCGTGATAATTATAGGAGCCGGAAAATACAGTCTGGATCATCTGTTTTTCTACAGAAAAGAATCATGAAAAAATAGGCTGTCTCAAAAGCCTATTTTAATTGATATATTTCTCCGTGGTTCTTTGTGTTTTCTCTGTGTCGCTCTGTGTAACAGTGAAATAAAAATTACACAGAGCGACACCGAGGACACACAGACCTGCCTGCCGGCGAGGCAGGGTTACACAGAGATCTTTTGAAAAGCCTCTTTTTTTATTTTATTCTAAGGAATGCACCACAAGCCCGCTCCTGAGTTTGGGTTCAAACCAGGTGGTTTTCGGTGGCATGATGTTGCCGGTGTCTGCAATATTTATCAGTTGTTCCATTGATACTGGATACAGCGCAAAAGCTGCTTTCATTTCGCCTGAATCCACGCGTTTTTTCAATTCGCCTAAGCCCCGGATACCACCCACAAAATCTATCCTTTTATCTGTCCTCAGGTCTTTTATGCCTATGATTTCATCAAGGACGAGTTTTGAAAGTATTGTTACATCTAAAACTCCGATAGGGTCAGTATCATTGAATGTGCCAGGTTTTGCTGTTAGTGAATACCATTTGCCTTCCAGATATAAACTGAAGTTGTGAAGTTTAGTCGGTTTGTAAATTTCTGCTCCTTTTGGCTCTACCGTAAAAACATTTTCGAGTTTTTTCAAAAACTCTTCCGGTGTCAGGCCGTTAAGGTCTTTAATAACACGGTTATAGTCAATGATCGTGAGCTGATCGGCAGGAAAATGAACAGCTAAAAAGAAATTGTATTCTTCAGAACCTTTGTGATTCGGGTTATTCTTTTTCTTTTCGTTGCCGACAAGAGCAGCGGCGGCAGTACGATGATGGCCATCGGCTACGTAAGTGTAAGGAATGTTTTTGAACAGTCCGGTCAGCTTATTTATTGTCTCATCATCTTTTATTACCCAGAAATGATGGCCGAAGCCGTCAACTGAAGTAAAATCGTATTCCGCGGGCTGGTTCTTTACAATATGTTCAACGATGTCATCAATTTCTTTTACCGCAGGATAGGTAAAGAACACAGGTTCCATATTGGCATTGGTAATGCGCACATGTTTCATGCGGTCTTCTTCTTTTTCTTTCCTGGTCAGTTCATGTTTCTTGATAATGCCGTTCATATAATCGTCAACGCCTGCGCAGCCTACAATACCGTATTGTGTTTTGCCGTTCATCGTCTGGGCATAGATATAAAGGCAGTCTTTTTCATCCTGCACAAGCCAGTTATTTTCGCGGAAATGTCCGAAATTTTCTTTTGCTTTTTCATATACCAGGGCATCGTGTTCGTCAATATTCGGTGCCAGGTCGATTTCGGGTTTAATGATATGCAGCAGTGAATAGGGGTTTCCGTCAGCTTCCACGCGGGCTTCTTTTGAGTTGAGCACATCATAGGGCCTCGAGGCTACCTGGTAGGCAATATTTTTTGGAGGGCGCAACCCTTTAAATGGTTTTAAAATAGCCATGCTAAAATTTTTTGATTAATTAATAATTGTATTTTGTGATAATTGCTAAAACAACATTTGAGAATAGAGCCTAGGCGAGGTCGTGATTGATGTTGAGGTGGTCTTCAAAATCATCTTCGGTCTTCTCGCCCGGCTTTTCGGTTCTCTGCAACGATGATATCAGGGCGCCTATCATTTTGGTCATTTCTATCAGCGTATTGCGCGATTCTTCTACTTCCTGGGTTGACAGGTATTGTAGTTTTTCGGCAATGGTAGTATAAACAATACATTCTCTGATAGCGCTTTTTGCCATTTTCAGATAATAGATAAACTGTGTTTTATTTCTGCTGGAGCCTTCGGAAATGTTGATAGCTATAGCCTGTGCCGCATTGATAAACCTGTTGGTCATACACAGTCTGCTGCTTTCAGGCACCAATTGTGTGTGGGCATAAACCCAGTTTACATAATCGATAGCTTTGTTATAAATTCTCAGGTCTTCGAACCTGAAGAAAAGTATATTCTTTTCGTTTTCCATTCCTTTGAATTATTATGTTGCAGTGTTGTTAGTAGCTTGAATCCGTATTAAAACTTGTTTACCTGGAATTTGGTAATGCCATCTTTAAGAAATCCCACAATCTGGTTGGCTGCTGCCAGACCCGCATTGATGTTGGCTTCGGATGTTTCGGCACCTTGTTTCTTGGGCGTAGCATAATAACGGTTTTCAAATTTTCCGTTGATTTCTTCATGACATGCCGGAGCAATATCGGAGCAATACCTGAAGTCGGGGCGTTCGTTGAGTACACGTTTTAAAGATTCTTCGCAGACAACTTCTTTACGGGCGGTATTGATTATGGTTGCTCCTTTGGGCATTTTCGACATCAGGTCGAAATTGATGGAACCTTTGGTTTTTTCGTTGGCGGGGATATGCAGTGAAATGTACTGGCAGGTGCTATACAACTCTTCTACGCTGCCAAGAGCTTGTACACCTTCGCTTTCGATGACAGATTTTTCGATAAAGGGGTCGTAAGCATACACATTCATTCCAAAGCCTTTAGCAATGTTGGCCACTAGTTTTCCCACATATCCATAGGCGTGGATACCGAGTTTTTTCCCTTTTAGTTCGTTGCCGGAGCCACCTTTAAATTGCTGGCGCGAGATAAAAACCATCATGCCCATGGCAAGTTCTGCCACGGCGTTGGAGTTTTGTCCGGGGGTATTCATGGCCACAATTTTACGTTCGTTGGCGGCATTCAAATCAATATTATCGAATCCGGCACCGGCCCTGACGATTATCTTAAGATTTTTGGCAGCGTTGATGACCTCGGCAGTGGCTTTGTCGCTCCGGATAATCATTGCATCCACATCTGCAACTGCCTTTATCAGGTCTTCTTTGTCGGTATATTTTTCCAGCAAGACGGTTTCGAAACCGGCTTCGTCAAAAATTTTCTTAATTCCGTTTACAGCCGCTGCTGCAAAAGGTTTTTCAGTAGCTA
>DAONFU010000127.1:0-2181 GCA_035403765.1 Bacteroidales bacterium
ATCCGGATAAATTCAAATTACTGAAAATTATCGGCGATGAAAAAGCCGGTGCCTGTTATATTTTTCAGGTGATCAAGTGGTGGAAGTAGGGGATTTTTGCAACTATTCACCCTATTGAAGCACCTGGTTGTGCTAAGTAACAGAGCCAAAATAACAACTACTTCCCACTGATTTTCCTGACGCTACCAGTTTCGGGATATACATCAAAACGCCTGATACCTGCAGGCATATAGGTGAGCACGCCATACTGCGCTATCAGGAATTTACCTTTTATGTTGCCATTATTTGAATTAATAATACTTACTTCCGCATAATCCGGCACACGGTAATAAAAGCCATGCCGCCTGATTTTCAATGAATCTTTCCCCGTCTGGTATGCCTGTAAAGTATTGGTATTGCCGTATTTTTGAATACTCAGATATATAGTTTCGCCATAGCTGTCAGAAGTGTCGAGAACGCCCCTGAGTGTAGAAAAACGAAACAGCGGAATGGAATCGGCAGGCTCAGACCTTGTCGGAAGATAAATAAAACTATAGGTGATTTTTTTTGTAAAAGTAAGGCCGGTAAAAAGTTTGCGGTATTCGTTTTCCATTTTTTGGAGTTCTTCATTCATATATTTGAAGGTCTCTTTGTCGTAATTAACTTCCTGAAATCCGCTGATGAGATTAAACCTGTTGTCCTTCACTTTCACAATATAGTCCGCAGCTTCTTTGGCCCTCTGCTCGGGTGTTTTCTCAACCATCGAACGTTTGAAGGTCATTTTTTCAACCATAACGGAATCGACATTTACTTTTTCAATGATGGTATCCACTTTTTCGAAAAGATTTAAATCAGTATATGATTTAAAGATATCGGGATACACATTGCCTTCTTCTTCGAAAACATAAACAGGTTTTTCAGATCCGAGGGAATCAATTGCTGATCTGGTGCTTATGATCACACCTGTTTCATCTAAAGCCAGCTTAAATCTGTTGTTTCCTTCGCCACAGGCATTATTCATCTGCACAAAATAAAACTGTTGTGGATCGGGCTCTACAAAGGTTGAAAGTTTGAATTCACTGATCTCGTATCTTGTTGAATTGTTTTTGATCACATTGGTTAGCCCGAGGTACTTTTCAGCATATTCTGCATAAGGCCCCCGTATCTGCTCGGTTTTGTCAACGACAACATCCACCTTAATAAAAGTGCGGGGCAAGGCGTAATAAAAACCGCTATTATTGGAAGGCTTCTGTCTGCTGTCCACTTTTAATACATCAATGACACGTTCGGAACATGCGGAAAGAAATGCCACGAGGAATAAAACAGAAAATATTTTTATTATTTTCATATCCATGATTTTGTATGCAAATTTATACGTTTTTATGCTAACAGTTTTTTAAATCAGAAAATATATTGATTTTAAGATGGAATATTTTTGCATTTCATCATGTTCAATCCTAAATTTTTTTTACCTTTATCTTCATGAAATGGGAATTAACGGTACTCGGCAGCAGTTCTGCCACGCCTACTTCGGAGCGTAACCCCAGCGCACAGGTACTGAATTGTGACGACAGGCTTTTCCTTATCGATTGCGGTGAAGGAACTCAAATGCAGCTTAGGAAATTCAAGGTAAAATTCCAGCGGATCGATCATATTTTTATTTCCCATCTGCATGGCGACCACTACCTGGGGCTTGCCGGGCTGATGTTTACTTATCATTTGCTGGGCCGGACCAAAGAACTCCATGTATATGCCAACGAGGGGCTACGCGACATTATTGATTTGCAGTTGAAAGCATCCGGCACCACGCTTCTTTACCCGCTAATATTCCATGATATCCCCGAAAACAAAGCCATCAGCCTGTTTGAAGACAACAAGATCGGTATCAGTTGTTTTCCTTTGCTCCACAGGGTTCCCACACACGGGTTCATCTTCAGGCAGAAATTTACAGAACGTAACATCATCAAAGAAAAGATAGAAGAACTGGAAATCCCTATGAGACAATTGGCAGCCATCAAAGGAGGCGCTGATTTTACGGATAAAAACGGAATGGTACATCCGAATTCAGAACTTACTTTTGAACCACCGCCTGCAAAAATGTTTGCCTATTGCTCGGATACCGGCTTCAGCCCAAAGATATTACCGTACATCAAAAACGCTTCTTTGCTTTATCACGAAGCTACCTTTATGCATGATATGCAG
>DAONFU010000127.1:2281-5758 GCA_035403765.1 Bacteroidales bacterium
CATCAAAAACGCTTCTTTGCTTTATCACGAAGCTACCTTTATGCATGATATGCAGTCTAATGCCGATGAAAAACAACACTCCACCACCATACAAGCCGCTACCATCGCAAAAAAAGCACAGGTCAACAAATTACTTATCGGCCATTTTTCAGCACGCTATGATGAATTAACAGAGGTTATTGAAGAAACACGCAGCGTATTTCCTGAGGCTGAACTGGCCATAGAAGGAAGCACTTATAAAATTTAGAAAGTACAAAGTTACAAACTTCGCACAACGCTTAGATCTAGTGAGTCTTTTTTGATAACTCGGACTGGTAAGGTGTCCGGTTTAGAATAGAACGCCCCAACGTGACCTCATCAGCATACTCCAACTCGTCACCAAAAGAAATGCCGCGGGCAATGGTCGTAATAGTAACATCAAAATCGCATAATTTCCGGTAAAGAAAGAAATTGGTCGTGTCACCTTCCATGGTCGGAGGCAAGGCCAGAATGATCTCTGCACAATCCCCGTTAGTCAAGCGTTCCAGCAGTTGCCTTATATTCAGATCGTTCGGACCGATGCCATCCATAGGCGAGATAATTCCTCCAAGAACATGGTACACACCGTTGTACTGATTGGTATTCTCGATAGCTATTATATCACGGATATCTTCGACAACACAGATAACAGATTTGTCGCGTTTGACGTTTGCACAGATATCACAGGTATCATTTTCTGTAATATTGTAGCAGTGCTTGCAATAGCGAATATCTTTGCGAAGCTTGACAATGGAATTTCCCAGGGCATCGGCTGTTTCTGTGTTTTCGCGTAACAGATGCAGCACCAGGCGAACAGCGGATTTACGCCCGATGCCGGGCAGTTTGGCAAATTCATTCACCGTTTGTTCGAAAAGTTTTGAAGGATAATTAGCCACCCGGAATTTTTTTACAAAATTATACAAAAAACATCATTTGTGAACCGTAATGCAGCTATAATAATCAAGAGTTTTATTAACGAACCCTTGTGGAAAATTTGCTATCGATCCACTTTCACAATTTTCTGATAGCCAAGGCTTTCATTTTCCTCATTTAATATATGTATGAGATAAAAACCTTCGGGTAATTGACTTATATTTACCTGCGTTTCTGCTTGGTCAGCAATCCCGCCCATTATTTCGACGCCCACCGAGCTGAAAATTTTGTAAAATAAATTTCCCTTATCATTTATTTTTACTGTAAGAGCAGATTGTGCAGGATTCGGGTATATGCTCCACGAACCGGCAATAGACTGATTTTCATTTGCTACAGCCATGGGGGTGACATTTATTACCTGTTCCGTAGTATCCTGCAAGCCACAGCGGTCAGCCACCAGGGTAACCGTATAGGTGCCATCCATGGGATATGTATGCGTAGGATTAACATCAACAGCAGTGCCAGCATCGCCAAAATTCCAGCTAAAACTGTCGGCATGTGCCGAGCTGTTGGTAAATGTAACCTGTTGAGCACCTGAAACAGCATAGGAAAAAGAAGCCGAGGGGTCATATTCGCCAATATGCCAGTTCATCAGGCTGTCGTAAACAATCAGTTTGACGGCATTTCTGATATTTTGCGCCTCGGCGACTGAGAGTGATGAATTGAAAGTAATCAGTGTCGGATCTTTTCTGAACAACGCTGAATAAAAGCAACAGGCGGCAGCATAGGAACCGGCAACAGAGGGATGGCTTTCGTCGGCACTATACAATTCGATAGAAGGGAGGTTTTGCCTGATATAATGCCAGACAGCACCGACCGGTGATAATATAGCATCATTATTGGCGGCCATCATACGGTAACGCAGGCTCAGCAGGCTATCCATGCCATTGTATGTGCACACGGGCGGCCACATGGAACAATTAGAGGCATCGCCATTCTTCCTGCCCCAGGTCATAAAAAACACGGTTTCCCCGCAAGGATTGTTGGCATTGATCATGCTGTCAAGCTTTCTTGCATAAGGAAAACATTCTACCTCCACCTGGCTGATTGGAAATGAAGGCAACTGACTTTGTTCCTGCAACACCACGTAATCCCAGTTTCCAGAACTAATTTTTGTAAGTGTGGTGGCATTGCTTGAATGCTGTTGAAAAGTATAACCGCCAATAGAATTGCTATCGAAAAAAAGTGTGTCGCCTGCCGAAGCCGTTACATCTGCCACCATCTGGGGAAGGTTATTCACATAGGTATAGCTGTTGCCGATGAATAAAACCTTTTTTGAAATAGGCTGCGCTGATAAGGTTAAGCCGTTGAGTAATACCAGAACGATTGTTAGATATTTCATCAATTGTAAATTAGAAGATTGCTTGAATAAGAATTGAACAACTATTTTTTTCCAAAATTATAAATAAAATGAATTCAAAAAGCAGCCGGAAAATCGCCAAAAGCCGATGTTTGCATAATAAATATTAAAAGATGCAGAGGCTTAATCCGTTCACGGGTTCACATGATAATACTTACAATCAAAAACTTCAGTAACTTTGAAGGGTCGCAAAACTTGTTTGGTGTTTAAAACAATTATACCGATACTCAATATGTAATAGTCCAAAATTTTGGACTAAACATATTTACGATCGGCATTTACCATTCTAAAATAGAAATTAGCCTCTGGACTAATTCATATTAAGAATTGGCATAACGACATGATGAACAGGCCTTTTACCGGCATGAATTACAATCTATGAAAGCTGCTTCGATCAAAGAACTAAAAACAGAACTTGAGACCCTCTCTTCAGAGCAGGTATTTGATTTATGCATGCACCTGGCAAAATATAAAAAGGAAAACAAAGAGCTGCTCACCTACCTGTTATTTCAGGCCGGTGATGAAAAATCTTATATCAGCGAAGTTAAAGACCTCATCGACGAACAATTTGAAGCTGTGAATAAGAGCAATTTATACCTGGCTAAAAAAATGATACGAAAGATTCTCAGGACAAGCAATAAATACATCAAATATTCTGGTTCTAAACAAACCGAGGTCGAATTGCATATTTTTTTCTGTAAAAAGCTCAAAAACTCAGGAATACCGCTGCATACAAATACAGCGCTCGGCAATCTGTACCAGCGGCAGATTCAGAAGATCAACAAAGCCATGGCCTCACTTCATGAAGACTTGCAGTATGATTATTCGGTGGAATTAAAAGAGTTATTATAATAATTTGCGTTATTTCTGCCGAAGCGTCCAAAGATAAAGATCTTCAACTTTTTGGCGTGCCCATGGGGTTTTTCTCAGAAAAGTAAGGCTCGATTTTATACTCGGATCGCTTTTAAAACAATTGATGTTGATTTTGTTGCCCAATTCTTCCCAACCAAAATGATCCACCAGATGATTCAGTATCATTTCTAGTGTTTTTCCATGCAAGGGATTATTTGCCTGCTCCTGACTCATGGCTCAATAAATGCTTTTGCTTATTAATCACTGTTGTCCGGTAAAAGTTTAAAGGAAGCCGAAGCCTAAGCCCGGCTTCC
>DAONFU010000128.1:0-5731 GCA_035403765.1 Bacteroidales bacterium
GACATGATTTGCGAACCGAACAATATAGCCACAAAAGTAATGATGATAGAAAAGACAGCCGTCATCAGCAAGGTAGCGCGGTATCCTTTTTTTACCCGTTCCACTTTGTTTGCCCCCATATTCTGTCCTACAAAAGTGGAAAGAGCCATAGAAAAGTTCATCGCAGGTTGCATGGCAAAAGAATCAATGCGCCCGGCAACCGTATAGGCAGCAATAGTGTCGGTACCAAAACCATTGACAAAACGCAGTAAAGCCATCATGCCCAAGGCAACAAAAGTTTGCTGTAATCCCGACGGGATACCAATTTTAAGACTTTTCAGAAATATGGCGCGGTGAAACTTGATGTCGAAAAATGAAAACTTAATGATATCATGAAAACGGTTAAGGTAGATGATGCTGAGAATAAACGACACTCCCTGCGCTATCACAGTAGCAATGGCAGAGCCTTTGATACCCCAGCCAAAGTACCTGACAAAAAGAATTACAAGAAAGATATTCAAAACCGTGGAAATAATTAAAAAATACAAGGGTGTCCTGGAATCGCCCAATCCTCTCAAAATGGAGCTGACCGCGTTAAATCCAAACATGACAACCATCCCGTACATCATGATATTAAAATAACTGATGGCATCGGGAATAATTTCTTCGGGCATATTCATCGACCTGAAAATGTGTTCGGCAAAAATCAATCCCAATACCGTCAGGGCTAAAGAAGCGAAAAAAAGAAATATCAACAGGCTGTCGATGGCCTTTTTAACATTATTAAAATCTTTAGCACCGAAAAATTGTGCTATGATGATGGTGGATCCTATGGAAACGCCCATCACCAGCGAAATCAGCACAAATAACACCGGAAAAGACCCGCCCACCGCAGCCAACGCTTCATCGCCAAGGTAATTACCCACGATGACACTGTCCACGATATTATACGACTGCTGAAAAACATTGCCAAGCAACATGGGCAGGGCAAAACTGAAAATCACTTTACTTTCGTTGCCTGTGGTCAGGTCTTTCATGGTAAACATTAAAGTCCGCAAAGATAATATTTTCCATGCGGCTATAGAGTCCTAAGAGATTTTTTGTGGAATAATACAGCACTATCAACTATTTATCGTAAATTTGCACTGAACAAAAAACTTTTTTAACATGAAGAAAACATTACTTATTCTCTGCTTTTTAAGCATTTATTCTTATGTTGCCCAGGCACAAATCACTCTTAATTTTAATGATTTAGCCGTGCCGGTAAAGACATTTGATTTTAGGAAAGATACCGCCGTTGACCCGTCGATAACACCCGGCAACCCTGGTCCGAACCAGACCTGGAATTTTATGGCGCTGCATAGCACCTTCGACACTATGACCATCGATGTGGTAAACTCGAACACCATTAATACCGGCGGGATGTTTGCCGGCAGTAACATTGCCACCATCTACGACAGCGCTCTTATCATGTATTTTTTCAACAGCTCCCCTTTAGGCCTGGTGTTACATGGCACCATTTATGATTTTTTCAAAACCGGCGACTCTATCATGGTAGAACTGAGTGTTCCCGACACCGCGCTGGCACTTCCGGCTGCTTATGGCGATTCTGCAACCAGATATAGTTTTGGTGATACAAAATCGCACTGCAACATTACATACGACACCATGGGATATCAGATTCCGGTGGATTCTTTGCGCATACGACACGCACAGTTCAAAACATCGGTCAACGATGCCTGGGGCACCATGACTTTGCCGGGCAGTCCTGTCTTTGAGGTCATCAGACAAAAGGACTACGCCACCAGCCAGGATTCTATCTGGGGACATACCAGCTTCCCCGGATTAGCCGGATGGCATTTTTTGTATATCCGCTACGACACCGTGCTTACCTATACCTGGTGGCCAAAAAATCTGGGCATCCATGCCGTGAAATTTGTCATGGGGTCTCCTACCGCGGTTATGAATGCAGAATTTGTTTACGACATTGATAACGGCATCATTGAAAACGAATTATCGTCATCAAATATTTACCCGAACCCCGCCAGCGATTATATCACCATTTCCAATACTGCAAAGTATAAAGAAGTGGTTTTATTTGATGTTCTTGGAAATGAAATTTCAAGGCATACCGTCGGGAACAAAGACCTGGTGAGGATATCCGTTGAAAATTTACCGAATGGATTGTATTTTTTCAATGCCATAAATGGGAACACCAAATCCAGTGGAAAATTTGTGGTTAAGCATTAATTCACACAGAAAATAAGAAAAAAACCGGAACCTGAAATTCCGGTTTTTTTATTTGTATCCTCCCAAAATAACACTCACAAAAGTCTCCAGATTGCCAAAATATACTACCGATTTGCCTGTTAAGGTCGCTTGCTCCACACCCGTGTATCCATGTTAAATAAATACTCGGCCACATTCACAGTCATCTGCTGCATAAGCGCACGGGAGTCGCTCAAATAAAGACTCATTTTCTGAAACGAACCGGTATCCATCGAAGTGCTGAGGTTTTCGAATTGTGAAGCAGGCAAAATATGGTATTTCTTTTTACCGTTTTTCTCGGGAATATAAACCCAGGTAAGGTAATACCCGCAGTCGGCAAGACTCACTTCCTTATTGTGTTTTACCAGTTTCAGTTTCACCATCAAGCCCCCGTCGCGATATCTGGTGCGCTGATTTGAGATGTAGTTTCCCAGCGAATAAGCAATAAATACTTCCCGTCCGTTGCTGTCGGGATAAAACTTTCTTTCAATTTTTTGAATCACATGCGGATGCATACCAATGATGAAGTCGGCACCATGGTCAAAACATAATTTGGCAAAATACTCCTGGTATTGATTGGGTTTTGACTCATATTCATTACCCCAGTGAATAAACACTATGGTTTTATCCGGCATAGAATCTTTGGCGCGTTTTAAGTCGGCCTTGATCTGGCCTTCATGTATCATATTTACTATATTTGGTGAAGGCACAGCAATACCATTGGTGCCATAAGTATAGTTTAACAAGGCCAGTTTTATCCCGTTCTTATTGATTATCATTGGGTGTGTTTGCGCCCGGCTGGCCGAATCGGCGTATGTACCCAGATGTTTCATACCCATGCTGTCGAGCACGCGAATGGTGCGTTCAATACCTTTTTTACCCCGGTCGCAGGAGTGATTATTGGCAGTAGCCATAATATCGAAACCTGCATTGATAAGCGCGTTTACTATCTGATCGGGTGCGCTGAACTGCGGATAGCCTGTATATGGAGGACCTCCAAGGGTAAACTCGAAATTCGCCATGGCAATATCACAGTCCTGTATCAGTGAAGCTACAAAACTAAAACAAGAATCATAGCTATAGGCTTTTAATGAATCGTCCCAGGCAGAGAGAATCTGCGGTTCGTGCTGCATCA
Organism: Bacteroidales bacterium; assembly: GCA_035403765.1. Classification (GTDB taxonomy): domain Bacteria; phylum Bacteroidota; class Bacteroidia; order Bacteroidales; family CAIWKO01; genus CAIWKO01. Next base: position 3,383 of record DAONFU010000128.1, read on the forward strand.
CATCGCCGGCAAAAAGTATGGTAAGCGAAGAATCGTCGGTATGCACCGGCAGGTCAACAACCTGATCGGCCGTGATTTTTGAAAAAACGATTACACAAAAGAATATTACCGCAGCAACTATTAGATATTTAACTACTTGTCTCACAATTGAAATATTCTAATCAGAAAATATAAATCTCCTTCACCACATCCGTGCCAAGTATTTCGGTAGCCTCATAAGGTTTGCCGAATTTGGGATTTTTTTCAGCCGATTTCACGATAAAGGCAATGTCCCTGTATTCTTTTACATAAACCATAAAATTATTGTCTTCACCACCCACAATATTTTTCATGGTGTAATTCTTTTTTATTTCGGCAAAAGGGCTTCCAACACCAATGCCTTCCAACGTCTTGTATTTGGATGACACAATGTTTATGCGTGACACAAGGCAGATATCCGCACAAAGCGATTCTATTTCCATGGCAAGGGTTTTGTTATCGGGCTCCAGAATCTTGTACAAAGCATATTCATCACCGTCTGAATCAACTTTTTTTATCTTCAGTTTATCCTCCGGAAAAATATTCTTCAGTTTGTTCACATCCATGTTAATTTCCACTTTACCTACTTTTCCGTCGGTAATCAGGAACGTGGAATCGCTTTTATCCGGCGAGGCTGTTTTTACAGGGACTATTTTATAGGATGAGAACAATAAGATACTGCTGAAAAGTACTACGAATACGATGAAATTCCTTTGCATATTATTTGTTTTTTGAGCTGATAAAATTACAAAAAGAAATGCTTGGACCTAAATAATCTTTCGTTTCCAGCTCCCTTTTTTGAGATATATCAAGGAAAGGATATACATGGAAACAAAATATTCGGCCTCTGAAAACCATGCAAATTCCAGGGATACATCCAAAACCAACACCACGACATAGACAAACACCAGGTAAAAAACCACTCCGATAACTTCAAGCAACAAGCTCACGCGGGTACTTCCGGTTCCTATCACGCCGTTATAATAATTCATGGTAAGCGAAAAAATTATTAGTGTAGCCATCACCACATAGTATGACGGCAGACTTTCGTTGATTAATTGGGGATTGGATGTAAACAACGACAACATTTCATGGTGCAACACCAATGCCGGCGCAACCAGCACCAGAATAGAAAAAAAACATAGCCTGGTTATTTTATTTATCAAAGGGATGACATTATCCGGATTCCCCTGTCCTATCATGTTGCTAACCATGGTGCTGGTAGCAGAACCGAAAGCCCACCCTGGAATCATCAGGAACAGATAAATGCTTCGGACAATATTGGTGATAGCCAGCTGATGCTGTCCCCGTTGTTCAATCACCAGGAAAAAGCTAAACCACGATGCCATTGACAATACATTCTGAAGAATGATAAATCCCGACACATCGAGTATGGTGCGAATTACTTTCAGGTCATATTTTTTGGGTTGAAACAAGCGGTATTTTTTCAAGTCGATATATTTGAAAGTTACCAGGAAAAAAAATAAGACCGAAGCTCCCTCGGCTATTACAGTAGCGATGGCAGCTCCTTCGATGCCCATTTGGGGAAAGCCAAACTTGCCAAAAATCAACACATAGGCAAATATTACATTCACCACAGCCAGCACCAGCGAATTGGCCAGCAAAAATTTTGTTTTAAACAAACCGGTATAAAAAGCCCTGAAAATACAGCCGATATAAGTAAAGAACACCCCCCAAACCCGCCATTTTACATACAGTTCCGTTTTCGCAAGAATTTCTCCCGAAGAAAGTATGCGGCTGAAAAGCGGAGTAAAAAAAAGCTGCGTTGCCAAAAAAACCAGCACAGCCGCAATCATCAGAAACATTACACTGATTTCGAAGATGCAGCCCACCTCCTCGTCTTTGTTTTCGCCGATACGACGCGAAATAATGATTTGGGTTCCGATGCTGAAACCCAACCCAATAATGAAAAGCAGCACATAAAAAGTGCCGCCGATGGCCGAAGCGCCTAGTTCCGCCTCACCCACACGGGCAAGAAAAATAGTGTCGGTAACATTGATAATATTCTCGGCAAAAAGACTGAGGATAATAGGATAGGTCAGCGCCCAGATGGCTTTATTTGAAGGCAGTTTCAACCCGAAAATTTTGGACAAAAGTAACGATTGTTTGCACAAACGAACAAACTAAACAGCGATCAATGATTTTTATCTGTCAATAGCACGAAATCCACATTTTTCGGCCAGCGGATAGTCCTCTATTACCCATTGGGCAATGCGTGACGCCTTGCGAGCATGGGCAAAAATAAACTGATAATCTTTATCCTGAATAAAGACACCTGTGTCATCCGTTTTTATCCTGCCTTTTAATTTA
>DAONFU010000129.1:0-4237 GCA_035403765.1 Bacteroidales bacterium
TTCGGAAAAAAAACAGTTTGGTTTATTATCATCAACCTTTTGATAATTGCCCTATTTTCGTGGCTTAACGACCTAATGATAATTTCCTGGCATAAGCCTTTGATGGAAGGAGCTCCCGGACCGCCTCCCGGACATGAGCACAGACCAATGTTTAAGCCCGACCGGAGCATGATGGTTATCAGGAATGCATTCACATACTTGGTTCCTGTAATCATTAGCCTTATTTTGAAGGTCATGAAAAGAATAAAAAAAGTGGAAACAGAAAAAAAAGATATTGAACACGAACACCTGCAATCAGAGCTTATTCACCTGAAACATCAACTTAATCCACATTTCTTTTTTAATTCGCTGAACAACATCTATGCACTTGTGGATATTTCTCCTGATAAATCAAAAGAAGCAATACACCGTATGGCTAAACTGATTCGCTATTTGTTATATGAAACAGACCAACAACTGGTTCAACTTTCGCAGGAAATTGAATTCCTAAAACAGTATATCGAAATCATGAAATTGCGCCTGACCGAAAAAACCAAATTATCCGCCTCCTTCCCAACAGGCACAGCCAATCCTGATATAGCCCCGCTGCTATTTCTGCCTTTGGTGGAAAATGCTTTTAAACACGGCATCACTAGTTCGTATTCAGAAATAACAATTGAACTAAAACTGCAGGACAATACAATTATTTTTACAACCGAAAATGCTTACAATTTAAAAGATAATGAAAAAAATCAATCCGGCATCGGTATCGAAAATCTCAAAAAAAGATTAGAACTATTATACTCAGGACAGTATGAATATAAAACAACACTAGAAAATGGAGTCTTTCATACCTTTTTGTCAATAAATACGACGTAAGCAATTAGAGTTTATCCGTAAACGCGAAAAATCAGTACCTTTACAATCTGTGATATTCCTGCATGAAAAGTATTAATTGTATAATTGTTGATGATGAACCACTGGCACTCGACCTGCTCGAAAGTTATATTAAAAAGACATCGTTTCTTCATCTGGTAAGCCGGTGCAGCAATGCTTTTGAAGCCATAGAACACATCAATAACAGTTCGGTAGATTTAATCTTTCTGGATATTCATATGCCAGAATTGAGTGGTCTCGAGTTGTCGCGCACCTTATCAACAAAACACAAGGTAATCTTCACCACAGCTTACGAAAAATATGCACTGGAAGGATATAAGGTAGATGCCCTGGATTATTTACTCAAACCTTTCAATTATGAAGAGTTTTTAAAAGCGGCCAATAAAGCCAGGAATTGGTTTGACAGGGCCAGGGCCGTTACGCAAAGTAATGCCCCATTACCATACATTTTTGTAAAATCAGAATACAAGCTGATTAAAATCAGTCTTGACCAGATTTTATATATAGAGGGGCTAAAAGATTATGTTAAGATATTCATGACAGATAAGGAAAAACCGGTATTAACGCTGATGAGCCTGAAATCACTTGAGCAACAATTACCTTGTGAAAAATTCATGCGGATTCACCGGTCTTATATTATTAATCTTGGTTTTATCGACCAGATAGAGCGCAATCAGGTTGTTATCAGGAGCGCCAGAATTACTATAGCTGATATTTATAAAGAAAATTTTTTAAGACATATTGCTTCCAGGTCGGTAAATCCCTAATATCGTCAATCAATATTGATATTTTCTTCGATATGATATTTATTTCGTTCGCTGGAATTGCGAGCCACCATTTCGGCCAGAAATCCGGTTAAAAAAAGTTGTGTCCCCAATATCATGGCCACCAGTGCCAGATAAAAATACGGGCTATTGGTAACCAAAGGGGCTTTTACTTCGATATGTAAATAATACAGTTTTTGAATACCAATATATAAGGCAGCGATAAAACCCAGCACAAAAATAATTGTTCCCATCGTGCCAAAAAAATGCATAGGTTTCTTGCCAAATCTTGACACAAACATTATAGACATCAGGTCGAGCGGGCCATTCATGAAACGGTTCATACCAAATTTTGTGGTGCCATATTTACGTTTACGGTGTTCCACCACCTTCTCTCCTATCTTTTTAAAACCCGCCCATTTAGCAATTACAGGAATATAACGGTGCATTTCGCCATACACCTCCACACTTTTTACTACACTACGACGGTAGGCCTTAATGCCGCAATTATGGTCGTGAAGCTTCACACCCGACATTTTACTGGTCATCCAGTTGTACAATTTTGATGGAATATTTTTGCTGAGCGAAGGATCGTGCCTAACTTTTTTCCATCCTGAAACAAGGTCGTAACCATCTTCTTTTATCATCCGGTAGAGGCCTGGGATTTCATCAGGACTGTCTTGCAAATCAGCATCCATAGTTATAACCACATCCCCACCTGAAGCCTCAAAACCGACGTTCAAGGCAGCCGATTTGCCATAATTCCTGCGAAATCTAATGGCTTTTATCGCCTTGTTTTCACTGCCAAGTTTTTTTATCACTTCCCAGGATTTATCATTGCTGCCATCATCCACAAGAATGATTTCATAGGAATAGTTTTGTTCCTCCACCACTTTTCTGATCCAGGCACACAACTCCGGCAAAGACTCTTCTTCGTTATATAAAGGTATTACAATTGATAAATCCATAAAAAGCTTATTTTACATGACAACATCATTCATTTTTTCTTTTTTTCGAATAAAAAGTGCAGCAATTGCAGCCATTACTATTGAGAATATAGCATTATTCATAAGACTACCTGTCAATTTGCTAAGCGGATTTGCCCCATCCATAATTTTCTGAATGTACAACTCTTTTGTTTCATCAGGTATGGATGCGTTTTCGGAAATGATTTCCACAGCTTTCTGTGCTTCATTTATCCCCCTTGCAGGATCAAAAAATGCATAAAAAATATAATAATACAATGAAATCAAAATGGTAGAAACTACTGCCATAATCACGCAAAACAGGAAAGCCTGACCATAAGCCATATAACCTTTATGGAATTTATTACGATAGTTTTTGCCGCAATAAATGTAAACCCCAATATAGATTGCAATGGTAATTACAGATATCAGCAGGCCAAACATCATTCCCATATCAGAGGGACTAAAGATATACACTAATAAATCCAGAATCATAATCACACCGCCGAGCAATAATCCGCACAACAGTGCATTTTTCCATAATTTGTTAGGCGTAACAACAGGTTGTTCGTTCAAGTTAATAGGATTTTCCGTTTCCATGATCAATAATTTTTTATTCGAACAAAATTAATATTATTTTGTGCAGGTTACAGATTTTTTTTTATTTTTGCAGCGGGTAAGTCTTATACGACCAGCTCCCGCAAACTCCCCCAGGTCCGGAAGGCAGCAAGGGTAAACGGTTGTAGCGGTGCGATATAAGTAGCTTACCCTTTTTCATTGAAAATGATATGTTATTAAAAATACATCCACAAAACCCCTCCGACAGGCAAATAAAAACTGCTGTCAACTGCCTTGTCAGCGGCGGTATTGTTGTTTACCCCACCGATACGGTTTACGGCCTTGCCTGCGATATCTATAAGCCAAAGGCTCTTGAAAGAATTGCCCGTATTAAAAACATTAACCTCGAAAAGGCTAATTTTTCATTTATCTGCTACGATCTGAGCACCCTTTCGGAATATACCAGGCCGATATCCAATACGGTGTATAAACTAATGCGAAAATCCCTGCCCGGGCCGTTTACCTATATTCTTGAAGCAAACAATAATGTTCCCAAGATTTTTCACAGCAAAAAAAGAACGATAGGCATCCGTGTCCCCGACAACAATATTGCCCGCGAACTCGTAAGGCAACTGGGCAACCCTATCGCATCAACTTCCATTCGTGATGAAGATGAAATAATTGAATACACTACCGATCCTGAACTCATACACGAAAAATTTCACAAGCTGGTGGATATGGTAATCGATGGCGGGTATGGCGATAATGAAGCTTCTACCGTAATAGACTGTACCACAGGAGACCCTGTGTTGATAAGGCAGGGGAAAGGTATTATTGAAGATTTACTATGAGTATAAATTTTTCCGAAGGGAATATCTTTACAGATTCATCCTGCCAAATTAAAGAAGAAATTTTCAACACAATTTTTTCGGGAAAAAACATCAAAATAGAACAAATCATCTCCAGCGGACACACTTCGCCAGCGGAGGGCTGGTATGACCAGACACAACAGGAATGGGTAATTCTGATTGAAGGTGAGGCGATTTTGGAATTTGAAAACAATCAGAAAAAAAA
>DAONFU010000129.1:4337-5712 GCA_035403765.1 Bacteroidales bacterium
TGGTTTCTAACAAAATTACGGTGGATGGTGAAAAAGTAGGTTTTATGTACCGTGAAAAACCTGAAGATAAGAACGACAGCGGCTGGCGCTTTCTATCGGGCACCGAAACACAGGACTATGTGGACAATCCGCATACCAGCAAAATCATGGATACAAATACGGTGGCTAATTACGACAAAGCAATCATTCCGTACTTGAGCCTGCCTTACGGCACTGAATTGGAAAGGCTGCCGGATAGTGACGAATTTGTTGTCCTTGAAAACTGATTTTTCCAATTTACAAGCATTCCCAAAACCGCCCTCGCAGTCTCACTCTGGTTATCACAGCCACCAAATATGCCTTACACTTCATGTATATCATAAAATGCTTCATGACCGGGGTAGTAAAACTTTTCGCGGGAAACTTTTTCATCAAAAGTACAATATGTCACTGTTGATTTAGTGCATAACACCTCATTGCCATCAAAAAGCTCCACATCAATTTCAGCATAATTCCTTTTCATCGAGCTAAGGGAAGCTTTCAAGTGTATTTGACCGGCAAAAATTGAAACGGGTTTAATAAACCGTGTCTGCATCCGTGATGTTACTCCTGCCGAATGAAGTTTTATCTGTACTACCCAACTGGCAATCTCATCCATGAGTACCTGTTGAATACCGCCGTGCAGCACTCCGTGATATCCTTGAAAAGCCTCATTGGGCAACCAGTTTGAACAAATATAATCACCTTCTTCAAAAAATTCCATTTTCAGTCCTATTGTGTTGCCGGGAGCACAACCAAAACAATTATAGTTAGGATAATCAGTGTACGGGTTAATAATCTTTTTCATATAAGATTTTTTACAAAAATATCAATTACTTTTATCGCAAAAATTAAAAACAATAATGAAACGAATAATTATTTGTGTGTGTTTTCTTATAATCTTTTTTTCGTGTAACACAGCCAATCAATTAGTATCCCATAAAATAAGCACCTTTAAACAAATGGAATGGCTGCTGGGCCAGTGGGACATCAGGACCATGAACTATTATTACAGTGAAAACTGGCACAAAGAAAACGACACCTCTTTTGCCGGAAAAAGCATAATGATCGTTAGCGGCGATACTGTTCTGAACGACGAAATGAATATAGGCTCCAATAAACAGGTAATTTTTCTATCAAGTAAAAGCAAAATAGATTACGACAGTAAAAAAAATCTTTTCAAACTCACGAAAGTGAAAAAAGACCGGATTATATTTGAAAACCCCGCCAATCAGGAAGAGAAAAAAGTCACCTACATTTTAAGCACCCCCACCATGTTGAACATTCATATCGAAGGCAATGAAAACTCAGTAGAAAGTTATGGGCTGCATAAAATAAAAAAATGAGGCGGTAAAAA
>DAONFU010000130.1:0-5695 GCA_035403765.1 Bacteroidales bacterium
GAATTCGCAGGACTTACTGAATCAAAATGTTTAGTGCTAAAAATGATTCATTGATAGCGTCATAAGGCTATTCAAAAAATAAGCAAAAATACCAGCCCGGAAAGCTGGTATTTTTGTTTCCAGTAAAATCACCAAAAGGTCAAATTGTCAGAAAAGAAAAAATTATTATATTGGTACACTTTTGGCAATCTTAATGCGTTTTTATCACGTATGTTTGATAAAAAACAAAGTCTTTTAATGCATAAATACGTATTTTTACCAACGGTAAAACAGCCTACATAAATGAAAAAAACTCTGATTCACGTTTTTATACTGCTCCTTCTGTGTCCTTTTGTCAGTTTCAACATTTCTGCACAGAAATATACCATCAGTGGTTATGTAAAAGACAATGGGAGCGGTGAATTTCTTATTGGTTCCAATGTGTACATCAAAGAAATCATGAAAGGCACCTCCACCAACACTTATGGATTTTATTCTATCACCATCGAAAAAGGCGACTATACTTTAGCCGGGAGTTTTGTTGGCTACAAAGATTTTGAGCAAAAAATCACGCTGGATAAAAACCTGAAAATAAACATCAGCCTGGATCCTAACATCATTACCACTTCGGAGGTAGTGATTTCGGGAGAACGGCAGGACAACAATGTGCAAAGTTCCGAAGTAGGCCGTGTAGAGATACCCATCGAAAAAATCAAAAAACTTCCTGCCCTTCTCGGGGAGGTTGACGTAATAAAAGCCATACAGCTTACCCCTGGCGTACAGTCGGCCGGCGAAGGAAACACCGGATTTTATGTGCGCGGCGGCGGCCCCGATCAAAACCTTATTCTGCTAGATGAAGCCGTGGTTTACAACGCCTCGCATTTGCTGGGTTTTTTCTCCGTATTTAACACCGACGCCCTGAAAAATGTGGAGATGATCAAAGCGGGTATGCCGGCCAACTATGGAGGCCGGCTGGCATCGGTATTAGACATCTCGATGAAAGAAGGCAACAATAAAAACTTCAAGTTCGATGGTGGTATCGGGCTGATATCTTCGCGTCTTACAATACAAGGCCCTATAAAAAAAGAAAAATGTTCTTTCATTGTTTCCGGACGCCGTACCTACCTTGACCTGCTGATGCAGCCTTTTCTGAAAAAAGACTCCCCTTTCAAAAAAGGAGGCTATTATTTTTACGACATCAACGCCAAGATAAACTATTATTTTTCTGATAAAGACAGGCTTTTCCTGAGTGGTTATTTTGGCAAAGACGTGTTTAACCTGGGTGGCAGCGAATCCTTTAAAAACAAAATCGACTGGGGAAACGCTACGGCAACCATCCGGTGGAACCACCTCTTCAATGATAAACTATTCCTGAACACTACCCTAATATACAGCAACTATAATTTCAATATGGGCGCCGAACAAAATTTCTATGAAATGAAACTCCATACCGGCATTACCGACTACAGCGCCAAGCTTGACTTTTCATACCTTCCTTCTATAAGACACAATATAAAATTCGGAGGACAATACACCTATCACATCATGATGCCCAACAGCGCCTCGGCACGGTCCGACACCACTGAATTCGACCTGGGCGGCACTGTAAAACTTCATTGTCATGAGGCCGCGGTGTTTATTACCGATGATTTTGATGTTACCGAAAAAATAAAAATCAGCGGAGGACTGCGTTATTCCATGTTTTTTCACACAGGCCCTTTCGACCGTTACACCCTCACTCCTACCGGTATTATCTCCGACACCATTTCGTACAAAACCGGTGAGCTGATAAAAATGTATCATGGACTGGAACCACGGCTTGCTGTAAAATTCGGCATCAACGCCAAATCTTCTATCAAGGCATCCTTTACCATGAATTATCAATATATCCACATGGCCTCCTACACCTCTGTATCGTTGCCAACCGACATCTGGGTTCCCAGCACTTCCCTGGTGAAACCCCAAATCGGATTTCAATACTCGCTGGGATATTTCAGAAATTTTGCCGATAATATGTGGGAAACTTCCTTTGAAGTATATTACAAAGATATGCGCAACCAGATTGAATTCAAGGAAGGATTTTCTGCCGTTGACAACCTGAAAAACAATACCGACAACAATTTTACTTTTGGCAAAGGCTGGTCTTACGGCGGGGAGCTTTTCATCAAAAAACGCCAGGGAAAAACCACCGGATGGATCGGCTATACCTTGTCGTGGACCAAACGTAAGTTTCCCGAAATAAACGGAGGCGAAACCTATCCTGCCAAATATGACCGCCGCCACGATATCTCCATCGTAATCACCCAACAGCTCGGCAAACGCTGGTCAATTTCCGGGGTATGGGTTTATTCTACAGGCAATGCCATGACCTTGCCCCTGTCGCGGTACTTCCTCTCGGGAAGCATCGTTAACGAATACAGCAAACGCAACGCCTTCCGCATGCCTGCGTATCACCGGCTCGATATCTCCGCCACTTTCTCAAGCAAAGACAAACCTGGCAGAAAATTTCACTGGGACCTGAATTTTGGCGTGTATAACCTGTACAGCAGGATGAACCCTTATTACATATACTTTGAAACCACCGGCGACCTGACCACTATGAACCTGGAGACCAAGGCCAAACAGGTATCCTTATTCCCGATAATACCCTCTGTTACATGGAACTTCAATTTTTAAAACAATGAAAATAAAATCTTTTATAGTACCGGTAATATTGTTGATAAGCGCATTCGGGTTTTTCTCCTGCGAAAAAGAAATAGAGATAGACCTTCCCGAAGAACCACCCAAAATTGTCATCGAAGGCTATATTGAAAACGGTATGCCTGCAAGGGTGTCTATCACCAGGAGCGCCCCTTATTTCGACCCTATCGACTCCCTTACCCTGATCAATTCCATCGTAGCCAATGCTTTGGTGATTGTAAGCGATGGCATTACCTCAGACACACTGCAACAGGACACTATCCTTGCCCTGCCGCCCATCGTTTATGTGGGCAGCACTGTAATTGGTGAAATAGGAAAAACTTATTACCTCACTGTTCAGGTAAACGGACAAACATTTACCTCGCAGACTACGCTTCCTGCACCAAAAGCTTTTGATTCGTTATGGTTTACCCTGGCACCCGATAACGACACCGTTGGCGATGTTTTTGCCGTAGGTACCGACAACGGAGACCAAACAAATTATTACCGGGTATTTACCAAAAATACCAATATTGACTTTACCTTTGTTCCCATCTTTGAATCGGTGTGGGATGACAAATTTTTTAACGGATTGACCTTTACCATACAGCTATATCACGGTATGGCAAGCAACCTGATGACTATGTTTGAAGACGATGGCGGCCGGGGACTGGGCTATAAGGTTGGCGACAAGGTTATTGTTAAATTATGTACCATGGACTACTACAGTTATAAATTTTGGGCGGCTGCTGAATCGGAGATAACTTTTGGCGCCAATCCTTTTATGACCTCCAATAGTGTCCCTACCAATATTGAAGGTGGGGCAATCGGATGCTGGACAGGATACACCGCCACTTACGACACTATCATTTGCAATCCATAAAACCAATAATATGACAGAAGACATTGAAAAAGTAAGAGTGCTTATCATAGGCTCGGGACCGGCTGGCTACACAGCAGCCATCTATGCTTCCAGAGCAGAACTGAAACCGGTACTTTATCAGGGATTGCAGCCGGGCGGCCAATTGACCATAACTACCGATGTAGAAAACTTCCCTGGATACCCTGAAGGCATCAGCGGCTATCAAATGATGGAAGATATGCGCAAACAAGCCGAACGCTTTGGTGCCGACATCCGATGGGGACTTATTACCAGCGTTGATTTTTCAGCAAGGCCCTTTAAAGTAGTTGCCGACGAAACTAAGACCATACTTGCCGACAGTGTCATCATCGCTACCGGCGCTTCAGCCCGCTGGCTAGGCCTGGAAACCGAAGAAAAATACCGCGGTTACGGAGTATCGGCCTGTGCCACCTGCGATGGCTTTTTTTATAAAGGAAAAGATGTCGCTGTAATTGGCGGGGGCGACACCGCTGCCGAAGAAGCTACCTACCTGGCCAAAATATGCAAAAAAGTGTACCTCATCCATAGAAGAACAGAGATGAGGGCATCTAAAGCCATGCAAAACAAAGTGCTCAATACGCCCAACATCGAAAGACTCTTTGGCTATGTTCCTGTGGAAATCACCGGCGAAAAAAATGTGGACGGCCTGACGATAAAAAATGTGGCGACTGGGGAAACCAGCAATATTGTTGTGGATGGCATTTTTGTCGCTATTGGCCATTCGCCGAACTCCGCGATTTTCAAAGGACAAATTGATATGGATGACAGCGGCTATATTATCACCGTGCCCGGAAGCACAAAAACCAACGTGGAAGGCGTGTTTGCAGCCGGCGATGTGCAGGATACACATTACAAACAGGCCGCTACGGCTGCCGGCACAGGGTGTATGGCTGCCATCGAAGCCGAACGATTTCTCAATTCAGTATCCTGAAAAAGGATTCTCGAAAAAAAACTACTTTTTCGCGGCATCAATTTGTTCTGCAGCCAGCAATGCATTGAATAAATTTACCACTCCGCCTGTTACCGACAGGTTGCTGAAATTCACTCTGGCACCCCTGCCCGTTTCTGTTGGTTTTTGTACCATCTGATCCACTTTGGTTACAGACTTCATAATCACTTCTTTTACTTCGGCAGCAGACAATTGCGGATAATAACTCCTGATAACGGCAGCCACGCCGGATACCACAGGGCTGGCCATGGAAGTACCGCTGAAAGAACCGTAAGAATTTTTAGGTTTGACGCCCCACAGGTCAACACCGGGAGCAAACAAATCAACCGTCGAAGCGCCATAATTGGAAAAGTTGGCAGCCAGGTTGTCGTCCGCATTCATGGAACTTGCACCAACGGTAAGCCAGTTATTAGTAATGGGTTTGCCGTTTGCCCCGATATGTGTCGGAAAATTTGCAACCACATCGTTATTTTCAGCATCGTTGCCTGCTGCGTGAACCAGCAACACATCATATTTATCAGCCAGTGGCAGTACCTCATCCACAAATTTTTTCTGGGGAGAAAAGGCTTTCCCAAAGCTCATGTTGATGACTTTGGCGCCGTTTTCGATAGCGTAACGAATACCGTTAGCCACGTCCTTGTCGCGCTCATCGCCATCGGGGACCACCCGTATTATCATCAGTTTCACATCCGAAACTATGCCGTCAACGCCCAGACCGTTGTTGCGCACAGCGCCAATCTCACCGGCAACAAAAGTACCATGTGCAGACTCGGGGCCTATAACATCGTTGTTGCCATAAAAACGGTTGCTGTTATCCTTATAATCATCTCCCACAATTTTTCGCCCATCAAAATCAAGATTATAATGATACGTAAGTTCACTGTTTATTTCATCTCCATAAGCAATCAAATCTTCTGCACTGATACCGAACAACTGCCATACCATCAGTTTTTCGGCGCTCTCAGCCACGGGCGCCGGAGCTTTGTTTAGTTTTTTCAGGTCTTTCATCGAATAATCCTGCTTTTTTAGGTATGCTTTCACGATGCTGTCGGCAGCTTTCAGTTCTCTGCCCGATTGCGCCATGCCCGTATTAGCCTGAGATTCCTGAGATTTTTCATCATAAACCTCTTTTACCTTTTGGTAAAGTTCAAATTCCTCTTTATCGGCCACGGATGCCTTATCCTTTC
>DAONFU010000131.1:0-5598 GCA_035403765.1 Bacteroidales bacterium
GCCTCACTCGGTTTAATATTTCCTGACGGATGATTGTGGCAGAGTATCATCGAGGAGGCATTGTTTTCAAGGGCTGCTTTAAAAATTTTTTTCGGGTCGGCCACCGTACCTGCGATACCTCCCTGACTGATGATGTTCTTCTTTATTATTTTATTTGCGCGGTTAAGAAACAACACCCAAAATTCTTCATATTGATTGTCGGCCAGGTTGTTCTGAAAATATTCAAAGACATCCCTGCTGCCCGATATTTTTTCCTTGATGGCCACTTCCGACACACGGCAACGTTTGCCCAGTTCCAGGGCTGCAATAATGCTCAATGCCTTGGCTTCGCCCACACCGCTGTATCCCAGTAAATCATTCAGACTTAGTTTTGATAATTCCAGCAGGTTGTCCGAAACATCCGACAGGATTCTTTTCGACAAATCCACGGCAGTTTCTTTTTGCGAACCCGACCGCATCAATATTGCCAGCAATTCAGCATCACTCAGTGCAGCTTTTCCTTTGGAAATGAGCTTTTCGCGCGGACGGTCGTCCTCGGCCCATTGTTTGATATTTCGTAATTCAGACATTTTGCATATTTTTTTATGTAAAATTATAAAAATATATTCACAAAAAAACCCTTGCTTGTGACAAGGGTTAAAAAAAATATTAAAAAAAAAATTACTTCAGGGAGCTGCAAAATTTTGCCATACCTGATTTAAGGTTAGCGGCTTTGTTCTTATGCAGGATATCCTTGGTAACAAGTTTATCAATCATGGAAACCATTTTAGGCATTTCAGCAACTGCTTTATCCTTTTCTTTCAGTGCTCTGAATTGTTTTAATGCATTACGCATGGTGATAGCATAATAACGGTTGTGCAATCTTTTGGTGCTTGTTTGCCTGATTCTCTTTTTTGATGAAATATGATTTGCCATTTTATAAAAATTTTGTTTGCAGCCCGTAGGGGACTCGAACCCCTGATTTCCAGGATGAAAACCTGGCGTCCTAACCGACTAGACGAACGGGCCTATTGTTTTCTCTCAATTTTTGAGGGTGCAAAGATACGATTATTTTTTATTTCAAAAAAAAAATTTTGAAATAATTTGTTTTTTTTTCTTTGCTAAAGCTGTTCTTCCGGGTCGGCCTGAAAACGAAAACCCAGTCGTTTGCCAGTTGTTATATTAATACTTGATGAATATTCCTTAATCTGGCTCACGGTTATTTCTTTCTGCATATCATACGGCTGTAACAAAAGATCAAATTCCAGACAGTACAGTACCGCCGTTTCAAGTATTTGCCTTAATATTGGATAATCTATAGATTCCTGCACAAAAGAATTGCTCAAAAACTCATTTTGTCTTTTTCCTTCCACCACAAAATGCATTTCTTTGTTCACAAAAATACGGGCTACAAGGTATCCAATATCATTTTCGCGGTTATACCGCATTGAATCTGCCAGAAAATTATAGACATAAATTATTCCGCAATACGCTCTGTCCGGCTCGTCCTTCAGATAGGAACTCCGCATAATGCTATGGTCGCGCGGAAACTCAAAAACATTGGTATGCATGGTGAAAAACAAAGTATCGCCGGCAAAGGTAAGTTCAGCTTCAAAATCTCCTTTTACTTTATATTCTACAGGTATCCCGGAAAGCTTGTCCTTTTTTAGATTTTTTTGTGTTTCCAATGCAAAATCCTTTACAACTGATTTTAACTCATTGAAAACGTGAAGCGTATTTTGATAGACCTTTTGTTTTAATTGCGACCTGGTTACAAAACGATCCATAATTTGCTTCATTTTATCATTTTTCTTTGCCATAACTATCTTCCTTTTTTTGCAAATGTATTAATTTTCTGAAAACTGTCAGAAACGGGTTAATTCGCCAAACAGTTTCATGGCAAACTGATCGGTCATAGAGGATATGTAGTGCAGTATCGCCATTTTATAATCTTTTTCATTACCAATATCATAGACCAACTTATTTCCAAATTTGGTGGTTTTGCGTTCCTCGAGGTCTATGTCCGAATATTTCATCAGCCAGTACTTAAAAGCACCTATCAGCGAAGGATAAATTTTTTCCTGCTGCTCGAGTACGTTTATCAGTTTGCTTTTGGGACCGTATAATGATGCCAGTGCTGCATAAATAGAATTAATCACCAGCGAAGCCAGGCGTCCGTAATATTCCAGACGTTTATGCCGGTAAATGTGTTTGTAGTTGAAATTTTTTACGGAGTTAATCATAGTAAGGTATTTTTCCGAAAACAAAATTCCTTTTTGGGGGGTGCTCATCTTGCAGAGATTGATTACAAAATCATTCATCAGGATGGTGTTATTAATCTGCCAGACCTTCACTTTTTTTATCCCTGCTACAATCTCCGAAAGTTCGGTAATCTGCCCTTTGTCCAAAATCTTCAAAGTCAGGGCATCTTCAATATCGCGTCCGAGGTACGAAATTTTATCGGCAATTTTCACCACGCATCCTTCCCAGGTATAAGGGGCGAATTGATTGGGTCTTTCGATATCCTCCAGCCGAATCAGCTCCTGTCGTGGGAAAATGGCGTTTTCGTTCACTTCTCCGCAATGCGAAATTATGCCATCACGCACGGCATAGGTGAGGTTGAGGTTATGATCTTTATTCGTCAGGTCGGGAAGAGTTTCCAGCTTATCCACAAAAAAAAGACTATTTTTCTCGTGCCAGAACGATTCGCCCATTTCATCCATCACAATTTTGCGGAGGATGTATTCGCCTTCGTGGCCAAAAGGGGCATGTCCCAAATCATGGCCAATAGCAATGGCATTAGTCAGTTCGGTATTTAATCCAAGATAATTGGCGATGCTATAACTCACCGAAGCCACATGGGTTACGTGCTCAATACGCGTACACACATGATCATTCTGCGTGGCATAAAAAACCTGCGTTTTATGCTTCAACCGGCGGTAGGCCTTGCAATGGAGGATGCGGTTATAATCGCGCGAAAACTCACTGCGGATGTCATCCTTTTTTTTATAAATAGCTTTTTCGCGCCTGATACTGGCATCCCATTTACTATTCCCGGGAATTACGGCCACATCCTTGAATTTTAACGGTTGCATATTTTTATAAACTCATTAGGTTTTGTAAAAATAGTGTTTATTGAGATACCGGTTGACCGGTACCTTCCTTTTTTTTATCTTTGCATAGCTAGAAAAAGAATGTTTGGCGGCCTTAAAGATAAAACAGACAGGTAAATGAAAAAATCTAAAGAAACAGTGCTTATTGTCGAAGGCATGAATTGTACAAACTGCGCTTTAGGGATTAAAAAACAACTGGAGAAGTCGGGGCTGGAAAAGGTTGATGTTAATTTTACCACAGGGGAAGTCCATTTCAGCTATGATGAAAAAGAACAGGTGCAGTCGGCCATCAATAAAATTAATGGGATGGGGTATCATGTGGCAAGCGGCCTAAGCCAAAAAGAAAACAGAATTAGAAAAGTACTGAGCAGCATTGAAGTAAAATTTTATTTTTCGCTGGCGTTCACAGTTCCCTTGCTTTCGGCCATGTTTCTTCCTTTTGAATTTTTGCATCACCCGATATTTCAACTCTTTTTGTGCATCCCTGTTTATACCGTTGGCATGTGGCATTTCGGCAAAAGCGCTTATTATTCCCTTCGTTCGGGTGTGCCTAACATGGATGTACTGATAACATTGGGCTCGTCGGCTGCCTTTTTTTACAGCCTCGCAGGCACTATCCTTGGCCTCGGGCACGATTACCAGTTTTATGAAACCACCGCTAGCATAATTACCCTGATTTTCTTTGGAAATATGCTCGAACATCTTTCTGTTAAAAAAACTACCTCTGCGGTTGATGAACTGGTGAAAATGCAGGTGTTGAAAGCAAAAGTAA
Source organism: Bacteroidales bacterium (assembly GCA_035403765.1). Taxonomy (GTDB): domain Bacteria; phylum Bacteroidota; class Bacteroidia; order Bacteroidales; family CAIWKO01; genus CAIWKO01. The sequence continues at coordinate 3,865 of DAONFU010000131.1, forward strand.
TTACGTATAAAAATAATTCCGAACAGATAACCGAAACCGAGGTTTCCAAAATCCGAACCGGCGATGTATTGCTTGTTAATACAGGCGATAAGATTGCCGCCGACGGGGAAATAATCTGGGGCGACGGCATCATTGATGAATCGGTGGTAAGCGGTGAAAGCATCCCTGTTAGTAAAATCATTGGCAACACGGTTGTTGGCGGCACAGTGCTGACATCAGGAAATATTAAAGTTAGAGCCACCGCGATTGGCGAACAATCTGTTTTAGGTCAGATCATCGAGCTGGTAAAAAATGCACAGCGGGACAAGCCACAGCTGCAAACCCTAGCAGACAAGATAAGCGCCGTGTTTGTGCCGACCGTAATCGGGCTATCACTGCTTACTTTTGTCATTAACTTTTTCGTCGTGGATATTGATTTTAAATATGCACTGCTCAGAAGCATTGCGGTTCTGGTAATTGCGTGCCCTTGTGCGTTGGGGCTTGCCATACCAACTGCAGTGGTTGTCGGTATCGGCAGGGTTGCCAAACAAGGAATACTGATAAAAGGCGCCAGTACCATGCAAAAGCTGAGTTCGATAAAAAATATTGCATTCGATAAGACCGGCACGCTCACCACCGGCAAGTTTATGATCAAGGATATAAAAACTTATGGAATAAGCCAGCGGGAAGCCCGTTCGCTGTTGTTCTCCATCGAAAGATACTCAACACATCCAATAGCTGTTTCAATTGTTAATGAATTAAAAGACGAAGAAGTAATTGAACTATCAGCTATCGAAGAACAAAAAGGCATCGGCATCCGGGCAAAAGATAATCAAGGGAATAGATACAGCGCCGGCTCTTTCCGGATAGCAGAAAAACTCACTGACGAAAGTTTTCATGAAGTTTATTTATTAAAAAACGACGTGTTGATTGCTACACTCGACATTCAGGACGAAATAAGGCCGCAAGCAAAAGAAGCCATGGCATTCCTAAAATCGAAACAGATAAGCACCGTGTTGCTAAGCGGCGACAAACAGCAAAAATGCGATGAGTTGGCACAGAAACTCGGAATAGAAAAAATTTTTGCAGAAAAACTCCCCGCGGAAAAATTGGCCATCATCGAACAGCTTGACAAAGCAGGCGGCGTAGCCATGGTGGGCGACGGAATCAACGATGCCCCTGCCCTTTCTAAGGCCACGGTAGGCATTTCTTTAAGCAACGCCACCCAAATTGCCATACAATCAGCGCAGATTATCCTGATGAACGGAAAACTGAATCTGCTCTCACAAGCCTACCTGATCAGCAAAAACACCATGACGGTAATAAAACAAAATCTTTTCTGGGCTTTCTTTTATAATGTCATCGCCCTGCCCATCGCCGCCGTTGGCCTTTTAGATCCTATGATTGCCGCGGCTTCCATGGCCTTATCCGATGTCGTGGTGGTAATGAATTCGCTGAGGTTGCGAACAAAAAAACTACGGTAAACAGTTTTTTCTATAACTCCACGCCCTGGCAGGCAAGCCATGAACCTTAACTTTTTAATTCAAACCCCGGGTTTCCTTTCAGGTAAATAACACCAAATAACCAATAAATTTTGCAAAAAAATAAACACTTAATGCAAGTATCCGCTATATCTTATTGATTATGTAACCTTTTTTTCGTATTTTTGTATAAAATGATTAAAGATATTTAATGCAGTTTTTCAGGTTGTTGAGATGAAATAATGAGAGGAAAATATGCTTTAAATACTAAAAA
>DAONFU010000132.1:0-5542 GCA_035403765.1 Bacteroidales bacterium
TAAAAATTTTTGTTTTACTATTTAGAAACTAAGAAAATATTGAAAATTGACCTACTTTTGCAAGTGTAACAAAAAATTATATGGAAGATTTTCTTGATATACTGAAATACACAATTCCTTCGGGTGTAGTGTTTGCCACGGCCTACTTTGTTTTACGGGCTTTTTTGCAAAACGGAACACAAAAAAAACTGTTGGAACTTAAGCTTTCCAACCAAAATGTGATTACGCCTGTGCGCCTGCAGGCCTACGAAAGAGTGATTTTACTCCTGGAGAGGATTTCTCCGTCGAGTCTTGTTTTGCGGGTTGCACGGCCAGGCATGTCGGCAGCTGAACTGCAGGCCGTTCTGGTGCAAACGGTTCGCGACGAGTTTGAACACAATTTGTCGCAGCAAATCTATATGTCGGCTACTGCATGGGACATGACACGCAATGCGAAGGAGGAGATGATAAAAATTATCAATCTGGCTTCAGCCCGCCTCAACGATGAGGCTACTGCTGCCGACCTGGGCTCTGTAATTCTGGAGTTAGCCATGGCGAAGGATAAACTACCTGTAAATATGGCTATTGATTACATTAAAAAGGAAGCCCGGCAGCTTTATTAGTATGGATAGGTGTGCCTGCCGTATCAGTCACTCTGAAGTCGGGTATTGATATGTGCCGGCAGTGCATCTTTGTGCACCATGATGGCTATGGTTTTCATTACAAAGAAAAAATTTTTACCTTCGCAGAGGCCTGTTGCAAAAATAAAAATGATAAACCATGATTGATGTTTCAGCATTTGTAAAAGAGCTAACTTTTCGCACTTCTCGCAGCCCCGGCAAGGGCGGTCAGCATGTTAATAAGGTATCCACCAAAGTGGAGGTGATTTTTGATGTAGCCAATTCTCTGGTCTTTTCTGACGATGAAAAAAAATTGATACTGGATGGGGCAGGGAAACACCGGAAAGATGACGGAACCATTTATTTGAGCTGCAGCGAAGGGCGTTCGCAGTATCTCAACAAAAAGAAAGCCATTGAAAAAATCACCAGGCTAATTGAAAAATGCCTGAAACCTGTGAAACCCAGAATCTCTACAGGCATTCCCGAAGATGAAAAAGAAAGGCGGATAGCTGAAAAAAAGAAAACGGCCGAAAAAAAGCAACAAAGGAAAAAAATTCCGGAAGATTAGCTGTGAGCCGTTTTTCATGGTTTGCTGAAGACAATATTCTATTAGTTCAGCATGCTCTTTTCCTTAAGTATCCTGATGGTTTCCTTATAACCGATTTCGAACATTTTGGGCCCTTTGGAGGTGTCCATCATTGAATAATTATGTAGTTCGGCCGGTTCAATGAAGATGTCAAATTTCCCGATTTTTGATTCGTTCACCTTGTTTATTGCCATGTGCACCACTCTGTCGGCCACATTGCTCATGCCGATGTGTTTTTTTTCGGGCAATACGGGGTTTACATTGGCCCCGATGAGAAATTCGCAGTCGTTTTCGATGGGGGCAATGGGCAGGTTATCCAGCACGCCGCCGTCCACATAGGTAACCCCGTCAATGGCAGTGGGCTGGAATACTATCGGGACAGTGCAGGAAGCTATCACATACTTGGCTAGATCTCCCTTTGAAATATATTCTACGCAGGCATCATCGAGGTTGGTAACAGCCATAAACAGTGGAATCTGCAATTCTTCAAAGGTCTTTGCTTTCAGGTGCTGAAGCATAATTTTAAATAAGCCGGTCATACGCAACAGCCCCTTGTTGGGAACAATGAACTCGAGAAATTTATAAGTGCTTTTGTTGGCAAAAACTTTAAATATTTCGTCGGGTTTCCATCCGTCGGCATAAAAGGCACCGACAATAGATCCTGCGCTGGTTCCGGATATCACATCCGGGAATATTCCGGCTTCGTTCAGGGCTTTAATGATGCCTGCATGGGCAAACCCGCGCAGACCGCCTCCGCTGAGCACCAGCCCTGTCTTGTATTTGGGTTTGGATCTTACCATCTGATATTTTTTTTTGCTGCTCCACAAAAAAATTTTGCAGCGTAATCAAAATCATTACCTCTACAAAAATACTAATCCAGTTTCATTAAACTGTGAAATCGAAAAGAAAAAACAAAATTGTTCTTATTCAGTATTAGATGGAATTCAGAGCCACAGCCATTTGTTCTATGGCGAGCATCTTCCGGTCAAGAATATGTTTTTCGCCATTATCCATAATCATTACCGCCTTGTTGCCCGAAGTGTCTTTAAGAATTTCCACCTGGGTGATGTGTTTTTTTTGTAATATCACATAGTCGGAAATATGATTTTTCAATAGGGGGGAGGCCTTGAGCATAGTTTCTATGGCCCCATTAATTTTTGTATCAAAAAGTAGTCTTTTGTTCGTAACCGTTATCAATCCAAAAAAACAAAGGCCATCATCAAAAGTATAATAAACATCCCATGAATTAATAATTGCTTCATTGGTGAGTAGTTTTATTTTTAAATGGGTGTTCATATGTAAATGTCAAAAAAAGTAAGCAAAGGTAGTAAATAAATATGCATAAGTCAAGTTTTTTTTTACGTATATGACAAATAATTTTTAGTTGACAATTTATTTTTCTTCTTCTATGCTATTTTAAAGGGTTCCTTAGTAATCGCGTTAATTATTTGTATAAATTCGCAAAAAAATTGATTAACAAAAAAAAATAAAATGAAGAAAGTATTGATATTAGGGGCTGGAATGGTTGCCAATCCAATAATTCAGCATTTGTTAAGTAAAAATGTCAGGCTTACCGTGGCCGCATTGAACTATGATGAAGCAAAACGCATGGTGGGGCAGGCCGAAAATGGAAAAGCCGTTCACTGGACAGTGGATGACCAGGCAGGCCTCAACACTATGGTTGCAGAGAATGATGTGGTGGTTAGTCTGATTCCGTATGCTTACCATATAATGGTCGCTCAATGTTGCCTCAAACACAAAAAGCACCTGGTAACGGCTTCGTATGCAAAACCCGAAATGTATGCCCTTGATGCAGCAGCCAAAGATGCTGGCGTGATTTTTTTGAACGAGGTCGGACTCGATCCAGGTATTGACCACATGTCGGCTATGCGTATCATCGACCACGTGCACGGTAAAGGCGGAAAAATTGAAGCTTTTTATTCGCTTTGTGGTGCCCTGCCTGCCCCCGAATCCTGCGATAATCCGTTCAACTATAAATTCTCCTGGAGCCCCAAGGGCGTGGTGCTGGCCGGCAATAACGACGCCGTTTATCTGATGAAAGGTAAGACCGTTGAAATTCCAACTGCCGACTTATTCAAAAATCCTATTACCCTCGATTTTCCTGATGTGGGACCGCTGCATGTATATCCCAACCGCGATTCTTTGTCGTATGTCGGTATATACGGTATTCCAGAAACAAAAACCATGTTCAGGGGAACATTCCGCTTCAAAGGTTGGTGCGAAACCCTCGATGTGATGAAAGCGCTGAAATGTACCTTGCCCGAAAAATACGACTTCACCGGAAAATCTTTTGCCGGAGCCGTAGCATTGGTGAATGGCTTAGCCGACGAAAAGGATATAAAAAAGCAAGTAGCCGCGCTGTTGCATATTGATGAAAATGCTTATGCCCTGAACGCTATGGAATGGCTGGGATTGTTCAGCAGTATGCCGATGAACCGCAGCGAAGATTCCATGTACGAGATTACTTCCGACCTGATGATTGAAAAAATGATGATTACGGAAAATGACCGTGATATGGTTGTGATGATGCATGTTTTTAAAGCTGTCTATCCTGACGGCTCTGCCGAAATTATTAAATCGAGGATGCTCGACTTTGGCACCCTGAAAACCGACACCTCTATTGCGCGGACAGTGGCTCTCCCTGCTGCCATCGCCGTGGAAATGATTCTTAATAATGAAATAAACATAACAGGGGTGCACATTCCCGTGATTTCCGAAATCTACAATCCTATTCTCGATAATCTTGAAAAATTGAACATCAAAATGGTTGAAGAATATGGCCTCCCGTTGACGGAGGAAATATAAATTTACCCAAAGGATGAAATTTGGCAAATGGATAGGCGGAGGTTTGGGCTGGGCTTTTGGCGGGCCTATTGGTGCTATATTGGGATTTGTCTTTGGATCGATTGTCGATAACATCACGGTTACCACCATCAATAATACCCATCAGGCATCAACACAGCAGGGCGATTTTGTAGCCAGCCTGCTTGTGCTCACCGCAGCCGTGATGAAAGCCGAAGGACAAATCCTGAGGTCGGAACTGAATTTTGTAAAACGCACTTTTTTACAACAATTTTCCGAAGAAGAAACCCGTCATCATATGCTGGTTTTGCGCGATATCCTAAAACAGGATATTCCTGTGTATGATGTTTGCCGGCAGATAGCTCAAAATATGGATTATTCGTCGCGCCTGCAATTGCTGCACTATTTATTTGGTATCTCGCAGGCCGATAATTTTTCGCATCCTTCCGAAATACGCGTTATCGAAACCATAGCTTCGTACATGAGAATTTCTCCGGCTGATGTAAACTCTATCAGGGCGATGTTCATTAAGGATACCGACAGCGCATACAAAATTTTGGAAGTGGACTCTTCGATCAGTGATGAAGAACTCAAAAGAGCTTACCGCAGGATGGCTGTAAAATATCACCCCGATAAGGTTAGCCACCTGGGGCCGGAGATGCAAAAAGCTGCCAACGAGAAGTTTCAGAAGGTAAATGCTGCTTATGAAGAGATAAAAAAAATGCGAGGCCTCCCCTGATTTTTGATGCCTTAAAAAGATGTCTTATCGTTGTACTTGCTTATGCCTGGGACAGCTTATCAGGTGGTCGTTCACCATACCGGCAGCCTGCATAAATGCATAGCAGATAGTTGACCCGACAAACGAAAAACCGCGTTTTTTCAGTTCTGCGCTCATAATATCCGATTCGGCGCTTTTTGAAGGGATGTCAGCAATAGTTTTACATTTATTCACTTTCATTTTATGCTGTGTGAATTGCCATATATAAGCATCAAAACTGCCGAATTCTTTTTGAATTTCAAGAAAGTGCTGCGCATTTTTTATAGTGGCGAGAATTTTTTGCCTGTTTCGTATAATGCCTGTATTCCCTAGCAATTCAGCAATTTTTTTATCATCATATTTTGAAATTTTTACCGGATCGAAATTGTGAAAAGCCTCCCGGAAAGCTTCCCGTTTGTTAAGTATGGTTTTCCAGCTCAGGCCGGCCTGAAAAGCATCCAACACCATAAATTCAAACAGTTTTCGGTCGTCGTGTAAGGGAACTCCCCACTCAGCATCGTGGTACTTAATCATCAGGGCATCATCAGCGGGCCAGGGGCAGCGGTTTTTCATAACATATGGTTATTGGTTCGTACAAATATACTGATGAATACGAAAACCTGTCATCAAAAATCTAAAATCCCTGCTTGCAGCAGGCAAGATTAATCCCCGCCTGCCTAGCACACGCGGGCAGGATTATTCGTACATTTTTCTTTCCTTTATAATATCGAACATCGATTAACGAAGGAAGATTTGCGAAGTAGTCCTTTACTTCTA
>DAONFU010000133.1:0-5483 GCA_035403765.1 Bacteroidales bacterium
TGCCCGGAGCAGGCAATAATGCCGTTGAAGGATGCAGCGACGGCTTTATTAGCTTCAAACTTTCCAGTCCGGCCGCTACTTCTTATACAATCCCATTTACCGTTTTGGGGACGGCCACCAACGGTGTTGATTATACGTATATCCCCAATAATATTGTTGTTCCTGCAGGCCAGGATTCAGTGGCGGTGGTTATTCACCCCTTAACCGATGGCCTTACCGAAGGAACAGAAACTGTGGTATTTCACGTTCAGACGGTGGTTTGCGGAAGCGGCTCTGATGTTACTATCAACATCATTGACAACGCTGCCGTAACGTTAGTTTCGTCGAGCGACACCACCCTTTGCGGTGATTCAACCACCATTTGGGTAAATCCTACCGGAGGTTTTCAACCCTATACTTACGTGTGGGATAACGGCGCCGGATCCAATTCCTCTGCCGTGGTAATGCCTCCGCAATCCACCACGTATTCATGTACGGTTACAGATATCTGCGATGATTCGGCAACCGAAAGCGTTAACATAACCATTGGTTCGGCCAATGTTGATGCCGGCCCCAATGATACCATTTGTGTCGGCCAACCATCTTATCTGAGTTCCAGCGGAGGTACATCCTATTTATGGAGTAACGGAGCAACCACGGCGTCGATTTCTGTGTCGCCCACCACTACCACGCAATATTATGTAACGGTTTATAATATTTGTAACGGAATAGATTCTGTTACCGTGGTGGTGAACCCTCTGCCTGTTGTTACGGCTACCGCCACTCCTTCAACAATTTATAATGGTGAAACTACGACCATCTGTGCCTCGGGAGGGACATCTTACCTTTGGTCGGCCAGCCCACCCGACCCATCACTTAACGGCCAAAATACTTTAGCCTGCCCGGTGCTTACTCCTGAAACAACCACTACCTATATGGTTACGGTTACCGATGCCAATGGCTGTCAGAACTTTGCTTCCGTTACCGTCACGGTGCTTCCTATTTATCCTATTGTGGACTTCGCCGGCGAACCCAGGTCGGGGTGTGTGCCATGGATGGTTCATTTTACTGATCAATCCACCCAGGTACATCCCAATGCGGTTTATCTGTGGGAATTTGGCAACGGAACATTTTCGCATGATAAAAATCCTGTGGGCTACTACGATGAGCCGGGAACCTACTCCGTAACACTCACCATTACCAACCCGGGCCACCTGACAGGAACCCTTACCTTGTCTGATTACATCACCGTGTATCCCTTGCCGGTGGCTATTTTTTCCACAGCGCCAGAAAATACGGCATTGGTAACCAACCCCGAATTCCATTTCTACGACTATTCCCATGGCATACTGGATCATTGGCATTGGGATTTTGGCGATGGAAACAACTCCACAGCTCAAAACCCATATCACTCGTATTCTATCGGTAATCCGTATTATAACTTCTCATTAATGGAAGATACCGGTAGCTATCTGGTAACACTAAAAGTTACCACTAATCATGGATGTGAGGACAGTACAGTAAAGGTTATCCGTATCGAACCCACCTATGGGCTCTACATGGCCAACGCATTTACTCCCAATGACGACCCCAAAAACGAACAGTTTTGTATTAATGGCTTTGGCATACTCGAGGATAATTTTGAAATATTCATTTATGACCGCTGGGGAAAATTGGTTTATCAATCCACCGACATTAATGAATGCTGGAACGGAAATGTTCAGGATAAACCCGCGGCTACCGGCACTTATGTGTACATTATCCACCTGATGGATACCAAAAGGATACGCCACAAAACCAAAGGCATCGTAACCCTATACAGATAATGATTTTCCAATAAATAAAAAAAAGAGGGCCAGGCCTCTTTTTTTATTTTGACCGCTTCCATTTTAATTATATTTTTGCACTAATTTATTTTAAAAAATCTATATGTCAACTGTAAAAATTGCTATCAATGGCTTTGGCCGCATCGGCAGGCTCACTTTTAAAGCTCTTTTAAAAATGGATAATGTTGAGGTTGTGGCTCTCAACGACCTGACAGACGCAAAAACTCTTGCCCATTTATTAAAATACGATTCGGTACATGGAAAATTCCCCGGCGAGGTTACTGCGGCCGATGATCATATTATTGTTGACGGAAAAAAATACAGGGTGTATGCTGAAAAAGATCCGGCATTGCTCCCCTGGAAAGACCTTGGAGTTGATGTTGTGGCCGAATGTACGGGTATTTTTCGCACACGCGAGAAACTCGAAAAACACTCACAGGCAGGGGCCCGAAAAGTAGTGTTGTCGGTGCCCGCCAACTCGGCCCAGGATGTTGACATCACCATTGTGCTGGGTGTCAACGGAGAACAACTAAAACCCGAACACCGTTTTATCTCCAACGCTTCCTGCACTACCAATTGCCTGGCACCTATTGCTAAAGTGCTGAATGATAGTTTTGGTATCAAACACGGACTCATCAACACCATTCACTCTTATACCAACGACCAGATAATTCTGGATGCACCGCACAAAGACCTGCGCCGCGCCAGGGCTGCCGCCATGTCAATTATCCCCACCAGCACCGGCGCCGCCAAGGCTATTGGCCTGGTAGTCCCCGAACTTGCCGGCAAACTCGATGGATTATCAATGCGGGTGCCTACTCCCGACGGATCAGTGGTGGATCTCACCTGCGAGATGAATCAACCCGTAAATAAAGACGATGTAAACGCCGCCATGAAACAAGCTGCCGAAGGAGCCATGAAGGGCGTTTTGGAATATTGTACCGACCCCGTGGTAAGTGTTGATATCGTTGACAACCTGCATTCATCAATTTTCGACTCTAAACTTACCCAGGTCATTGACGGCACCTGTGTAAAAGTGGTGGCCTGGTATGATAATGAAGCCGGTTATTCGCAACGGTTTGCAGAACTTGTGGTGAAAGCCGGTACGCTATAATATTCTTCACATTCTTTTTTGGTTTTATTGTCTAAGCAAACGAGGGTTCTATCCTTACCAGTGGTTATTGCATGGTGTGCTTTCCCGCCGCAGGGTTATAGTTTCTTTTTAAAGGTGTATAATTTTACACTATATAATTCCATTTTGTCAGTTCCCGAAAAAATCCGACCTTTGCATGTTTTTTTAATCAGCAGGTGTTATTTTTTCAAAAGATAACCAAACCGCAGAAAAAAACAGTCCTTGGCGAACCGGCTGATACAAAACCTTCTCACATGAGAAATGCACCGTTACGGATAATCATCATCATACTATTCAGCGAACTATTACTCGTTGGGTACTCATTTTTTTATGAGCAAACCGAATACAACTATATTAAGGATTTCGCTCGTTTTTATACACCCCGTTCGCTTTTTGATTTTTCTGTCAGGGCAGAGAACACCATTGCCGACAGCCTGCTTGAAAAATACCTTGCCAATGCCGATAACCAAGGCCAAATTCTTCGTCGCACCGCCCTGTCGAAAATTGGCCCCAAAAAACAAAATATTTTTTTGACCAACCCCGATATTTTTGACGACCAGGGTAAGCTTGTTGGCAAGGCGCTTGATAATTTTTTCAAAGCCCTACTCAGCGAAAAGGATACGGCGCTTATCCGTGTTGCCCATTATGGCGATTCCCAACTCGAAGGCGACCGGGTGTCGTATGTGGTGCGCGACAAAATGCACGCAAAATTCGGGGGCTCCGGTGTGGGCTATGTGCCGCTGAAGGATATCAACCCGGTTAGTTATGTGCGCAACAGCAGTGGAAATTGGGCCAAATATTCCGTATTCAGCAACAAAGACACACACAAAAATTATGGTATTGCCGGCACCGTGTTTAGATTTTATAAATACTCGATACGGCAAAATGATGAAAAAATTCCTGTCACAGACTCTATACCTCAGCCCGATTCACAGCCCGAACCACAAACAATTTCTTACCGCAATGCCAGTGTTTCACTCAAAATGGGCAGCAAATATAGTTTTAGCACACTTTCGTTCCTTTACGGACACAACGAGGGCCGTTGTGCCGTCAATATTTATAATACAGCCTCCGGCGACCTGGTGAAAACAGACACGCTGTTGCCGTGCACTACCGTATGTTTTCACAAAATCGCCACCGGCCCATTGTTGAATGTCAGAGTGGAACTGGTTGCCGACCAGAGTCCCGATTTTTACGGCATGTACCTCGATGGTGGTCATGGTGTACAGGTGGATAACTATGCTATCCGTGGACATTCCGGCGATGGGCTCATGCTTATCAACGATCAGCTGCTCAAGGAAATGCTGACACTGACCAATACCCGCCTGGTGATTTTTCAGTACGGCGCCAATATGGTGCCTTATGTGCGTTCCGAAAAAGCATGTGCCTGGCTGGGCGATATATATTACAAACTGTTCATGAAATTTAAAAAAGCCAGGCCTGATCTAAGCATTCTGGTGATAGGTGCCGGCGATATGGCACACGGCAGCGAAGGAAAATACCTATCCTATTCGTGGTTGCCACAAATTACTGCCGCACAAAAACAGGCAGCCCTGAAGGCCGGCTGTGCATACTGGGATCTGTATAATATGATGGGCGGGGCCAATTCGGTACTTATCTGGGCCGAAAAAAACCTGGCCGTCACCAACGGACATTTTTCATCTAAAGGACAACAAGTGGTAGCCAACGAAATTGTGGAGGCCCTGATGACCGAATACAACAAATACATCTACCAGAAACCTATCCTAAAATAGTATGTTGCACGTCAAAAAATACAACAACATCCTTTTTTCGTTGGTCCCCTCAGCAATACTGTGCTTTGCCATTCTGTCGCTGAGCGGTTTTTCAAAAAACAACACCAAAACCGAAGATCCGCTTCGCCTGGCCGCACATATTGATTCACTAGTGAAGTATCGCACCTATTATCCTTTTATCCGCTACGAAAAAAACTATATCGAATGGTATGGAGCTAAGGGCATCGGCAGTTTTTTTCACAAAGTGGCTCAATCCGACTCGCGCAAACTGAAAATACTCCATATCGGTGACTCTCACATTCAGGCCGACATTCCTTCAGGTTTTGTCAGGGAGCGTTTACAGGAAGCCTTCGGATACGGAGGCAGGGGCCTGGTATTTCCTTTCAGGGCTGCCGGAACACATGCCGCCTACGACTACAAAACTTCCTGCTCGGGGAGATGGGATTACAATAGAAATATCCAACGGGATTATCACTATGATATGGGCCTCATAGGCGCCACCATACATACTTCGGACTCCAGCGCATCATTCAGGCTGATTTTCCGCGAGGGATTTATTAAAGAAAATTTTACCCTGCTAAAAATTTACTGCAAGCAGGATTCATTGAGTTTCGACCTGAAAATTAAAACCGCTTCCGACGTGGTTCCCGTACATGTGGATTGTAATGATTATACCAACAGCAAACCCTATGTGGTGTTGAAAATGGCCAAAGCCACGGACACTCTGGAGGTTTTTGTGAACAAAACGGAGGCCAAACAGAATTTTTTTGAATGCTATGGGCTGATGATCGA
>DAONFU010000134.1:0-5439 GCA_035403765.1 Bacteroidales bacterium
CCGCGGTTTGGGACAGGGAAACCACTGGCTTGCAGAGTCCACTGGGCTTGCGATAGCGTAGCAACCCCACAGAATAATAAGGTAAAAAGTAATTTTTTCTTCATACTGTTTTTTATTGGTTGATGTGATAAAAATAAAACAAAAAAACAATGAAAGCAAATAAAATTTATTTCTTCGGTGTTTTAACAAAAAAAACCGCCGGAATATCATCCCTGCGGTTTTTCTGTTTATAAAAACTATAAGGTTACTTTTTCTGTAACTGTAACATTTCAAGATTTGCCTTTTCTTTTGCCATTAATGCTTTTTGGGTTTCCTGGTCTGATTTGTTTTTGGTAATTTCATTCTCAATATCTGCCTTTTTCTTGGCCAGCGATTCACCTTCTCCAACCAGGTTATCGAAATCTTTCACGGCCTTATCATAAACTTTCTGCTGCGCATCGATGTCCCTGCCAAGTTTGGTAGCGGCAAATTTGGGCAATAAGCCATTCATGTAGTTTTTAGTATTGTTGATAATATTGGCGTCCATGGCGCTGCTGATAAAATTATCCAGGCCATAACTCACAAGGAAAGTAACTATTGCCTTTTCTTTTTCTTTTTTCTTCTCCTCAACTTTTACATAGAAGTTGATTTTGTTGGCTGAGATTTGAGTAAAAACCGCTTCTTCAAAAATCATAAAACCTTTTTTTGAACTGTATTTTTTTATGCCTTTTTCTTTCAAGTCTGCGATAATTGATTCTTCTACCACATCAGCGGTATAAGCAAATTCTCCAATTACGGCAGGACGTTGCATTTTATCAAATTCTACACTGCCTTCATTTGCCTGGGAGTAACCGTAATGTACCATGGCAAAAATTCCGATTAAGACTACCATTAACTTTTTCATAATTCAAGATTTTTAATTTTTAACAAAAATACATAATTTTTATAAATACTTTGAGTTTTATTTGAATTTCTTTTCAATTTCTTCATTACTTAATATGAAAAGTATCTTTTTTCCCGAAGGCGAAGTATCCGGCATGGAGCAGGCAAACAGTTGTCCTGCCAATGCCTGCATGGCTTCTTCGGTAAGTTTAAATTCTGTTCTGGCGGCCACATTTTTCGCCAGAGAGCGTATCAGGTTGGTTTTCTTTTCGAAAGACGCCTCCAGTTGGTTCTTTTTATAACTTTCCAGCAAACGTTCGATGGTATCATTAATATCCTGATCAGAAAAATCAGCAGGCAGTCCATTCACCACAAAAGTGTTTTTGCCGAAAGTTTCGATATCGAAACCCAACAGGCGCATTTCTTTCAAAATATCCGCAAGCAACTCGGCATCGGCAGGATTCAAGGAAACAGTCTGCGGAAAAAGTATGCGCTGACATACAGGATTTTGGTTTTCGGCAGTTTCAAGAAATTTCTCGTACAAGATACGCTCACGGGCTTGCACAATATCAATAAACATCAGGCCCGATTTCATGGGTGTGAGCAAATATTTTTTGCCAAAACAAAAAAATGATGCGGTTTCATAGGACATTGGGACATCTTTCTGAACATCAGTTTGTTCATCAGCATTTTTATTTGCTGAGATTTCTTTTCCAAACTCATAAAGCGTTTCCCAGTTTCTCAGGTTTTTGTCGTGTTGTTTCGACACCTCGTCCGGGTTGCCGCTGTGAGGATTGTTTCTGAAAGGATTGTATTCAGGGTTGATTTCCACCGTCGGAATTTTAATTCCCTCCCCCCTGTTTAAATTGGTAGCGCCAAAATCCAGGGCCCGGTCTATATCAAAATCAATGCTGGGAGTTATGTTAAACGACCCGAAAGCTCTCCTGATACCCGCCTTTAAGATGCCATAAAGCGTTTTTTCGTCGTAAAACTTCACTTCGGTTTTTGCGGGATGAATATTTACATCAATATTTTTTGGGTCAATGGTGATATAAATAAAATACGAAGGATAACTTTGTTCGGGAATCAGCTCAGCATAAGCCCTATCCACAGCATGATTCAGGTACGGGTGTTTGATAAATCGCCTGTTGACAAAAAAATACTGCTCTCCCCTGGTTTTGCGTGCAAATTCGGGTTTGCCGATAAAGCCCTTGATTTCAGCCACGGTAGTGGATTCGTCAATGGAGATCAGCCGTTCGCCGTAATTATGACCGAACACCGCATTGATACGTTGCCTGAGCGGCATCTTTTCCAGTTTTGAAACTAGTTTCCCATTGTTGTACAAGGCAAAACTTTTTTCGGGATACACCAGGGCCACCCTGTTAAATTCCTCTATGATATAACTGGTTTCGGTAGCATCCGACTTGAGAAAGTTGCGCCGGGCAGGGACATTAAAAAAGAGGTTTTTCACTGCTATGGAGGTGCCGTCGGAGGCGCTGCAGGAAGTATGTTCCTTAACAACAGAGCCTTCAATTAAAATGCTGGTAGCCACCTCGTCGGATTTCTTTTTGGTTTTCATTTCCAGTTGGGCTATCGCTGCAATAGAGGCCAGCGCTTCACCGCGAAACCCGTATGTATGGATTTTAAATAAGTCGCCGGCTTCATTGATTTTTGAGGTGGCATGGCGTTCAAAACTCAAGCGGGCATCGGTTTCCGACATTCCGCAACCATTGTCCACCACTTGTATTAATGTTTTGCCGGCATCTTTTATGATAAGTTGTATATCATCGGCGCCGGCATCAATGGCATTCTCCAGCAACTCTTTTACCGCCGAAGCAGGTCTTTGTATTACCTCACCGGCCGCAATCTGGTTGGCTACATTATCAGGCAATATTTTAATAATGTCGGACATATAAACATTTATATTGCAAAATTACAATTTTTTTTTCGTTTCACAACACTGCCAAGACACTGATAATAACTTACGATTGTTCAATCCTGCCCGAAAAACAGGTGTGATAAGAGAATTTCATAGAAAAAAATTGAACAAAAAAGTTTTAAGGTCGTATAAATTAAAAATATATTTTTTCTTATGAAAAAAAATATACTTTTGTTATATTAAACTAATCAAAAAAGTAAAATCATGAAAAAACTTGTTGCTGAATTTATCGGAACCTTGTGGCTGGTACTTGGCGGCTGTGGAAGCGCCGTGTTGGCTGCTGCTTATCCTGAACTGGGTATTGGTTTTGTGGGCGTAGCACTTGCCTTTGGGCTTACTGTGCTCACCATGGCTTACGCTATTGGGCACATTTCGGGCTGCCATCTCAACCCTGCTGTATCTCTCGGACTATGGATTGCCGGTCGTTTCGACAAGAAAGACTTATTGCCCTACATAGCAGCCCAGGTATTGGGAGCTGTGGCCGGAGCCGGCATCTTATATCTTATTGCCAGCGGAAAAGAAGGTTTTGAGTTAGGTGGCTTTGCAGCTAACGGGTATGACGAACTTTCGCCCGGCGGCTATGATATGATAGCGGCATTGGTGTCGGAAATTGCCATGACCTTTATGTTCCTGATTGTCATCCTGGGCGCCACTCACGCCAAGGCTCCTAAAGGTTTTGCCGGTGTTGCCATAGGCCTGGCTTTAACCCTTATCCACCTCATCAGCATCCCTGTAACAAACACTTCCGTAAATCCGGCCCGTAGCACAAGTCAGGCTATTTTTGCAGGCACAGAATACATGAGCCAGCTTTGGTTGTTCTGGCTTGCTCCCATCGTAGGCGCCATGCTCGCAGGTATCGTGTACAAGATGATTTCTCCTGATAAAAACTGATAGCACATTTTCTTAAAATACTTTTATGACCAGCTCATTTTTTAATTTGGGCTGGTCATAATTTTTGTGTTATTTTTGTTCCCAAAAATAATTACGAGATTATGAGTATTTCTATTGAAAAAGTTAAAGAACTGGCTGATAAATATCAGGATTATACAGCCAATAATCTATCATCACTTATTCAGGCCAAATCGCTTAGCGGAGAAGAAAAACAGGTAGCAGAAGAACTTAGCAGGCAAATGAAGGAAGCCGGTTTTGACGAAGTGCTTATCGATGGTCTGGGAAATGTTATCGGGCGTATCGGCAACGGAAAAAAAATTCTTGCTATCGACGGCCATATCGACACGGTTGATTTGGGAAACATGGCCAACTGGTCGTTCGACCCGCTGAGCGGCCTAATAAAAGATGGTTTTGTGCATGGACGCGGCACCGTGGACCAGAAAGGCGGCCCCGCTGCCTTTGTTACTGCTGGCAGGATAATAAAAGAACTCGGCCTCGAGAATGACCTTACCTTATATTGTGTAGGCAGCGTGATGGAAGAAGACTGCGACGGCCTGTGCTGGAAATATATCATCGAAGAAGACAAAATTATCCCGCATACGGTCATCAGCACCGAACCTACCAACCTGCAGATTTACAGAGGACACCGCGGAAGGATGGAGATAGAAATTACCTTCCGGGGAATTTCCGCCCACGGATCTGCTCCCGAACGCGGAAAAAACGCCATATACATGGCCTCGCGGGTATGTCTCGGCATCGAAAAACTCAACGAAAAACTGGCTTACGATGAGTTTCTTGGCAAGGGCACCGTGGCTCTCGCAGAATTTGTTTCCGGCAGCCCTTCGCTATGCGCCGTGGCTGACTATGCCAAAATACATCTGGACCGCCGCCTCACCTGGGGCGAAACCAAAGAATCGGCCATGGCCGAAATCCAGCAAATCATCAAAGATACCGATGCTATGGCCGAAGTGCTATATTACAACGGTAAAGCCTATACCGGCCTGAATTATGGCATGGAAAAATACTATCCCACCTGGAAAATTGAAGAAAACCACAACGCGGTGCAGACCGGGGTTAAGGCGTATCAGCAATTGTATGCAAAAGCCCCGGTAATTGACAAATGGACTTTTTCGACCAATGGGGTAACCATCAATGGCATGTATAAAATCCCCGTTATTGGCTTTGGCCCGGGCAACGAAGTGCTGGCTCATGCCCCCAACGAAAAAGTAGCCGTCAGCGACCTGGTTACCGCTTCTGCTTTTTATGCCGCTTATGCATTATTATTTTAAACATTATCACCATGAAAAAAATATTGGAAATCATTGATGAAATAAAGAAAAACCGTTCTACTTTATACGGAAAAGACTTTTTGTTGACCTGGGATAAGACCACGGAAGAATTGAATCTTGTTCTACTGGTAGCTGAAGTCCTAAAAGCCATGCGTGCCGAAAATATTTCGCCGCGCGTGTTTGATTCGGGCCTGGCCATTTCGAACTTCAGGGACAATTCAACGCGCACCCGGTTTTCCTTTGCTTCTGCCTGTAATATGCTTGGCATGGGCGTTCAGGACCTCGACGAAGGCAAGTCGCAAATTGCCCACGGCGAAACAGTGCGCGAAACAGCCAATATGATTTCTTTCTTATCCGACGTTATCGGCATACGCGATGATATGTTCCTGGGCAAAGGCCATACTTATATGCTCGAAGTAGCCAAAGCCCTCGACGAAGGATTTAAGAAAAAAGTACTCC
>DAONFU010000135.1:0-5413 GCA_035403765.1 Bacteroidales bacterium
TGGGTAACGGGAATGTTCATATCCACCGGGTTTTTTATGCCGAAAGATTTTACGGTTTCGGCGGGCAGCTTGATAAAGCCGGTGCGGGTATGGTTTTCCGAACCTTCAATGACTACGGCCGCCTTGTATCCGGTAAGGTCTGCCGACACATTCTGCCGGTCCGAAAATACCAGCAAGCCTTTTTGTGAGCCAGTAGCGGCCGTTTTATAAATATTGTTGATATGCTGGCGGTTGATTATGGGATTTCCTTTTTCGTCAAGACCGGAATTAAAAGTGATATTCAGGGTAATCAGTGATACCGTCGTGGTTGGGATACGCACCGAGTCGGCCATGAAACCAATCTCCTGTATTTCGGGGATGATTGATTCGAGGGCTTTGGCCGCGCCGGTGGTGGATAATATGATGTTGTTGAACACCGAACGGGTCTTGCGGAGGTCGCTGGCGCCAGCTTTGGGCAGCGAGTCGAGCACCGACTGGGTGTTGGTAGCCGCGTGAACCGTTGACATAGATGCCGTAAGAATCTTGGAGGTGTAACGGTCTTCCATCAGCGGCTTAATCATGTGCGACAAGCCCGTGGTGGTGCAACTGGCAGCAGAAATAACATCATGTTTCTGAGGTTCATATTCAATATGGTTGATGCCATAAACCATCATGATGCTGTCGGCCGGAGTTTGTTTTTCAGCGTCCTTGATTTTAAAAGGAGCACTGACAATCACCTTGCGCGCCCCGCCGGCCAGATGGCCTCTCAGGCTTCCTTTGGGAGAGTCGATGGGGACAGTAGGATCCACAAATTTTCCGGTGCAGTCTAGCACCAGCTGAACCTGTTCTTCTTTCCAGGGAATTTTGGCGGGGTCGCGTTCTTCGGTGAGCACTTTCACCATCATGCCGTCAATGTCAAAAATGAACTTTTCGGAATCTATGACCTTGATTATATCCTTGCGCGACTTTTGTCCATAAAGAAAATTGCCAAGGTTGCCGTACGTTGAATCATTTTCGAGAGCCTGTACCATGGCTTCGATGTTTTTTCCTGTTTTACGGCCAATGTTTATCACAACGCCATCAAAATGCCTTGTTACCAAATGGTTCCACAAGGATAGTTTCCCGATTCTGCCCAGGCTGTTAATTCCCAGGTAGTTTTTGTTTTTTATTTCTGTTTCCATCATAAAAATAATTAGGTGTTAAAATTTATTAGGATGATTATTATTTTCAACATTTTATTCATTTATCATCAGGCGGTAATGACCGAGGTAAATATTTCCAAGATTTCCGTCAATTGCTATTTTGTCGCCCGCAGCCAGGGTGTGTCCTTTGATGTTGCAGGTGCTTTCTCTTTCGTTAACGACCAGGTCGGTACAGTTTACGATGCAAATTTTTCCCAGTCGTGCTGCCGTAACCGCGGCATGTGAGGTCGCCCCTCCTCTTGAGGTAAGCAGGCCGTCGCAGCGGAAAATAAGATCGATGTCGTCAGGCACAGTGTCCGGCCTTACCAGGATAAGTTTTTTGTCGGGCTGCTCCTGCCGCATTTCTTTCAGTCCTTTATCATCAAACACCAGTATTCCGTTAATGGCGCCGCCGCCGATGCCTACACCTTTTCCTAGCAGTATAATATTTTCGTCAGAAATGGCGAACATTTGTTTTTTGTTTTTCGGCCGGGTGTCCTGGTCGCGGGTTTGCAATATGTACAGGTCGTTGGGATTGTCCGATTCAAAAGTAAATTCAATTTCCTGATGGCTGAATCCGTGCACTTCCACCAGCTCTTTGGCAATGTTGTATAAGCGCTCATACAAGCGCGGAAAGGCTTCCTGCAGCGATTTTTCCTGTCCATGCACATGTGGCTGGTCTTGTGATATGGGAAGCACGTGTACCAACCCGCCAACCACGTCTTCGCCTTGGCTAACCAGCGAATAGTCTCCGTACAGATGAATACCCGGTTCCCGCTGGCGCGGGTTGTGGGTAAAGAATACTCCCGTGCCCGAAGTGTAATTGATGTTGCCCAGCACCATTTTTTGCACAATGACTGCGGTGCCCCATTCATCGGCAATGTGCAGGTGATGGCGGTAAACTTTTGCCCGCGAAGAATTCCAGGAGTCAAAAACACTTAATATGGCCTGCCTCACCTGCAAAAACATATCTTCTTCAATGTGAATGTTATTTTTGTCAAGAATGTCGCGGTAGGCAAATGCCATATCCCGCATGCGGTGTGGCTTAAATTGAACTTTCAGGTCCACGTTATCTGCTTTCTTAAAATCCATCATTATCTGGTCAAACGTATCGCGCGAAATACCCGAAGCCATGCCCCAGCTTTGCAAAAACCTCCGGTAACAGTCCCACGATGTCCATCCGTAATTGGGTTGTTTGCTCAGTTCTTCAATAATTTCCTCGTTGATACCGATATTCAGGAAGGTGTTCATGGCCCCCGGCATTGATACGGCGGTGCCCGATCGTACTGACAGCATCAGCGGTTTTTGGGGATTTCCGAGTTCCAGCCTGGTTTCTTTTTCCAGCCGCCGTAACTGTGCCTGAATCATAGTATCAATTTCACGGCTCAGCATTTTGTGCTGCAAAATGGTGTTTTTACGCCTGAAAACCTCTGTAGTTATCACAAAACCAGGTGGTACAGGATATTGCAGCGCTTTGAGTTTTTTTAAAAAATACGCTTTTGACCCGATAAAGACCTGGTTGTCCACCACGCTGGCCTCGCCATATAAGGGGCTGATAACCATGTCGGGGTTGTACGACATGATGTCCCGAATTCGTTCCGCACTCAGGGTTTCCACCATGTTTCTCAACGAAGTCAGTATTTCTGTAATGAAATTATCTAAACTCTGCAAAAGAAATGATGAGGACAACATGTCCCGATAAAAAGTTTCCGATTGCATATGGAAAAAACTGTTGTCGCTGAGGCCTGACTCAGGGTGTCCTTCGCGCATACGTGGTATCACAATTTTCAGGATGTCTTCGTAGGGACTGAAAAAGTACTTACTTATGATTTCACGGATATTTTCGCTCATAAACTCAAAAATATTGATATACTGATGTAGCGAAAAACTCTGTGATTTCAGGCTGTTACTGAACATTCCCAGATTGGAAATAAATACATCGTTGGTAATGCCGTCGAGTTCCAGCCCCTCTTTGTAAATGGCCAGGATGGAGTCGATTTTAACAAGTATCTTGGCTGTGATATAATTCAGATTGATGGATTTTACCCACTCTTCCATAATCAGGTGGGCTGCCTGTTCCAGTTTAAAAATGAGCCCCCCTGCTTCAAAACGGCGTTCATGGTAATCGCCGTACATCGAAGGTATTCCAAAGGCCACATGTCTTTTGTGATAGATGTTTTCCCAGCCCTCAGTTTTTTCTTTGCTCAGGATGATTTCTTTGAGCATGGAAATAAAATGGAAAATTAGTTTCAACGCCTCTTCACGTTTTTTCTTTTGAATAGCCTCTTCTAATAAGTCTATTTCATTTTCGGCGATAAAATTATACTTCCGTATGCTCTTGCTTAAGTTTACCGTGTTGAATGAATATTTTTCTATCAGGATAAAATATATCCTGCAAAGCATTTTCAGCCTTTTTTTGTTTATCTGGGAATGATCGCTCACGGAATCTACCCATTTGTCCACCTTGTCAGGGTGTTCTTCAATAAGTTGCGACGGTTTGATATGTGCTTTTTCGGCGGTCTTCAGTATGAGCTTTTGCATGGGAACAGCCCATTTAGGGTCAATGGCGGCTTTTACATCTTCAGGCAAAAAAGGCTCAAGGGGTTTGAGGTCGCCGTCTATCCAATAGTTGAAGACTTTTTTGGTAAAAGAAATATGGGTGTTGTTACTTTCGATATGAACAAGCTTGCGCAAGAAGTGTATCAGCTTGTCGTCGCGGTGTGTCATTTCATCAATGGCCGTGGTGATATCGCGCAATTCGCCTTCTGCACCGATCTCATTAAAATATACCGGAAAAATTCGGCACAATTGCTTAACCGCTCTGAAATACGGATGAAAATCAGCATTCAGCAGGGCCGAGATATCTTTTTGAAACAGGTCGGTATCAAAAATAAATATACCTTTCAGTTTCAGGTTTACCGTGAGCGCAATGATTAATTTGTGATAAAGCTCTGGCTTGGTTTCGAACAGCGAAAGCCATACGCGGATGTTTTTGATATGGCTCGGATCCACTTCGGTGCGCCATTCCTTACCCATACGCAGCGGGCCTGGTGTTACAAAGGGAAGTTCGATAATCTTATTCACAAAATCTTTGGTGTTTTCCACCTTGCTGCTGTTGACAATTTCCTTGCCCAGGGTAGAGATACACTCCAGCACCGTTGAACTGTGTTCTTTTTGCAGTTCATGAAACAGTTTGAAGATATTGTCTATAAATGGTTTTACCTGTTCCGGCTCAATTTTTTCCAGAATCTTTTTAATCAGAATGTTTAGATTTATCAGCAGGGTATTGGTTACATGAGCCATCGCAGGTATATGCAACAGGTAAACCAAAAAATAAAAGCGGTTGGTAATAATCTGAAAAGTATCGGTACGTCCAATATAATATTTTGTAATCTCCGAGTATAAGGGGATGTTTTTGTCGAGTTCTTCAAAAGTTTTCACCTGCCGCCATTTTTCCATCAGGTCATCAAAAAAAGGCTTACCGATGAAAGATAACTCATCAGAAAAATCTTCGCTGAACAGGTCTTTGTTTTTTTCGTACCAGGTTTCTGCCCACGAATTTTCAGCCCAATACATAATAACCTGTCCGGCAAGTAAGTGAATGACTTCAAAGAACTTGTCTTTCAATACAGGATTGTTATTTAATACCGAAAGCTGGTTTTTTATAAAGGTGGCGTTTCGCAACACCGAAACTTCCTTATGTTCCACCCATCTTTTTATGATGTTCAGGCCCTTTGATTCCAGTTGCATATGAAAGGTTTCCAGCTTAGTAATCATTGCCAGAAATTCAACCATTGCCATAAAAACCATTTCAAAAGCCTTGGTTTGGACTGTTTTTTCCAACGACTCTTCAAACAACTGCAAAATGATATCCATGGCTCTTGCCTGATCGGAACACTGGGCATAAAACCAAAAGTCACCTAATGCCAGGCGCCGTAACTCGTCACTGACATGGTCCCAGTTGATGTATCCGTGATAGTATTCGTCAAAAAAATTCTTAGTTCTTTCGTGGATGCCGTAATGTGATTCCGAAAGGCCCAACAGCCACACATGCTCTTCTCTCAACACGATGTCTTTGGAACTTTGGGTGAGTTTTAGGTTGGCAGCTAATCCGGTTGATTTGATAGGTCTGTTCATATTCAAAAAAATTTTTTATCTCATAAAGAGTATAAACCGGCACAAAATAAGAAAAAATTCAGGGGTAATAAATATTTTTTGCCGACAAACAAAATTAGACTTTTTTTTGAAGGAAA
>DAONFU010000136.1:0-5294 GCA_035403765.1 Bacteroidales bacterium
GGTTTTATTGATAAATTTAAAAAAACGGAATTTGTTTTTGTTGAGATACAACACGAACAGGTTCCGTTTTTTATTGTTTCGCGCGAAAACAAATACCACCACGTTTTTTCTTTTACCCTGGAAGACATCGACACGGTGGAAAAAGCACAAAAGCTTGCCGCCAGCCGGCTTTTCATTGCCGAATCGGTGAAGAAAAAAAAATTATCAGGTGATTTTGAACTGAAAGACCTGATAGGGTTTGAAGTCGTGGACAAAAAATCAGGCAAAATAGGAAAAATAAGTCAGTTCCTTGAACTCCCGCAGCAACAAATCATCCAGGTTTTTCAGGACAAAAAAGAAATTTTAATACCTTTTAATGAGGCTATAGTCCTGGCCATCGATGTGCAGCACAAAACCATTTCTATCCAGGCTCCCGAGGGTCTGATAGATTTTTACCTGAAATGAGACAGCCTTTTCAGTTCAAACAATTCAGCATTGCCGATGACTGTTGCGCCATGAAGCTCAGCAGCGACGCAGTATTACTGGGGGCAGCAACCGACCCCGGACAAGCAGCCAACATCCTGGATATTGGCACCGGCTGCGGAATACTGGCCTTAATGCTGGCACAAAAAAGCAACGCCCTGATCGATGCAGTGGAAACAGACAATTGTGCTGCACGACAGGCTTCACAGAATTTCGGACAAAGTCAGTGGAATGACCGGATAAAAATTCACCAGGCATCCATTCAGCAATACGCAGAAAAATGCACAAAAAAATACGGCTGCATCGTCTGTAACCCGCCCTATTTTCAGGGACAATTAAAAAGCTCCACCCCAGCCAAAAGCAACGCCCGCCATAACAGCATCCTGGATTTTGCACAACTGAGCCATTGCGTTAGCCGCCTCCTGCCGGATACAGGTACCTTTTGGGCCATAATGCCCGTATCAGAAAAAAATAATTTCCTGAAAGCCTTTATGCACCTGGGATTATACTGTTTTAAAAACATTTTCATCAGCGACAAGCCCGACAGGGAAACCAAAAGGCTTATTTCGTGCTTTTCATTTAATGTACCGGAAAATGTTTCAGAGCAAACGCTTATACTTAAAAACCACGACAACAGCCCTTCAGCAGATTTTATTGCGTTGACCAAAGATTTTTATCTGGAATTTTGAATTCGGAATAATAATTGTTAAATTTGCAAGGATCAAAACCATGAAAATGAAAAAAATAATGTTTTTCCTGCTGGTTTTCACTGCACTGATTTTTTCGTTCCAGCAACTTTCGGCGCAAAAAGTGTTTTCGTGCGACAGCAAATATGATGCTGATGTAAAAGTTTACGTAGCCGACAGTAAATACGATGCCGACCTGGTGGTGTACAAATGCTCCAGCCAGTATGATGCCGGTGACAACGACGGGGTATGGTTTTTTGTAGACAGCAAGTACGACGCGAAAAAGAAGATTTTTTTCGTAGACAGCAAGTACGATGCCGACCTGATTATTTATTTCACTGACAGCAAGTACGACGCTGGTTGGAGAAATAATTCAAAAAAACACCTGATGTATTAATATCTGGGTAGTTATTGGCAAATATATAAAATAATGAAATGGAGGAGCAAAAGCTCAAATTGGAAATCAACTTGACTTTTTACGAAGAACAATTACGTGGTGAAATCTTTGGTGACTTGACAGCCTTACAAATATTAAATGACTCGATTGAAAAGAATCCTCCAGCGACTAATAATTACATACTTCAACACGAAATTTTGCTTCATGGCTTCGCCTTTCACCCAACAATAAAATATGTGGAGGAAAAGTACTTTCAAGCAAGCAACACAAAGGAAGCAACAGGCTCAAAATAGCTTTGCGAAATGCCGTTAATGCTATAGGAAATCTAAAAGAATCAACTTCGTTACGTGATTTTTTTCATCCTATCAGTTTTCGCAAAGGAAAAGTGTCTGCCATAAGCGCAACAGCCCGAAAGCTTGCGGTGATAATTTGGAACATGGTTGTAAAAGGAGTTCAATATATCAACCCTGAGGGATATTTGTTTTTAGGCCAGAAAAGAAAACTTGGATTAGTAAAGCGTATTCAAAAACAAATTATTAAATTTGGACTAACTAATAATGAATTTGGATTTGCAACAAGCTTATTATGAGATATTTGTAAAAACGTTAGTCAGGAGCCTAAGAAAGACAAATACAGCATGACAACAACTATAATAATTATCATTTGCTTTATATTTCTGATAGCATATTTCTTTGACTTGACTTCTTCAAGGACAAGAATTCCATCTGTTATTCTACTTTTAATTTTTGGTTGGGGAATAAAACAACTTTCCGTTTTTTTTAGAATTGAAATTCCTAACCTGTCAATAATATTACCAGTTTTGGGAACTATTGGGTTAATACTAATTGTGCTTGAAGGTTCTTTGGAGTTGGAATTAAACAAAAAAAAGATACCAATTATTGGAAAATCTCTCTTTGTGGCTTTACTTCCGATGTTTGTTTTAAGCTTAATTATTGCTTTTTTGTTTCAATATGTCGGTAATTTTTCATTCAAAGTATGTCTGATTAATGCAATTCCATTTTGTATTATAAGTAGTGCGATTGCGATACCAAGTGTAAAGAACTTATCCAAATCAAATTGTGAATTCGTTATTTACGAAAGCAGTTTGTCTGATATTTTTGGCATAATAATATTTAATTTTATCGCCCTCAATGATACAATTAATTATCATTCTTTTATTATTTTTACTATACAAATATTAATAATTATTTTAGTTTCTTTTATTGCCACAATTGGACTTTCCTTCTTGTTAAGCAAAAGTAAACATCACATAAAGTTTGTTCCAATAATTCTATTTGTCATTTTAATTTATGCAACTTCAAAAGTTTATCATTTGCCAGGTCTAGTGTTTGTTTTACTCTTTGGGCTTTTTATTGGTAACATTGATGAGTTAAAACAATTTAAATGGTTAAAGATGTTTGATACTGAAAATTTAAATAAAGAAGTTCAAAAATTTAAAAATATAGTCATTGAAGCAACTTTTCTGATAAGAGCATTGTTTTTCATTCTTTTTGGTTATTTTATCGAAACCTCTGAAATTTTAAACACAGAGACGCTTGTTTGGTCAACTGGAATTGTAGCAGGAATATTCATTGTGCGTTTTATTTTTCTAAAATTCACAAAGCTTCCTATAATCCCTTTGCTTTATGTCGCTCCAAGAGGTCTAATTACCATTTTGCTATTTTTGGCTATCGCACCATCGCAAAGCATTTCATTTGTGAATAAATCACTTATTATTCAAGTAATTATTATTACTTCTTTATTGATGATGATAGGAATAATGAAAACACCAAAAAAAAACCTTGATAGCCATTAGCCTGTAAGATATTGTACAAACAAAATCTAAAACAAGAACATATGAATTCAGAAAAAGATATATTCTATAAGCCAAGAAACTACAACACCATTGAATTATGGAAAAATGTTACAAAAGAGCAATGGTATAATGCTAATTGGCAGTTAAAAAATTCGATACGGAGTGTTGAACAGTTGAAAAAAGTCATAAAATTAAATGCGTTTCAGGAAAGTGAAATTGAAAGAACTATAATTGCATTAAAGAACGAAGGAAAAGAGGCATTGCGAATTACACCTTATTACGCTTCACTAATGCAAGAATATCCTTTTCACCCTGTGATGTTATCTGGCGAAAAATCAGAAAAAAGGCTTGACCCAATTTTCTGGCAAAGTGTACCAACCCCTGCAAATTTGTTATTTCCAGATACAGGGCTTGAAGGGGCCATGAATGAAATTTCACGAAGTTATGGTGCAGTTTATCAGCGGTATCCAAACAGAGTTGCTCTTTTTGTCGCTGAAAATACAAGCTGTGCTTCATATTGTGTTCACTGCCAAAGAGCAAAGTCATTAGATTGTTCTGCCGATGTTAATAGTAATGAAATAAATAAGGGATTGTTCTATATCGGATACAATAAAAATATTAATGAAGTTCTTGTCACCGGAGGCGATGCCCTTATGACGAGCAGACCTCGTCTGCAATATGTGCTTGAAGAATTAAGCATGATACCACACCTACGGGTAATAAGAATCGCAACCCGAGTTCCCGTAGTAATGCCAATGGGAATTACCGACGATTTGTTGGAACTAATCAATATTTCAGCAAACAAATACAACAAAGGGGTTGATAAGTATGTATATTTTATGACACATATCAATCACTATCAAGAAATAACGGAAGATTTGGAAGGCGCAGTAAAAAAAATCCGCAAACACGGATTTACCATCAGAAATCAAACCGTTTTATTAAATCATGTTAATGACTACTATAAAACCTTAGCAGTAACTTTTAGAAGAATGTTTTGGATCGGCATTCATCCATATTATTTATTACAGTGTCATAAAGAAAAAGGGATTGTTCATTTTATTACTCCTATCCAAATTGGGAAAATATATATGAAGCATCTGCAAGGCTGGATTTCGGGTGTAACAGTTCCACGATATGCTGCAAATATTGAAGGCGGTGGTGGAAAAGTCCTTTTAATGCCATCAGGACATGATACTATGAATATCGAAACAAATATTGATGATAAAATTTCTGAAAGCTATGCAACAATAAACACATGGGATAGTAAAAGAATGTTTAGGTACGAAGCTCTTGGCAGGACTTCTCAAGATGAATTTGAAAATGGAGTTAAAATTATGGATAAATTTATTGGCAGAAAGGGTATGTTCCTTCCAAAGCTCATTATTGTTGACAGCGAGGGGAAACATCTTGAAACTACTAATAGAACGAAATTGCCGAGAATAGAAAAAATGAAAAAATCTGAACTTTTGGGATATGATTTATTTGACAAAAATATGCCATTGACTAATCCGACAGATATAGCAGATGAAATAGAAAAACAATTTAAAAAATCAAAATATTGTAAACGAAAATGAAACATTGAACAAGAACGCCCAGTTGCTAACACATAGAGCGATAGCCAAAGCCCCTCCGCCGCGGCGAAAAAAAAACCGAAAGGAGGAACACTCTTTCGGGCTTTTTGGCCTATTGCCCGTTCAGTGAAAATTCCGGAGATACTCACCCCATTCCGGGATACCGGCCCCCTGAGAAAAAATACATATCTGATTCTATGGTTCAATTACTTTTTATACCTTTGTACTCATAAAAATCTGGATGTTTATTTTTAATTTGGATATTGTCCTGTAAACAATCTATACTTCTGCTATAGATTGTATCTTTGTGTGTTCCCGGATAATCCTTTCCGAGAGCAGTTTTTATTAAATTAATTTAA
>DAONFU010000137.1:0-5293 GCA_035403765.1 Bacteroidales bacterium
AGGATTCGACAAAACAAAATCTTTTTCTCTGAAAGGATGAGGCTCAATCCGACTATCTATTTTCCTTCTTAATTTCATCAGTTTTACCTGCACTTCAATAATATCGTGGAAATCATTTAGGATTACTGCAATATCAATGTCACTATCTTTATTAAAATTTCCTTTTGCATAAGAACCAAAAAGTATGATCTTAACAGAATTAAAATTAGCGTTTACAACGTAAGCGTATTTTTGGGCAATATTTAAAGCATCTGCTTGATCCATAATCGAATAATTTTAATTTTTTCTATCCATTCCTTTGTATATTCTTCAGTACAT
This sequence comes from Bacteroidales bacterium, assembly GCA_035403765.1. Classification (GTDB taxonomy): domain Bacteria; phylum Bacteroidota; class Bacteroidia; order Bacteroidales; family CAIWKO01; genus CAIWKO01. The sequence continues at coordinate 319 of DAONFU010000137.1, forward strand.
ATGGAAAAAAACTCCCTTTTATAATCATCATACCTTGCATTAAGATTAAATGCGGAAATTTCATCAAGCCAGTCGGCATATTCATCAGTCAATTCAATGCCACTTAACTCAGCTAATCTATACAAATTATGGGTATAGGGAGCATGGTTTTTATTTTTACTCACATAGTATGCTTTTAGTAATTTCTCAACCGAAATATGCCCCAGAAACAAAGACCAACTAAATGATTTTGAACCAAATAATACTAACATCGTTTGATAATCCTCATCTGAAGTATCTATCCAATGTTTTTTGATTTTTTCAATATCAATATTAGATTTTTCGCTACTCATAGATTAACAGATTTTTACAAAAATACAAAAATTATTAATTATATTGATACTGCATCTATAATATGTCAGCATAGGCGCACCTCGTCAGCTAATTACTGTTAACTATTTATTAAAGAAAAAGCCGCCCTTGTGAGGCGACTTTTTCGCTTAAAAATCTATCAAATCATCCTTTATAAAACGGGAACTTCACAACTTTTGCCTTGATGAGCTTTTCGCGGATTTTTATAAAAATCTCGGTTTCAACTTTCGAAAAAGCTGTTTGAACATAGCCCATGCCAATATTCTTCTGAAGTGAAGGGGCCATGGTTCCGGAGGTTACTTCGCCGATTTTATTGCCGTCGGCATCACATATTTCATAATAATGTCGGGGAATACCACGGTCGATCATTTCAAAACCTACTAATTTGCGGCTCACGCCTTCGGTTTTTAGTTTGAGGTTATATTCTTTGTCAATAAAATTCTTTTCGTCGGTGAATTTTGTAATCCAGCCCAGGCCGGCTTCAATAGGAGAAGTTGTATCGTTGATATCATTTCCATACAGGCAAAATCCCATTTCAAGGCGCAGGGTATCGCGGGCTGCCAGGCCAATGGGTTTTATCCCGAACTCTTTGCCGGCTTCCATCACGGCACTCCACATCAATTCGGCATATTTGTTCGGAAAATAGATTTCGCAACCACCCGAGCCGGTGTAACCGGTAGTTGAGAAAAGCACGTCATCAACACCTGCAAACTTCACTACTTTAAAAGTGTAATATTCCATATCGGTGACCGAAGTATCGGTCAATTTTTGCATGGCTTTCAGCGCCAGCGGTCCCTGAATGGCTAGTTGAGAAGTCTCATCAGAAGCATTGGTCAGTTTTACACCAAAATTGTTGTTTTTATTTACCCATGCCCAGTCTTTATCAATGTTAGCTGCATTGACCACCAGTAAATATTTTTCGGTATTGAAACGATACACCAGCAAATCGTCCACAATGCCACCCTGGCCGTTAGGAAAGCAGGAATACTGAATCTTTCCATCCACCAGTTTCGACGCATCGTTAGAAGTCACATACTGAACAAAATCCAGTGCTTTGGGGCCTTCTACCCAAAACTCGCCCATGTGCGAGACATCAAATACACCCAATGCCTTGCGGACATTTTCGTGTTCAATAATTAAGCCCTCATACTGAATAGGCATATAAAAACCGGCAAACTCCACCATTTTGGCTCCGGCGGCTTCATGAATTTTACAAAATGCTGTGCTTTTCATATTAATTTTTATTAGTAGTAAATAAATCCTGATATTTTTTGCTTGAGTTTCTTAATCGAAAATGATAATCCAACAATCAACAACAGCAAAAGTATGAATAAAAAATATAAGGTACCGTTAGTATGGCTAAAAAACTTTTAGCAATATCTCAAGTATTTGTTTATCAATATATAAAACCGTTTTTAAAAACCTTGTTACATAAAAGATATGCTGTCCAGAAAAAAATATTTTATCTTTGATGTCCAGAAAAAAAACAAGATGTTATTATCAAAGCTCAACCTGCCGCGCTGGCTAATATATTTGATTGATTTACTGATTTGCGCTGCTTCGGTATTATTGGCCTATATGCTCCGTTTCAACTTCGAGCTGCCTGAAAAAGATGCCCATGATTTACCACAAGTTTTATTATTTATAGTTTGCGTGCGGGCGATAAGTTTTATCCTTGCCCGCACTTATGCCGGCATTATATTGTACACCAGCACCCGGGATGCGATAAGAATCGGGCTGGTTATTGCAGCCGGGAGTACTTTGTTTGTGGCTACCAACCTGATAACATATTTTTTCATAGATCAAAAACATTTTATCCCTTACTCCATCGTAATCATAGATTTTATTACCACCACTTTTGTGCTAATAACATTCCGCATTGTGGTAAAAATCACCTACATGGAACTTTCCAACCCATCGCGCAACAAAACTCACGTGCTGATTTACGGAGCCGGCGAGAGCGGTTTGATATCCAAACGTTCGCTCGACCGCGATGCGGGAACCAAATACAAGGTGCTTGGATTTATTGACGATGACTCAAAAAAAATCGGGATGAAAATAGAAGATATCCCCATTTACGGTCCCGACAAATTAGAAAAACTCCTTGAAAATAACCACATTGAACACCTGATAATTTCCATTCAAAATATTAAACCATCGAAAAAACAGGAGATTATCGAGAAATGTATGGCATACAACACCAAAGTGCTAAGTGTGCCGCCCGTAAGTAAATGGATAAACGGGGAATTGAGTTTTAAACAGATAAAAAAAATCAATATCGAAGATTTGCTTGAACGCGACGAGATAAAACTCGATGAGCACAAAGTCAAACGTGAGTTGCTGGACAAGTGCATACTGGTAACGGGGGCAGCTGGGTCGATAGGCAGTGAGATTGTCAGGCAGGTGGCTCGTTTTTCGCCAAAGAAAATCATCCTTATTGATCAGGCCGAATCGCCCATGTACTTTCTGGAATTGGAACTGAACGAAAGATTTCCCAAGGGAAATTTTGAAATCATCATTTGCGACATCAACCACCAGGTGCGTATGCGTAAGATTATGGAGACTTTTTCGCCGCAAATCATTTACCATGCCGCGGCTTACAAGCACGTGCCCATGATGGAGAACAACCCTGTGGAAGCTGTTTTTACTAATGTGCTTGGCACAAAAACCATCGCCGACCTGGCAGTGGAATTTAAAACGGAAAAATTTGTGATGGTTTCCACCGATAAGGCTGTAAACCCAACAAGCATCATGGGTGCAACAAAACGTATCGCTGAAATTTACACCCAATCCCTGAACAGAAAAAATGTTACCCGGTTTATTACCACCCGTTTTGGGAACGTGCTGGGCTCTAATGGCTCCGTGATACCCTTGTTCAGGGAGCAGATCGAAAAAGGTGGCCCGGTAACCATTACAGACCCTGAAGTAACACGTTTCTTTATGACCATTCCCGAGGCATGTCAGTTGGTGCTCGAAGCAGGCACTATGGGCCACGGAGGAGAGATTTTTATTTTCGATATGGGCAAATCGGTAAAGATCCTTGACCTTGCAAAAAAAATGATCCAACTCTCCCGTCTGACTTTAGGAAAGGACATACAGATAAAATACACCGGCCTGCGCCCCGGCGAAAAGCTTTACGAAGAACTGCTCAACAATAAGGAAAATACGCTACCTACCTATCATCCGCAAATTATGATCGCTAAAGTTTCTGAAACCGATTTTGATACAATTTCAAGGCAGGTGGACGAACTGGAGAAACTGCTTTACCTTCATGAAAACACAGATATTGTAAGGAAAATGAAAGAAATGGTTGCAGAGTTTAAGAGTCAGAATTCGGTGTATGCGAAGCTGGATGATTGAGGGTAAGGTGCTTACATTACGAGCAAATTTTCATGACCCGCGTTAATCCTTCAATACCATGTTTACCAAATCTGCGGCTTCCTGCAGTTTGATGGCTGAAAAAACTTTCAAGCCCGATTTCTCAATAATATCTCTTCCTTCTTCGGCATTGGTGCCCTGAAGCCGCACAATAATGGGAACTTTTATCTCGCCAATGCTTTTGTAGGCATCTACCACGCCCAGCGCCACGCGATCGCACCGCACTATGCCCCCGAAAATATTTACTAAAATGGCTTTCACATTTTCATCGCTAAGAATAATTCGAAAGGCTTGTTCCACGCGTTTAGCATTCGCGGTGCCGCCGACATCAAGAAAATTTGCCGGTGAGCCGCCGCTGAGTTTTATGATGTCCATCGTGGCCATGGCTAGTCCGGCACCATTTACCATACACCCTACGTTTCCATCCAGTTTAATAAAATTCAGACCATATCCCCCTGCTTCCACCTCAATGGGATTTTCTTCAGACAAATCACGCATATTGGCAATAATGCAATGGCGGAAAAGCGCATTGTTGTCGGCCACCATCTTGGCATCAGCGGCAAAAATCTTATCGTCGGAAGTTTTAATTACGGGATTTATCTCCAGCAGAGTCAGGTCGCAGCCGGTATAGGCTTTGTAAAGATTTTTTACAAAGGGCAGCATTTTTTTATAGGCTTCACCCTCCAGCCCCAGGTTAAAAGCAATGCGGCGGCATTGAAAGTCCCTGATGCCAACACCCGGATGAATTTCTTCTTTAAAAATCTGTTCCGGCGTTTCTTCGGCCACCTTTTCAATATCCATGCCACCGCGCGGCGAATACATGATGACATTCCTGCCGGTATTACGGTCGAGCAGTATGCCTAAATAAAATTCTCTGATTGGCTGGGGGCCTGGATAATAAATATTCTGTTCCACAAGTACCTTATGCACTTTTTTGCCTTCCGCTTTTGTTTGCGGGGTTATCAGCTGCATCCCAATAATGTGCCGGGCATGTTCAAAGACTTCGTTGGAGCCGGAAGCGATTTTCACACCCCCGCCTTTTCCCCTGCCCCCGGCATGTATCTGCGCTTTTACGGCAAATTTTTCCGATCCTGTGCTGGTGCCAACAATCTGGGCAGCATTCCGGGCTTCGTCAGGAGTATTGGCCACAATGCCTTCTGGCACACTAACGCCGAAAGTTTTTAGAAGTTCTTTGGCTTGATATTCATGAAGATTCATAAAAATATTTTACAAATTGGTAACCAAA
>DAONFU010000138.1:0-5271 GCA_035403765.1 Bacteroidales bacterium
ATTAACAGAAAAGCCTGAAAAAAAGAAGAAAATTTCTAAATCGTAAAAAACTATCGGATTAACAAAAATGTATTTATTGAAAAAAAAGAGTATTTTTGGATAGTGAAATTTGTATTCCTGACCCCATAAAATAAATAAGATATGAAAAAAACCGCTATTATTATTGTGATTTTTTTGATTCTGAGCTACCCTTCAGCAGCCCAAAAAGGCAGCTATAAAGCCATGTACGACTCGGCTATGATCTATTTTTCCCTAGAAAATTACCAGCATGCCTTGCCTGTTTTTATGCGGATGTACGAAGCCCAGCCCGACAATGCCAATATCGCCTACCATATTGGCGCATCTTACCTGCACATGCCTTCAGAAAAATATCAGGCGATACCTTACCTGGAAAAAGCCTGCCAAAAGGTCTCTAAAACTATTTCGCAAAACATAGATGAACAAAACGCACCGGTCAGCGCCTTTTTCGAACTGGGCAATGCCTATCTGATTAATTACGACCTGGCGAAGTCCATTGAAGTAACCAATAAATACAAGACTTTTTTCGACCCCAATGAAAAAAAAGACCAGACTTTTCTTCGTGAAGCCGACCGGCAAATAGCCATGTGCAACCTGGCACGCGAAATGTTAAAAAACCCCGTGCCTATCAAAGTGGAAAACCTGAAAGGAAAAATCAACACCATTTTCCCCGAATATGCCCCCGTAGTGGACAATTCGGGCAACACCCTCTTTTTTACTGCCCGCCGCAATACCAATATGGGCGAACTAATTGAAGATAACGGCTACTATTTTGAGGATGTGTATTATTCAAAAAAAGACGAGAAAGGCAACTGGGGCGAAGCCGTTAATGTGGGCGACAAAGTAAACACCTACGACCACGAAGCCTCCATAAGCATCTCGCCCGACAACAAACAACTGTTCATTTATAAAGACGATGGCGGCGATGGTAACATATACATCAGCAACTTTACCGATAAGGAATGGTCAGTGCCCGTAAAGATGCCATCTCCGGTAAACAGCAAGGCCTGGGAAACCCATGCCAGCCTGTCGCACGACGGCAACACACTGTATTTTACCAGCGACAGAGACGGAGGCCTGGGCGGTCTCGATATATACAAGGCTACACGGCAAGCCAACGGCAAATGGGGACAGGTGGAAAACCTGGGAGACACTATCAATACCGAATATAATGAAGAAGGACCCTTTATTTTGTCGAACAATACCTTGTATTTCTGTTCCCAGGGACATAATACCATGGGCGGTTATGATATTTTTTACAGCAAACGCACCAAAGATGGCAAATGGACCATACCCGTCAATATGGGATACCCCATAAACACAACGGATAACGACATGTTTTATACGCCAGTGGATACGGTAACTGCATATTTTGCCTCGGTCAGGTTTGTAGATGATTTTGACGTCAAGGGTTTTGGCAACCTGGATATTTATAAACTGGCAATACACAACCTGAAAATCAAGGGACTAGCTCTTGATAAAAAAACCAACCAACCTATTCCGGGAGCCTTGATACTCCTGATGAACGACAAAATGGCAGTCATTGATTCGGTAACAGCCAACGAAAGAGGAGAATATTCCTTTGCTGTAGATTATAATAACAACTACAACCTGAAAGTTCAAAAAGAAAACCATATCGATGGTTATAAAACCGTTTCAACCTATAACCTCGGCGATTCAAAAGAAGTTACAGCCAATGTGGTGCTGGATAAGCTCATGTTAAAAATTCAGGTGGCCGACGCAAAAACCCAGCAAAGGCTCCAAAAAGTGAGCGTACAACTTAAAGACAAGAAATCCGGGATATCAGAACTATTCACCACCGATCAAACAGGCGAAATTGTTAAAGACCTGTTTGACAAAAAAATCAATGACAGCCTGCGCTACGAACTTCAGTTTACCAAGGCGGGATACAACCCCAAAACTCTGGACTATAAACACCTAATTGCATCTGCAGAGGAAATCCTCATCGTAGAAAAACTCGAAAAAACAGATCCTATCCGTATCCGTGGTGTGGCTATGGATAAAAATACCAAAGAAATTTTACCCGGCACCAAAGTCATCTTAATGGACAACAAAATGGCCGAAATTGACCAAACCATTACCAATGAAAAAGGCGCTTTTGTGTTTGATGCCGATTACGATCAGGAGTATCTGCTAAAAGGACAAAAACTGAGCTATGCCGACGGTGACAATAAAGTTTCCACCCCCGGAGTGGGCAAGGCCAAAGAAGTTACAGCCAACCTGCTGCTGGAAAAAGTCATATATGTTTCTTTAAAAGTACAGGTGATTGACGCGAAAAATAACCAGCCGGTAAAAGACGCTACCGTATCTCTTAAAGATATGATTTCTGGCAAAACCGAATTGTTCACCTCCGACGCTAAGGGCGAACTGTTTAAACCTGTCGGCATCAAACAAATCAACGACAGTCTGAAATACGAACTTACTTTCAGTAAGGATGAATATCATACCAAAGTTTCCGATTACAATTACCGTATTACCAAATCGGAAGAAATTCTCATTGTAGAAACTATTGGCAAAATGGAAGTGGGCACCGATTTGGCCAAAATCATTCAAATAAAACCCATTTATTTCGATCTCGACAAATACAATATCAGACCGGACGCCGCTGTGGAACTCGACAAAATTGTCAAAATCATGAATGAATACCCCACCATGGTTATTGAGTTGGGTTCGCATACCGACTGCCGTCAGACATACCAATACAACGAACGCTTGTCGGACAACCGGGCCAAATCATCCGCTGCTTACATCCAAAAACGCATTAGCAATCCTGAAAGAATCTATGGCAAAGGCTACGGAGAAACCCAACTGGTGAATGAATGCGAATGTGAAGGCAAAAAGGTGGTGCCCTGTACCGAAGCACAGCATCAGATGAACCGGCGTACCGAGTTTATCATCAAAAAGTACTAACCCGAATCCTGCCTGCTGACGCCCTGCCAAAAGCACACCCGCCTCGCCAACCACACTACGGAATTGCAGAATGCTGCGCATTTCCAAATAATGAATGCAAAATCCCTGTCTTTGTGTGTTTTTCAAAAACAGGATTACAAAACGATTAGTAATGAGCCTGATTGCAACACTCCAAAAAAGAATTATGCTCCTTGACGGAGCCATGGGTACCATATTGCAATCATACCGGCTACAGGAAAAAGATTTCAGAGGGACGCGTTTTGCCGCTCATCCCGTGCCGCTGCATGGCTGTTACGACATCCTCAACATTACAAAACCCCAAATTGTCAGTCAGATACATAACGATTATCTCGCCGCAGGAGCCGACATTATTTCAACTAACACTTTTAATGCCCAGGCCGTTTCTTTATCAATGTTCGGGCTGGAAAACCACGTTCGCGAGATAAACCTGCAAGCCGCAAATATTGCCCGGGCGGCAGCCGACGGCTACAACAGCCGCAACACAGGGCAAACCCGCTTTGTGGCCGGCATCATCGGCCCTGCACATACCCTGGCTTACCATCCGCACGAAAGCCTCATACCCGGCCCGCACCCTCTTGTATTCGACGACCTTGAAAGTGTTTATGCCCAACAGGCCGAGGCCTTGATGGACGGCGGCGTGAACCTTTTGATTGCCGAAACCATTTTTGACTTACTCCACGCCAGGGCAGCATTATCGGCTTTCGCCAAAGTATTTTCACAAAAAGGCCACAGCCTGCCCGTGATGGCCTCTCTGGCACTTGCCGAAAAAAACGGCCTCCTGCTCTCAGGACATACCGAGGATGAGTTTTTAGCCCTTGTATCGCAACTGGAGCTGCCTCTGCTTTCCGTTGGATTCAACTGTTCGCCGGGAATAGCTGCCGCTCAGCCCCATCTTGAAAAACTGGCCGCCACAACCCCCGGTTTTGTGCATTATTGCCCTGCTGCCGGATTGCCCGACCGCCGAGGAAAATATCCCGAAACACCCGCTGGCATGGCGAAAGCTATGGAACAATTTATGAAACAAGGCCTCTTAAACATTGTGGGCGGCTGTTGCGGCACCACCCCTGAATATATTTCAGCGATGGCAAAACAGGTAAAAAAATACCCGCCCCGCAGACCAAAACCAGCCCCGAACTTGCGCTAATGACAATCAGCGCTCAAAATCCCTGTTTTTCTTCAAAAATTTCCCCGCGAAATTAATGGCGTAATTTTTGAGCCTCATCAGCGGTTTTTCACGAAATTTGTAAACAATTTTAACAAACCAATAATGAAGAATTTTTTTGTTTTACAAATCTGGCTATTCACTGCTTTCACAGGGATTTCTTTTGTTCAGGGACAAACGGCTGTTGACCACTATAACAACGGCATAAGCAAGTATATGGCGAAAGATTTTTCAGGCGCTGTGGCCGAATACGACAAGGCGATCGCTATCGATGCCAGCTATGCTATGGCCTACAACAACCGGGGACTGGCTAAGTACAAACTCAAAGATTATGCAGGAGCCGAAGCCGATTACTCCCAGGCAATAAAACTCAAGCCCGAATATGCCATGGCATACTTAAACCGCGGGCTGGCCAGGTATAACCTCAAGGATTATGAGGGCGAGCTGGCCGACTACAACAAGGCCGTTGAACTCGATAATAAAATGGCTTCGGCCTACTATAACAGGGCGCTGGCCAAAGAAAGCATGAAAGACAGCGACGGTGCCCTGGCCGATTATTCCAAAGCTATTGAATACGACCCCAAATACAGCAAAACGGCCTATTACAATATTGCCAGCATACTCTACAGCCGTAAGGATTTTGCCGGCGCCATAAAAAACTTTTCCCTGGCCATTGAAAACAATCCGAATGATGCCCGGGCGTATTTCAACAGAGGACTGGCGAACTACGAGCTGGGAGCTTATGTTGACGCAAAAACCGATTTCACGAAAACCACAGAACTCAACCCTCAACATGCCGAGGCGTATTACTGCAGAGGGCTGACAAAAGTTTTTATGGAAGACATACAAGGGGCCATAGCCGATTACACCACAACCCTTGAAATAAATCCCAAACACGACAAAGCCTATTACAGCAGGGGCGTGGCAAAGCAGGAACTCAAAGACCATGAAGGCGCTATCAGCGATTTTTCAGCCGCCATTGCCATAAACTCTAAATATGCCGAAGCGTATAATAACAGAGGGTCTGCAAAATATAACCTCCGCGACCTCGCGGGCGCTGTGGAAGACTATTCCTTAGCCATCGAAAACAATTCCGCTTACGCGATGGCCTACTATAACCGCGGATTGGTGCGCATGGA
>DAONFU010000139.1:0-5221 GCA_035403765.1 Bacteroidales bacterium
AAAATCTGGAATCAAAAATTAATAATTAACTGATTTAAAACCATATAGACATGGGAATTTATGTTGTAATATCCGTATTGATTTTTATTGTTTGCGTTCTGCTGGTGCTCATCGTGTTGGTACAAAACTCCAAAGGTGGTGGATTGGCCTCCAATTTTCAATCATCCAACCAGTTTATGGGTGTAAGAAAAACAGCTGATTTTCTTGAAAAAGCCACCTGGACTCTGGCCATAGCCCTGTTGGTGCTTACCCTGTCGTCCGTTTTTGTGATACCCCGCGCCAACAAAGAGGCAGGCATAGAATCCGAATTAAGGGAACAGGTTGAAAATAACCAGGCAGTGGATTATACCCCTGCTCCCGAAAACCCCAATGCACCAGCGGCTCCCCAAAACCAATAAGATTTTTTTATTTTTTTAAAATGTCAGAATGTCATTAATATTCTGACATTTTTTTTATTTTTTACCGGAGAAACTGTAAAATTGTCTCTAAACAGTTTGTTTTCTGCATTGGCACAAAATGTGACAATCGCTAAGCACTCAACTAAAAATATTAAAACATTTTAACACACAAAAATCATAACACTATGTCAAAAAAATTTGGAACCCCCATGAAAGACCGGGTACTTGTTGAACCGGCAGCCGCTGAAGAAAAAACAGCCGGCGGAATTATTATTCCTGACACTGCAAAGGAAAAACCCCAGAAAGGCACCATAGTAGCTGTAGGTAAAGGCAAAAAAGACGAACCCATGACCGTTAAGGAAGGCGATGTGGTACTCTATGGCAAATACTCAGGAACCGAAGTGGTGATAGATGGAAAAACATTCCTCATCATGAGAGAAGACGATATATACATGGTTCTGTAATTCAAATTTAAGTAAAACAATTTAATACATTAATAAAATGGCAAAAGAAATAATTTTCGATATCAAAGCCCGCGAAGCTTTAAAAAAAGGAGTAGATGAATTATCAAATGCGGTAAAAATCACTCTTGGCCCCAAAGGCCGAAATGTCATCCTTGACAAAAAATACGGCGCCCCACAGATTACTAAAGACGGTGTTACCGTTGCTAAAGAAATTGAACTGAAAGACGGCGTGGAAAACATGGGTGCACAGCTGGTGAAAGAAGTGGCTTCCAAAACGGCCGACCTCGCCGGCGACGGCACCACCACCGCCACCGTGCTCGCGCAGGCCATCATTACCACCGGGCTCAAAAATGTTACCGCCGGAGCTAACCCCATGGATCTGAAACGCGGTATCGACAAAGCCGTTCAGGCGGTTATTGAAAATCTGAAAAAACAATCAAAATCAGTTGGCGACAGTTATGAAATGATTGAACAAGTAGCTACCATTTCTGCAAATAATGAAAGTTCCATAGGAAAACTGATAGCCGAAGCTATGGCCAAGGTGAAAAAAGAAGGTGTAATTACCATTGAAGAAGCCAAAGGCACCGAAACCGTTGTAAAAGTTGTTGAAGGTATGCAGTTCGACAGAGGATATATTTCTCCTTACTTTGTTACCGACACCGATAAGATGGAAACCGTGTTTGAAAATCCCTATATCCTGATCTACGACAAGAAAATTTCGGTGATGAAAGATTTTCTGCCTATTCTGGAAAAAGAAGTACAGACCGGACGTCCGCTGCTCATCATTTCCGAAGATGTGGAAGCCGAAGCTTTGGCCACCCTGGTGGTTAACAAATTGCGCGGCTCACTGAAAATAGCTGCCGTTAAAGCTCCGGGATTCGGCGACAGAAGAAAAGCCATGCTCGAAGACATTGCCATACTTACCGGCGGTACGCTGATTTCGGAAGAAACCGGCTACAAACTCGAAGACGCTGAACTTTCGTACCTCGGACAAGCCGAAAAAGTAGTGGTTGACAAAGACAATACAACCATCGTCAGCGGCAAAGGAAGCCACGAACAGATTAAAGCACGCGTAGCTCAAATAAAGACACAGATCGAAAATACCACCTCTGATTACGACCGCGAAAAGCTCCAGGAACGCCTGGCCAAATTATCGGGCGGTGTGGCTGTTATCCAGGTGGGTGCTGCCAGCGAAGTGGAAATGAAAGAAAAGAAAGACCGTTACGACGATGCACTGAACGCTACCCGTGCCGCTGTGGAAGAAGGCATAGTGCCAGGCGGTGGTATAGCTTATATCCGCACCATCGAGGGCCTTTCAAAACTCAAAGGCGCCAATGATGACGAAGAAATCGGCATTGCCATCATCAAAAGGGCCTTGGAAGAACCTCTGCGTCAGATAGTGGCCAATGCTGGACTGGAAGGCTCGGTTATTGTTCAGAAAGTGAAAGAAGGCAAAGGCGACTATGGTTTTAACGCGCTGACCGAAACTTTTGAAAATCTTTACAAATCAGGCGTTATCGACCCCACTAAAGTAACTCGCGTGGCCCTCGAAAACGCAGCATCTATCGCAGGCATGTTCCTGACCACCGAATGTGTGATCTGCGACATAAAAGAAGAAACCCCCGCTGCTCCCATGATGAATCCCGGTATGGGCGGCATGGGCGGCATGATGTAGGATTGGGTTATTACTGAAAAAAGCCGGTTTCGTCAGAAGCCGGTTTTTTTTTGCTCAGGCACGGTAGCTTCGAGAGCCTCAGCCACCGTATTGGGAGCCTTAGTTATCGGTTCGGTATTGGAAAATTACCAACTACGTATATTAACACCGTATTATTATTAGCATCTTTATGCCTCCAACCTTACCACCACGCACCCATCGGTTGTCAAACTGCCATTTTGGCATAAAAACTTGGCGGCTACAAAAAAAACAATTAACTTTGCACCCTATATATTTAGAGTAATATGGATATTCAGGCAATTAAACAACGTTATGGAATTATTGGAAATTCACCACAGCTCAACCTGGCTATCGACGTAGCCCGGCAGGTGGCCCCTACCGACCTAAGTGTGCTGATAACCGGCGAGAGCGGCGCAGGGAAAGAGTTTTTTCCTCAGATTATTCACCAGCTTAGCGCCCGGAAACACGGGCCTTACATTGCAGTTAACTGCGGCGCCATACCCGAAGGCACCATTGATTCCGAACTCTTCGGTCACGAAAAAGGATCGTTTACAGGAGCCTACGAAGCCCGTAAAGGATATTTTGAAGTGGTAAACGGCGGCACCATTTTTCTCGATGAGATTGCCGATATGCCCCTGCCCACCCAAGCACGCCTGCTCAGGGTGCTCGAATCGGGAGAATTTATCAAGGTGGGCTCCTCCAAAGTGCTGAAAACCGACGTGCGCGTGATAGCTGCCACTAACGTCAACATTACCGAAGCCATACACCAGAACAAGTTCAGGGAAGACCTGTATTACCGACTGAACTCGGTGCCTATCACTATCCCGCCGTTGCGCGAACGCAAAGACGACATCCTGTTGCTGTTTCGCAAGTTTACCACCGACTTTGCCGAAAAATACAAAATGCCCCCGCTGGTGCTCGATGAGGAAGCCCGTGTCCTGATGACCGCTTACCGCTGGCCGGGGAACATCAGGCAATTGAAAAATATAGCCGAACAGATTTCCATTATCGAAAAACAACATAATATCAATGCCGCAACCTTGTCGGGATACCTGCCCCATGCCGGCGATAGCAAACTACCGGTATTGTTGCGTCAGCCGGGCGACAAAGCCGAACTCTCCGAACGTGACCTGCTTTACAGGGTGTTATTTGAAATGCGTAAAGATATCACTGACTTGAAACATCTGGTGGCCGATATCCTTAAGGATGGCAATGTTTCGGTGAATACACAGGATATCAAGAATCAGTTTTTGCAGAATTATCAGCAGGATTTTGAAACGGTAAACACTCATGTATCCGCCGTGAAGATCGACAAGCCGGAAACATATATTGCCGAGCCGATACAGTATCCTGATGTGTATGAGGAATCACTCTCTTTGCAGGACCGTGAGATAGAAATGATAAAAAAAGCCCTTGACAAATATCACGGCAAACGCAAAAACGCAGCCAGGGAGCTGGGCATCTCCGAACGTACTCTTTACCGAAAGATAAAGGAATACAATATTGACAATTAATCGGGGCCAACGTGAATATTGCTGTTAATACCCGTTTGTTGCTCGACAACAGGCTCGAAGGCATCGGGTGGTTTACCTTTGAAACGCTCAAACGTATAGTAACTGAGCACCCGGAGCATACGTTTTATTTTATTTTTGACCGGCCTTACCATAAAAAATTTATTTTTTCCGACAATGTAATTCCCTTGGTGGTGGGCCTGCAGGCGCGCCATCCCTTGTTGTTTTTTTTGTGGTTTGAGTTTTCGGTGCCGCGGGTGCTAAAAAAAATCCAGGCCGGCCTGTTTCTTTCGCCCGACGGCTACGGATCGCTTAGGTGCCGTAAGCCGCAGTTGCTGGTGATGCACGATTTGAATTTCGAACATTATCCCCAAGACCTGCCATGGATAATCAGCCGGTATTACCGGTATTTTTTCCCGCATTTTGCCCGCAAAGCCACCCGTATTGCCACCGTTTCGGAATTTTCAAAACAGGATATCCTTGCTACTTATGGCATAGCCGAAGACCGTATCGACGTGGTATATAACGGTGTGAATGAGAAATTTGCCCCCATCGCAGCAGAACAGAAAAACATTATCAAAAAGCACTATGCAGGGGGCTGTGATTATTTTGTGTATATCGGCGCTTTGCTGCCCCGCAAAAACATCAAAAACCTTTTTTTGGCCTATGATATGTTTCGCAAACATCATCCCTGCGACATCAAGTTGCTGATGGTGGGTGCACGGATGTGGTGGACTCCCGACATGGATGCCACACTAGACAACCTGAGCCATAAAAATGACATTCTTTTTACCGGCCGCATCGGTTCGGAGGCGCTGAACGATGTAATTGGATCAGCCCTGGCGCTTACTTACGTTTCTTATTTCGAGGGCTTTGGCATTCCCATTCTGGAAGCCTTCCGTTGCGGGGTACCAGTGATTACCTCGGATGTTACTTCCATGCCTGAGGTGGCTGGTGGGGCTGCCCTGCTGGCCAACCCGCAGGATCCGGATTCCATCGCGCGGGCCATGACACAATTAGCCACTGATGAGCCGCTGCGCCAACAGCTTATCGACAAAGGCAGGAACCGCTGCAACGATTTTTCGTGGGATAAAACAGCTACCCGCCTGTGGCAAAGCATCGAAAAAATAATTAACCAATAAATCCGTTCATAACTATATACATTTTGGAGCT
>DAONFU010000140.1:0-3193 GCA_035403765.1 Bacteroidales bacterium
GAAGAGACAAAAAATCGTGTGCTGGCTGGAGAGCTTAGCCCGATTGCCTATTATACCGAAAAATATCAGTATTCATTAAGAAGGCTTTCAAATCTCACAGGGCTTTCGAAACGCACCATCAGAAAACATTTCAAATCTGAAGTTTTTGCAAAAACAGACTCTATGACCCTTGAGCTTTATGCACAAGCATTTAAAGTTACGGTTGAACAAATACTGAAACCATTCTGAATTATAACTATCACTGATGAGCCTGCGCAGAAAAAACAAAATTGATGAAATACTCAATTACCTTGAAAAACAAGCCTTACAAAGCAATTCCGCCGGAAATGCCGTAGCTGAAAATATTTCATTTTTCAAACATACTTATTCGATCCTTTCTTTTTACAAATGGCTATATACCATAGCCCCCGGAATCAGGCAGGAAGACTTTGAGGAACTGATGGATATCGACTCTGACAGCCCTTACGATACCGAGCTTATTG
The DNA here is from genome assembly GCA_035403765.1 of Bacteroidales bacterium. Taxonomy (GTDB): domain Bacteria; phylum Bacteroidota; class Bacteroidia; order Bacteroidales; family CAIWKO01; genus CAIWKO01. The sequence goes on from DAONFU010000140.1 coordinate 483, forward strand.
CATCCCTCGCCGCTACCGAAAGAAAGTTTTTTCCGGGATTGACAAACCCTATCGTCAAAAAAATTTTCCGTTTGATCACCGAAGAAAATAACGGTCTTATTGTCAGCCTTGGCTCGGGCGCTATGGAAGTTGAAAGACAGGTGATCACCAAGCTTATACGCATAGAAAATGACCAACCCGTTGTATTTATCGGCATGGACAAGTCAGACAAAAGCCACCACTTTGCAAAACAAAACCTTGCCGGTATCAAATCGGACCTTGACATCATCGAAATAAACGAGCTGTATGACACGAATCTGCAAAACATTTTAATGAACAGGAAAAGTTTATATACCGTGGTGTTATGTAAAAACGATATTTTTTCGTTTGACAAGTACTTTTCAAAATCAAGCTTCGACCTGGCTTACAACTGTTTTTTCAAACATCATTTTACAGCTGAAGCTTCGGAAACTATTGACAATATGGTAAAAAGACATACAAAAAAAATTATAGATTACGATGGTGTGAAAAATAATTTTAATACTTTCGTTCAGTCGCTTTTTGTCTGGAAGAACCCTGTATTGCTCAGCGGGACAGTGTTCTCGAACCTCAGGTATAAGAAAAAAAACGAACTGATAACGAACCGTGATGATATAAAAATAAAAACCTACTGGATGAAGGGGACATATCTGAAAGAAATCAATACTCCTGTTGTTTCAGGTAATCACTAAAACATGATCAAAGATTTTCCTCACATACATGCAGCACATTGCGAAACCGGGACATTATCCGGTCTTTTGAGGTATCATGATTTTCCTATCAGCGAACCCATGATCTTTGGTACAGGTTCCGGCCTGTATTTCGCCTACATGCCTTATTTAAAGCGTAATTCCATACCTTTTATCTCATACAGGATCATGCCCGGCTGGTTAAGCGATAAATTCAAAAAACGGTTTAACATTGAGATCGTCAAAAAAAAATATGGCTCAAAGTCAGAAGCCATGGATGATATGGACAGACTCCTTGAACAGGATATTCCTGTCGGGCTGGTTACCAATCTCTTTTTTATTCCGTATTTTCCCGATTCCTACCGATTTCATTTCAACAACCACAACATGATTGTTTATGGAAAAGAAAACGGTTCGTATCTTGTCAGCGACCCTATCTTTGATGTTCCGACAACGATTTCAGCCGATGACCTGCTCAGGGCAAGATTTGCCGCCGGATTAAGAAACCTGAAAGGAGACCTCTATTATATCAGCAAAACTCCTGCGGATTACGACCTGAAGAAGATCATCCCCCAGGCCATACGCACCACTACAAAAAACATCCTCACCCCAATGCCATTGAACGGGTACAGAGGTATCAGGTATTTGTCAAAAAGGGTAAAAAAATGGCCCGGAAAGTTGGGCGAAAAAAAGGCAAAACTTTACCTGGGCAATATCATCCGTATGCTGGAAGAAGTCGGTACCGGAGGCTCCGGGTTTCGGTACATGTATGCTGCTTTTTTACAGGAATCGGCGTCGGTGATGGAAAAAGACCTGTTTCTTGAAACCTCGGCAGGAATGACACTTGCAGGCGATACATGGCGTGAATTCACCTACCATGCTGCTGTTATATGCAAAACAAAACAGCCTCCGCAGGATATGTTCGATGCCGCTTCTGACATACTGTTGCGGTGTTCGGAAGCCGAGGAAAATGTGTTCAGAAAATTATCAAAATTATAAGAATTACTGATGGATAAAGAGGCGATCATAGAAGTTGATAATTTGTCAAAACGTTATAAGGGCAGCACCAATCCTGCAGTTGATGGGGTATGCATTAACATCGCGCGCAATGAAATCTTCGGTTTGCTGGGGCCCAACGGGGCAGGGAAAACCACGCTGATCTCCGTGATGTGCGGATTGTTCAAACCAGGCAGTGGCAAGGTTTTCATCAATGGAAGCGACCTGCACCAAAATCTGAAATCCCTGAAAAAAATAATAGGCATTGTTCCCCAGGATATCGCACTCTACCCAACATTGACAGCCAAAGAAAACCTGCTTTTTTTCGGCCATGTTTACGGTCTAAGCAATCAGTATCTTGATGAAAAAATTAACGAATGCCTTGCCATGCTTGAGCTCGAAAATTCAAAAAACAAAAAGATCAATACATTTTCGGGAGGCATGAAACGAAGGATCAACATTGTTGCCGGCTTGCTGCATAATCCTGAAATTCTATTCCTTGACGAACCCACCGTGGGTATTGATATCCATTCAAAAAAGATCATCATCGACTACCTGGCAGACATCAACAAAAAAGGCACAACGATTGTTTACACCTCGCACCTTATCACCGAAGCAGAAGATTTCTGCAGTTATATCGCGATCATGAACCATGCTAAAATAATTGCCGAAGGCAAGCCAGCCGAGCTGATCAGCCGTTTTGCAAATACCAAAGACCTTGAAGATGTTTTTCTTCAATTAACTGAAAAATCTCTTCAATAAATGAAAACCTTCTTCGCATCCATAAAAAAAGAAGTTCTGGTACTATTGAGAGACCGGGCCGGGCTTGGGATACTTTTTGTAATGCCGCTGGCACTGGTCATCATCATGGCTTTGGTGCAGGACGGGCCTTACCAGAATTTCCAGAAGTCCGAGTTTCCATTAATATTTGTCAATGCTGATAAAGATACCGTCGGCTCGGTCATTGAAAAAAACATCAGGGACGCAAAAATTTTCAAGATCCATAAA
>DAONFU010000140.1:3293-5090 GCA_035403765.1 Bacteroidales bacterium
AATTTCGACAGTTGTAAGATCATCGGCATACAGGAGATCGACGCATCAAGCATTTACAATGCTAATGTGGTTTTCAATTCCGTGCAGCATAATGTTCCGGCATGGACCATGTTCGCCATATTTTTTATTTTCCTGCCATTGGCCGGAGGCATAATCAAGGAAAGGGATTATGGCACCTTTATCAGGCTGAGGTTTATGCCCGGTAGTTTTTCGACTATCATTGCAGGGAAAATAATTTTATATACGGTGGTGGGCTGCATTCAGTTCCTGATGATGCTGGCCGTGGGAAGATACCTGCTCCCGGCCATCGGGCTGCCAGCATTGATCATCGGGAAAAGCTATATGGCCATCGCCGCCGTGGTTCTTTCCGCTTCGCTGGCTGCTACGGGTTTTGGAGTGCTGATCGGCACATTCTTTTCCACACATCAGCAAATGGTAACCTTCGGATCTATTTCTGTGATCATACTTGCGGCTATTGGAGGAATATTTGTCCCGATATACATTATGTCGAAAACCATGGCAAAGGTCAGTAAATACTCACCCCTCGAATGGGGGATGAATGCGTTTAATGAGATATTCCTGCACAACGGAAGTTTTTTAAACGTTTACATGGATGCATTAAAACTTTTACTATTTTCATTCACTGCATTTTTGCTATCGTTTTTGTATTATAAATTCAAAAGAATTCATTAACAAACCAAATCATCATGAGCGAACTTACCGAGGAATTGAAAAAAAATATCATAGAAGAATTAAAGTTTACGGATGAATTTGATGAAGTTCAGTCCGATACTCCCTTATTTAATAACCCGCATGTGTCGCTTGATTCCATTGATGCACTAAGGATCATCGTGATGCTTCAGAAAAATTACGGCATCAAAATACAGGACCTGTCGCAGGGAAGAAAAATTCTTTATTCGATAAACACGATAGCTGCGTTTGTGGAAGAGAACAGGCAGCCACAGAGCAATCCATGATCTTTCTTTTTTCTAATCTTTCAAAATTTCATTATTTTTATACCATTTTTTAATAAAAGCCACCAATCTCTTTATCTGATATGAAAAAAAAATTAACTAAAACTATTATTTTCATTGCCACAATTTTGCATACAACAAGTTCATTTGCATGGACATCGCCAACTTTAGTGTTCCCAGCCAATAGTGCTTCTCAATGGACGGCAATCAAATTAAATTGGAATGCTGTCAATAACAGTGAACATTATCAGTTACAAGTTGATACTTCATCTGCATTTAATTCCCCGCTGCTTATTAATATAATTAAAGATTACATTAATACTGCCAATGAAAACACGGATACGGAACATTATTTGGAGGATCTGTTTTTTGGCAAGACCTACTATTGGAGAGTGCGGGCTTATGTGCCTGGAGATACTTCGGCCTGGTCGCAGCGTACTTTTATTACAAAAGATTATGTGACTTTATCCTCACCAACATCAGGAAGTACAACATATACATCCATGACACTTAACTGGGCCGCACACCCCGGAGTAGATTTTTACGACATGCAGGCAGATACTTCGGCGGCATTCAATTCCCCCGTGCTTTTTACTGTTTCAAAGGCGTATATCAACACATCTGATTTAAACATGGATACGGAACATTATTTAGAGAATCTGTTTTTTGGCAAAACATATTATTGGCGTGTCAGGGCGAGAAATGCCGTTGACACGTCGTTATGGACGCAGCGTACTTTTATTACCACGGATTTTGTAAACTTATCCTCACCAACATCAGGAAGTACAGCATATACAGCGCTGACACTTAACTGGGCCGCACA
>DAONFU010000141.1:0-3088 GCA_035403765.1 Bacteroidales bacterium
GCAGATATCGTGATTGAAGCCTCGGGTTTGTTTACCACACGCGAAAAACTTTCGCAGCACCTGAGCTCAGGAGCAAGAAAAGTGATCCTCACATGCCCACCTCAGGATGTGCTCGACAAAACCATCATCATCGGCATCAATGAAAACACGCTGACCAAGGATGATCAGATAATTTCAAATGCATCGTGTACCGCCAACTGCGCGGCTCCCTTGCTGCGTATCCTTCACGATAGTTTCGGTATCGAAAAAGTTTTTATGAATACCGTGCATCCGGCCACCAATAACCAGCGGCTGATTGATGCTCCCCATACCGACCTCCGGCGTTCACGCACAGCACTCAATAATATCATTCCCACCACTTCCACAGCTATTCCAGTGATAAAGAGTGTTATGCCATTCCTCAGCGATTGTTTCGACGGCATAGCCACGCGCGTTCCGGTGGACGATGGCTCGCTGATGGAATTAACGGCTGTAGTCCGAAAAAACACAAATACCAGCGAAGTAAACAACGCTTTTCTATCAGCCTCTGAAAATTTTATGAAAGGAATTGTGGAATACACCAGCGATCCCATTGTTTCAAGCGATATCATTGGTAATTCACATTCAGCAATATTTGACAGCCGCGCCACCAAAGTACTCAATCAAAACTTTATACAGATAATAGGATGGTATGATAATGAATACGGCTATTCGAGCCGGGTGGTGGACCTGATTGGCATTATGAAAAAACTCCTGTAGAACATTTAAGGCCATACCTATTGATGACCAACAACAACAACAACGATACACTCCTGATTCGCGGATTTCTTGATTCAGCACACAGATTCGGTAAGCAGCCTGCCCTGGATATTGATAAGCACCTTACTACCTATGATGAATTGTTGTTGTTGGCCGGAAAGATAGCCGTAATCATTTCATCAAATACTCAGCCTTCGCAGAATTTTGTGGGCGTTCTTGCCGATCGCAGCCTGGCGGCGTATAGCGGCATACTGGGCGCCCAGCTTGCAGGAAAGGCTTATGTGCCGCTCAACCATAAGTTTCCCACAGAACGCACAGCATATATGACTGGTTTTGCCTCCGTGGATACTTTTATTGTTGGCCAGGAATGTTATGAGTATTTTGTTTCGTTGCTTTCAAAAATCTCCCAAAAAATAACAGCCATATTTCCCGAAACGCTGAATCTGCAGACTTTGCAAGAAGAATATCCCCAACATACTTTTTTTAATGGCAATGATGTGCAGGCTGTTCATAAAGATGTTATTCATGTCAACGCTACAGCCGATAGTACAGCTTATTTGCTTTTTACCTCCGGAAGCACCGGAAGGCCTAAGGCGGTGCCTATCTCTAACCATAATGCAACGGCTTATATTGATTATATTTTCGGCCTTTATGACTTCAGCCATGAGGACAGGTTTTATCAGGTATCCGATCTGACCTTCGACCTCAGCGTTCAGGATATTTTTTTATGCTGGAAAGCAGGCGCATGCCTGTGTGCCCCCAAAGACAATACCCTGGCTGCCATACCGCGTTTTATCAAAGAAAAAAAACTTACCGTATGGCTGTTTGTGCCTTCCGCTTCGCTGCTGTTTTCTAAAATGAGGCTGCTAAAGCCCAATGCTTTTCCCTCGCTGCGGTACAGTATGTTTTGCGGAGAAGCCCTGCCGGAAACTACCGCAGCAGTATGGCAGGCCGCCGCGCCCAACTCGGTAGTGATAAACCTCTATGGTCCTACTGAAACAACGGTAGCCATTGCCCACTACCAATGGAACAAAAATCGGGAAGAAAACAATTGCATCAACGGAATTGTCCCGCTGGGAAAAGTTTTTACTACCCAACATTATTGTATTGTGGATGAAAGCTTGACCCCTCTGGAGAAGGGACAGGTTGGCGAACTATGCCTCAGCGGGCCGCAGGTATGCAAAGGATACTTTCGCAGCAGCCAAAACGACGAAAAATCGTTTATAAAAATACCCTCTTTGTCTGATGATACCTGGTACAGAACCGGCGACAGGGTAATGGCAGACCAAGATGATTGCCTGTATTTTTTTGGAAGAAACGACAGCGAATTAAAAATAAAAGGATACCGTGTTAACCTTCTCGAAATTGATTATGCCATAGGCAATTTTTGCAGCAATGCCGTTGTTGCTACTGTGGCACTGGCCGACCGTGACAGCGGAACAAATTTTATGGTTACTTTTATAAGTTATACGGACAAAGAAAATAAATTGGACGAAACAGCCGTTTTAAATAAGTGCAAACAAATTTTACCCCATTATATGTTGCCTGAACGTATCTTTTTTATTGATGAAATGCCACTTAACAGTAATGGGAAAATTGACAGAAACGCGCTGATAAAAAAATATGAAACAACCCGTTCGTGATGGAAACAAAACATAATGAAATTTATGGATTTATCGTTGCCCGCCTTGCCGAAAAGCTAAGCAGGGTAGGCTTTTCAGAAAAAGACCTGACGCCAGGTTTCAACCTGACCAAGTCCGGGCTGCTCGATTCTATGGCATTTGTTAACCTGGTAGCCGATATCGAAAACAATTTCAACATACAGGTGGATTTTGAAGAGGCTTTTCAGAACCCTGATTTTACAAGCCTTTCAGGTCTGATTTTGGAAGTGGAAAAACAGATAAAATGAATGAGATCGTCATACAAGCCTTAACAGAAACAGACACGGATATCATTCTCCGGGTCAAAAAATTATTTACTGCGATGTATGATGAATACAGGCTCATGGGCCTGACCATCGCTCTTCCTGAAAACAGCGCCGAGTTATGGATGAGCTCGCTGTTGCCCGCCCTCAACAGGATGAATAAGCTCTATGTGGCTTTGTCGGGGAAAGAAGTTGTGGGATTTATTTTTGGATATTTTAATTTCACACGGGATTATCTGGGTGCCATAAAAACAGGTGTTATCTCCGAAACCTATGTTGAACCAGGTTTGAGAACAAAAGGCGCAGGGAGTCTTTTGCTTACAGCGCTCGAACAATGGTTTGCCGAAAAAGAGGTCGCCACCGTGGAATTGCAAACGTTATACCGCAACGAAAAGGCTATAGCTTTTTGGGAAAAAGCAGGCTATA
>DAONFU010000141.1:3188-5086 GCA_035403765.1 Bacteroidales bacterium
CAAACGTTATACCGCAACGAAAAGGCTATAGCTTTTTGGGAAAAAGCAGGCTATATAAAGGAAAGCATTCACTTCAGGAAACCTTGTTTAACCCCCTGCAACTAATGGCGGAACAACATATCCCTTACACAAAAATTTTAGACATGCTGGATATCAACCCGGGCGATGTGTTATTTGTTACATCCGATATCTCACTGCTGGCTTTTCATACCATCAGGGCTGAAGGTGACTTTGATCCAAACCTGTTTATCGATAGTCTTCAGCAAAAACTTGGCAGCGAGGGCACTCTGCTGTTTCCGGCTTACAATTTTCTGCTGGAATCGGGTGATAATTTTGATATAAAAAAATCCAAACCGTTCCTCTGCGGAACCTTGTCTGAGATAGCCTGGCAGCGCCCCGACTTTCGGCGGACAAAACATCCGCTTCATTCTTTTCTGGTATGGGGAAAATATTGTGGCCAACTCTGTGCCATGGAAAACAAAAGTTCTTTCGGTGACGATTCGCCCTTTGCCTTTATGCACCGGCACAAAGCTAAGATGCTTTGCATTGATATCGACCTTTGGGGCTCTTTTACCTTTATTCATTACATTGAACAAATGGAGAACGTGGGCTACCGCTTTCGAAAAAAAATCCTGATTGATTATACCGCTGAGTCAGGCGCTGTTTCAACTAACGAGTATTATGTCTTTAAAAAATTTCCGGGCATCGAAATGGTTTTTCATCGCATGGAAAAGATTATGAAAAATCATGGGGTTTTTACCGATGTGTGCATTAATAATAGCTTGTTCAGGATAATTCCGCTTGATGATAATACATTTTCATTTTTTATAAACGATATCAGGAACAATAAAGGCCGCAATATTGCCCGGTTCAATTTTGTTTATTTTTTGAAAGATATTGCACGACCAGTATTGAAAAAACTCAGTTTTTTTAAGCCTTTAAATGAAAAAATAAGCCATGCTTCAGGTATATAGCCCTCAGATAACGCCAAGGATTACCTTTATTTTTGATCTGATTTTCAAAGATATTTTGGGCCTGGAATATCGTGTAACAGACAATAGAGAAGCGTTTTTAAAATGTTCGGGGCCACGGTTAAATTATTCAGGCTCCCGCTTCGATAGCGAGGTTTTCATTGAATCGTCAGGATTGCTTTTTGATAAGGGTGTAAGGCCGCAAGCCCTCCGAGTTTCGGCATGGAACGGCACCAAAATGTTTTATGAAACTTCAGCCGGTTCCGACCTGCCGTTCGATATTTTTGCCGCCTCTTTCTGGCTGGTAACACGCTATGAAGAGTACCTGCCCTCAATCCGCGATAAGCATAATCGTTTTATGGCTTCCGAAAGTCTGGCCATCAAGAACGATTTTTTGCAAAGGCCTCTGGTAAATATATGGTCGGCAATATTAAAGGAATTGCTGTTGACAAAATTTCCGGGATTGGTTTTTACTCCACCGGAATACTCCTATATTTCAACTTTTGACCTGGACAATGTGTATTGCTACAAAGGAAAGAGTTGGTGGCGAAACGCCGGTGGAGCTGTCAAATCGCTCATGAGAATGGATTTTTCCGGTATTGGTCAGCGGATAAAGGTGTTATCGGGTAAAATATCTGATCCTTACGACCACTACGATTTTCACCGGAGTTTACAAAAGCAATATGGGTTTCCGATAATTTATTTTTTGCTTTACGCAAAAAAAACCCGTTTTGATGGGGCTGTATCTCCCAACAGCGCGGCATATCAGACCTTTATCGAAACCGTAAAAAAATACGCAGAAATAGGTATTCATCCATCCTATTATAGCGGTGAAAAACCAGGGTTGTTGCTGTCCGAAGTGATTCATCTGGCCAAAGCCTTGCAAAAGCCCGTTACAAAAAGCCGTCAGCATTTTCTGAAACTGTC
>DAONFU010000142.1:0-3407 GCA_035403765.1 Bacteroidales bacterium
TATTGACAACCGAAAAGGTTCCCACATCCTGCAGGTCGCTGCAGGTGCGCACACAGCGCTGGCAACGCACACATTTGCTGTCATCTTTGATGATACACAATGATGTTAAATCGGGTTGTTTTTCTTCCTCCTTTACGAGGTCGTGATACACATGGTCGCCTATGCGGTATTCGCTCGCCAGCCACTGCAATTCACAGTTGCCGTTGCGATAGCATTTGGTGCAGTCGGCATTATGCTCCGACAATAACAACTCGACAATGGTTTTTCGTGCCGTACGTACCCTGTAACTGTTGGTGGAGATCATCATTCCTTCGGTAACCGCTGTGGAACAGGCTGTTACCAGCTCTTTGGATCCGGCCACTTCAACTACGCACACACGGCAATTACCGGCCACTTTTAGGTCGGGATGGAAACACAAGGTCGGTATGTGCATGTTTATCTTATGAGCCGCATCCAGTATGGTGCTTCCTTTCTGAACCGCCACAGGGATGTTATTTATGGTAAGATTGATCAGTGTTTTTTCCATGTGAAAAAAAATTAATAAAGTATTTCTTCCTTAAAATTTTCAAGTATTGAAATAAATGGATTGGCCACGGATTGCCCGAGGCCGCATTTTGCCGAGGTTTTCATGTTTAAGGCTAGTTTTTTCAACACTTCCATATAGCCGGCCGGCCTGTCGCCTCTTTTCACGGCTTCAATACCAAGCAAGAGTTGTTGTGTTCCTATACGGCAGGGAGGGCAGAGGCCGCAAGATTCTTCGGCAAAAAAACGAAGGTATTCATGCAAGACTTTGTACATCGACCGCGTGTTGTTGAAAAAAATCATCGACCCGCCGGTGGTCAGCCCCTCATAGCCGATAACGGTTTCGGCAAACAGCCGTTGCGGGATACAGAATCCCGAAGCGCCTCCCACCTGTACCGATTTTGTGTTTTTATCTCCAAATTCATTGACCACTTCTTCAATGGTGGTTCCCAGTTCCAGTTCGTGTATGCCGGGCTTGATAGTATCGCCCGAAATAGAAAATAATTTTGATCCCGGCGAATAAGCCGTGCCGAGTTTCATAAATTCTTCAGCCCCTATGGCGCAAATTACCTGCGCTGTAGCAAAAGTTTCCACATTGTTTACTATCGTGGGGAACCCATACAAGCCGCTGATTACGGGGTAGGGGGGTTTGTTTCTTGGCTCGGCGCGCTTACCCTCCATGGATTCTATCAGGGCGCTTTCTTCCCCGCTGACATAAGAGCCGCCCCCCAAAAATAACTCAATAGAAAAATCAAGATTATATTTTTTTATGCTTTCGTGAAAAATATTCAGCTCATTCTGAAGCTGTTCTTTTAAATAGGCATATTCGTAACGCAGGTATATAATGCCTTTTTTGGCGCCGGTGCAATATCCGCAGATAGCCATTCCCGATAATACTTTGCGGGGAACCCGTTCAAGGATTTCGCGGTCTTTAAAGGTGCCGGTTTCGCTTTCGTTGGCATTGCAGATTACATATTTTTGGGGAGATTCCTCCCGTTTTGCAAATTTCCATTTCATCCCGGTAGGAAAACCAACGTTCCCGCGGCCCTTGAGCCCCGCATCCATCAGCTCGTTGATAATCTCTTCCGGAGGCCTTTGCAAGCTTCGTTCCAGCACCTGATACCGTGAAGTGGTGTAATGGCTGAAAATAAGGTCGATTCGTTTCTGGTTGAGTGTATCCATAAAATTTATTTCTCCTTATATTCTTTGATAATTTGTACTGCCTTCTGAGGCGTCAGTTCGGTATAAACCTCGTTATTTATCATCATGGCGGGGGCTTTGTGGCACCACCCCAGGCAGTTGGCCTGAAGCAGGGAGAATTTTTTGTCGGAAGTGGTTTCCCCCACTTTTATCTTGAGAAACAGGCTTATAGCGCTTACTATTTCTGCCTGCGATTGCATCATGCAGGAAATGTTCCGGCATAGCCGGATTACGTATTTGCCTCGGGCTTCAGTATCCAGATAGTTGTAAAAAGTAGCGGTTCCGAAAACTTCTGATGCGGGTATCTGCAAGGTGTCAGCCACTGCCTGCAGCGCCTCTTCGCTAAGAAAGTTTTCCTGGCGAACAATCTCCTGAAGCAATGGCAGCAAATTGTTGCGGCTACGGCCATGCACCCTGACAAATTCTTGTATCAATGTTTTATTTTCAGGCATAAGCTTAAGGGTTGGGTTTATTATTCTTCAAAATTATAAATACTACGGAATTAAATTGTAAGATAAATTTTTATTTTTTAACAAAATGTATAAAATTCTTTATGATTTGTTAAAAAAATATTATTCTGAGCCGGGGAAAAAATTGACTCCCATTTTTTTTTATTTTTGCAGGGTGAATAAAATTATGATTATGAAAAAAACCTTACTATTAATTTTATTGTGTTGTGCCGGAGTTCTTACGGCTAATGCTCAAGACAGCCAAGGCGGAACACCCTTGAGTTTTAAATTTGTGGGAAATTTAGCCGATGCGGATGTTGTTAGTGTGCAGCCCCCCGACCTCGCGATGCTGGTCTCCGAAGACAACGACCGGGTTTCAAAAAGCGAACCCCTGCGTATTGGTGTTACCCTTCCGATTGATTTTAATCTGGACAATGCCGGAACATGGACAGATATTCCCGACATGGATGCTTCGCTGTGGCGCCTCACCGTCAGATGCAAAAATGCGAAAGCGATAGGTTTTGGATATTCCATGTTTTTTCTGCCCGAGGGGGCTACCTTGTTTCTTTACAATAAGGAAAAATCCAGGGTGCTGGGAGCCTATTCTGCTGAAAATAACACCGAAGATTATTTTTTCTCAAACGAAAAAATTCAAGGAGATGAAATCACGCTGGAACTGTTTGTTCCCAATGATAAAAAATCTGCCGTCATCCTGCACCTTACCGACCTGAATTATTTCTATCGGGTGGGTGAAATTTCCAACGAAAAAAGCAGCGGTACCTGCGAAGTTAATGTGATATGTTCCCCCGAAGGTAATAACTGGCAGGACGAGAAAAAAGGCGTTTGCCTGATTGATATCAAAAACGGTTCAAACTGGTTTAACTGCACAGGATCCCTGGTGAACAACACCAGCCAGAATTGCACACCTTATGTGTTATTGGCCGACCATTGTCATTATTATGGCAGCAGTTATTCTACTACTGCCGATTATAACAGTTGGGTATTTAATTTTCATTACGAATCTTCAACATGCACCGGCACCACAGCTTCCGGCACATTCACCAAAACAGGCTGTACCCTGAAAGCTCATGACACTTATGGCTCTAACAATTCCGGTTCCGATTTTTGTCTTGTACAAATCAACTCGGCAATCACACAAGATGTATATTATAACGGATGGGATCGTAATAATACAGCAAGTGCCAGTGGGGTATGCATTCATCATCCTTCAGCCGA
>DAONFU010000142.1:3507-5066 GCA_035403765.1 Bacteroidales bacterium
GTAAATGCAACTCCGGTAAGCGGAACTACATATACAGCTAATGCAGCTTTTGGCGGCGGAACACAGATTGGCACGGGAAATTATGTTGTTTACAAAGGCACGGGCACCTCTGTAAATGTTACCGGATTGGCCGCAGGAACAACATACCACTATGCCGTATATGAATACAATACCACCGGTATTTGTTTTAAAACCCCGGGAATGACAGGTAACGCCACTACTACGGGGACTACGACTTATGCCTGCGATACCTTGTTCAATATCTTGCCTACGGACACACTTACTCTTTATGGCTTTGGTTCCCCTGCCTGGGGTAGCTGGACGGGACATAATTCCTACTCTATGAGCGAATATGCTGAATACTATACAGGATTGACCGGGTCAAGTATTTCAGGTCTTGAGGTTTATGTCGGTAATGCCTTTAGTGGAGGAACGGGCGGAAATCATAAAGTTACCTTTAATGTGTATCAGGGCGGCGGCTCTACCCCCGGAACGGTTTTGGGATCAAAAGATGTTGCCATCAACGCACTCACTGCCTGGGATCTTAATTATATTACTTTTAATACACCCGTGTCGTTTACCGGATCCGATGTCTATGTGGGGTATCAAATATATTATAACTCTCCGGCTGATACCTTTTCTGTAATACATGTTACTACCCGGGCAAGTGCCATAAATTCGGCATTCCTGAAGTATAACAGCACCTGGTATTCATACCCGGCTATTACCAACCCCGACCTCTATACCGCACTGGTTGTTGACCCGATAATCTGCTCTCCTGTTACTGGTGTCGAACAACAGAATCCCGAATTTGGTGTTAAAGTGTATCCCAATCCCGCAAATACTACGGTATATGTGGATGTTAATCTAGCTGATCAATCCACGAAAGTTCTTATTTATAACCTGCAGGGACAATTACTTCGCACACAGGCGGTATCTTCAAGAATTACGCCAGTCAATATTGCAGATTTTACCAACGGCATTTATATCCTCAAGGTGGAATCAGAAAAAGGAGTGTCCACCAATAAGTTCATTAAAGAATGAGATTAAAACTGCCAATAATTAAAAACAGCGGACTACTAAAGCCCGCTGTTTTTTTATTCACATAACAAAAACTGTCCATAGAAAAATTTACTTTTGTTAAAAAATATCTCTAAAATTATGACAACAATAAAACATATTGGCGTGTTGACCTCCGGAGGTGATGCCCCCGGCATGAATGCCGCCATACGGGCCGTGGTGCGCACCGGTGTGTATATGAATGCAGCGGTAACCGGAATTTACAGAGGTTATGAAGGCTTGATAAATAACGAGTTTGTGCCTATGCAGCGACAGTCCGTCTCAAATATTATTCAGCGGGGAGGCACCATGCTGAAAACCGCACGCAGCGAACGTTTTATGACCAACGAAGGGCAGGAACTGGCTTTTCAAAATCTTGTAAAGGCAAAGATTGATGGCCTGGTGGTTATTGGCGGTGACGGCACTTTCAGGGGTGCTATGGCGCTGGGAAAAAAGTATGATTTTCCGATCGTCGGGGTGCCGGGCACTATCGACAACGA
>DAONFU010000143.1:0-5055 GCA_035403765.1 Bacteroidales bacterium
ACCTGGATTTGCGTGCGGGAACTTTTGGCGAGGAACTTTATGCTTACTTTGGCAGTCCCGCGCAACCCCGGGCCGGGTTTAACCGTGAAAAAATCGACGGTACCAATGTTTTTTATGGAACACCTGCCACCTGGCAGACCAAAGCCGAACAGGTGCTGGCACAAAGTCCGGTGATAACCTTGCAGATTATCAACAATTATGATTCGGCCAGCCGAAAACTTTGCACACACGTAAAATCAAAATTTTTATCAGCCAACGCACAAAACCTGAAAATCGCACTGTTTATCTCCGAAGACAGTATTACCGGGTATCAGTTGAATAACAATAATACTGTTGGCACTACACCGGAAATAGAAAATTATGTTTTTATGGATGTGATGAGAGATGCTTTTGCAGGCAGTTTCGGCGAAGTGCTTACCAACGGAGGCGTGGCGCAGGATTCTGCCGTTATCCGCACCTATAAGAAAACTCTGGACGCTGCATGGAACGACAAACACTGCAAGGTGGTTGCCTACGTATATGATGCCGCTACCGATGTGATTCTGCAGGTGGCTGAAGAGCAAGTTTATTGATTTTGTCTTTTGTGTTTGCCCGAAAACGCCAATTTTTTCCCCGTCTGTCCCAATCGGGCAAACAACGTATGAAATTTCAGTAAGTCTTGGCTTCGATCCGCCGTGGAATCATCCACCATGGACTATCTAAAAATTCACTTTGATATAAAATCAGATAATCAGTAATCATAATGCCGGTCGGGTACCGACATTTTTATTCCCAGTTGAATAACATTTGCTGATTGGCTGGCAAGTTTCGAGGAGGAATGGCGGTAATAATAGTTCAGCACCAAACGCATATTATTTTTAGGATTCAGCAGGTATGCTACATTCAGCGAATAATAGCCTATGCGTGTTTTTATGCCTTGTGCAATCTCATTGAAATATGGGTTCAGCACCACATTCCCGACCGAGGCATCGTAGGCATCCCAGGCGGGCTTGTAGATGTCCTGGCCCACATCAGAATTGAGGGAATCCAATCCGGTAATGGTATAATTGGCATGTAGCTCAAAAAACCACCGGTGATAATTATACCGCAGAAATAAGGAGGCCTCCATAAAATTGGCGCCGCCGGGGTGTGCCAATGGCTGGTTGTAATGACCATAATTTTGTGTAACGATGCGGTGGGCATAGGTATAAGGCCGGGCAAAATTAAATTCGAGCAGGGCCGAAAGGTTTTTTAGTTTGAACATATCATAGGAGCGCACGCCAATTTGCCATGCCTGTTTATTGGTCCAGAAACCATACACCAGACTATTGTCTTCGGGATGGCGGATGCGTTTAAACCGGTTGATAATGCCTTTTTTTATCTCGCCGAAGATAATATCATCGATGAGTAACTGCCCATATAACGAAGTCTTTTTTCCTACCTTCACCCGCAGGCTAACTCCGAGCAGCGAATTATCGGGCGATCCACGCTGAAATTCTATGGGTCGCAGAAAAATAACCGGGTTGAGGTAAGCAATGTCAAAACCCCGCGAGCCACCGCTGGTCTTGGCTTGCCAGATGATAGACTCGAAAAAACCCAAATTAACACGCCTGGAAATATCCCAACTGAGGTAATGAAAAGCCCCGAATTTGTTGGTCATGTTTTTCCATTTGGTGGTATTATAAATGCCTGTCATGTCCTTAAAATTTGTGTAAAGATTAACAAGCTTTATTTTCCATACATTAGTGGTTAATTTCAAATATGGATAGTTATAGGCAACGTCAGACAAGAAAAGCGAACGGTACCCATCGCCCCAGAAATTTTTTCCAAATCCCGCCTCCAGCGTAAAATATTTATAAAAATTGTAGGCTATATAAAAATCATAATCCATGTAATTGTATCCGCCTGGCGCCGATTTGTATGCGTAGTTATGTCCGGGGACAGTCCTGCCCGACGTTATCTTGTCATCAATGTATTGCGGGAATGACGATTGATAATACATGATAGAACCGCCCAAATATACTTTTTTGTAAAGGCTAATAGTAAGCCGTGCGCCGATTCCCGATTCAAACAGTGCCTTCTTGCCTGAAATGTCATATCCCCCCACTGCATCGAGCAAAGGATCGGAGGCAATAAAAACATCGCCGTCATAATATTTTATGAGGTTATTTGTTAGTGTTTTTTTGTAGAACTTTGTTTCTTTTGGAATTTTATAGCAGAAGATACTATCGAAATTTTCCACCCTGTCAATTTCCATCTGATAATAAGGCTGCACATCGGGGTGAAAGTTAACTCCGTGGGCGTAAAGTCTGGCATTGAGCGCTTCCTGCATACCCGAAAACCCATGGTAGTGTGATTGTTGCGAAAACCCGCATATGCATTGCAGCATGGCTGTTATAAAGAGAATTCTATGTATTATAATGTTTTTCAATGGTGCTAAAAGTCGTTGTATATATTGGTCAGCGATGTTTTGATTCCAAAATAAAAATAATGCGTCAGCCGGTTGTCGATATTGTTTTTATAGCGACGCATATTGTACCCAGCCTCCACCACCAGGTTGGTTTTAGGGTTAAACAAGTAACCGACTCTTATTCCTGCATTGAGAATGTCGGTTTTGAGTCCCTGTGTGATAAAATTGCCCTGCGAATCGTACCCGCGCTGGTTGGTGGTTTGCGAAAGAAAGATGTTTTGCCCCCAGTTTGTGGTGTCGGTGTCCACACCGGTCATGGCATAAGCAAGTTGTGCTTCAGCAAATATTCTGTGCCAGCGGTAGTTCATAAAGCCGATAAGCTCCCTGAAATTGGCTCCCAGCGGGTGTGCCAGCGCCTGGTTGTAATGAGTATAGCTCTGAAGCGGGTTGGGCGACGAATAAGCAAAAGGCCGCACCTGATTGTATTCGGCCTGGATATTCCAGTTTTGTATGCCGAACATGTCAAACCATTTTCCCCCCAGCTGAAAACCTACAGCATTGCTCTGGTAGCCTCTTTTAAACAATTTGTTGAACCTGAGGTTGTCGATCATCAACTGGCCATAAAAGTTGAGCGTATTTAGGGGTTTGTATTTGGCGGTGAGGCCTGCCACAATGTTATTCTGGTCGAAAAGTGAATAATGTATGGTGTTGACAAAAATTACAGGGATCAGGCTATTCCAGTTGAATTTCTTGCTTCCTTCGGCTGCCTTCCAGATGATACCCTCAAAAAGGCCCAATTCCACTGATTTTCCTATACGGAAACCGACATAATTAAAGGACCCCGGTTTGGTTTGGTACCCGTGATACCAGACGTAAGGCGCATTAAGAACTGCCGTTGTATTTAGGTTCTGAAAGGCGGTGAAAATCGTCTGGTAGTAAAACCATTCATAGTTGACGTGAATCTTGAGAAACGGATATTGATAGGTGTTGTCGGATAAAAGCAGCGACCGGTATCCGTCGCCGATAAAGTTTTTGTCGAAGCCAAATTGGATATTCCAGTGCGGTTCGGGAGTGAATGAAATCAATCCGTAGGGAGTTCCGTAATCGTAGCCGCCGGTTTTATAATCTTTCACCCTGCCGGTTCCGGGGCCCACTTCAAATGTTTTAATGTGGTCGGTGATGTAATCGGGAAACCTGGCCTGGGTTTCGTAATAACTGGTGATGAAATAAATATTTTTTCCAAAAGTTCCTTTAAGCTGCACGCCGCGTGTGTTGTAGTATAAACTTTTCTTTTCGGCCAGCGACATGCCATAGCCGAAGTTGAACAGAGGACTTACGTACAAATGAAAATCCTCATGGTTAATTACAAATAAATCTTCACGGAAGACCTTTCGCATAAACCAACGTTCTTTTTCTTTTGCCGGCCTGCAGCCGGGAGTAATAGCCGAATCGGTATGAACCACACGGTCAACCACCGTTTTATTATAAGGTTTTAGGGCGGTGAACACATTGGTGTTTTTGCGGTTGAGGTATTTGTCCAGCGAAAATACTATATCGCGTTGCAGGGGAATATTTTCCTGGGCTGCTAGCGTACAAGCGATCAGGATAAGCAACAGCGATATGAAAAAATTTTTGTGCATGGTGTTATTTTCCGGCAAGGACGATTACGATTTCTCCTTTGATGGTCTTGTCCTGCAAAGATAGGACTATTTCTTTCAGGCTGCCGCGGATCACTTCTTCGTGAATTTTACTCAATTCCCTGACTACTGCGGCCTTTCTTTCTTCGCCAAAAAACTCGCAGCATTGTTCCAGTGTTTTCACCAGGCGGTGTGGCGATTCGTAAAGGATAACGGTGTTTTCTAATTGTGCAAGGTTTGTCAGGCGGGTTTGGCGGCCTTTTTTGTGAGGCAGGAAGCCTTCGAAATGGAAACGGTCGCTGGGAAGGCCGGAAATTATCAGCGCAGGAACAAAAGCCGTAGGACCGGGCAGGCATTCCACCTCTATGCCCTGGCTGATACATTCGCGGATAAGCAGGAATCCCGCATCGGAAATGCCTGGTGTGCCGGCATCGGATATCATTGCCAGGTTTTCACCTGCCTGTATGCGTTTTACCAAGGTCTGCAGACTGCGGTGTTCATTAAACTGGTGGTAAGGCAGCATTTTGGTAGCAATGCCGTGGTGTTTCAGCAGTATGCCGCTGGTACGGGTGTCTTCAGCCAGTATGGTGTCGGCTTCGTGCAGGATGCGGAGAGCGCGGAGGGTAATATCTTCGAGGTTGCCGATAGGGGTAGGGATGATAAAAAGTTTTGACATGGCCGGATTTTAACAGGAATAAAAGTAAAAATTTTTCAGAGAAAAACATAAAATATTTTGTTTTAAAAAAATTTATTATATTTGCACCCCGAAATGCGGAAGTAGCTCAGTTGGTAGAGCACGACCTTGCCAAGGTCGGGGTCGCGGGTTCGAGTCCCGTCTTCCGCTCCACAAAGAAATCCTCTCGTTGCAGAGAGGTTTTTTTTTAGAATATCAAACGTTCTTTGTTGCCCTGGTGGTGGAACTGGTAGACACGCAGGACTTAAAATCCTGTGACCATTGCGGTCGTGCGGGTTCAAGTCCCGCCCGGGGTACAAATATTTTTAAGGAATCCTTTGTTACTGTAGAGTTTC
>DAONFU010000144.1:0-1608 GCA_035403765.1 Bacteroidales bacterium
TTAATTTTGCATGCCAACGATTTTTCACCTACAAAGCATTTCTATGAAAAAACACTTTAGTACCACACTATTCAAATCCCTGTTTCTGCTTGTGCTCTGCTCTGCCCTTTGTGCCGGCAAGGGTTATGCCCAGCAACACGACCCCAAAAAGACCGAAAACAAATTTGCGGCAGCCTTGCAAATTATCAGGTTGCAATATGTTGACACCACCAACGAAGAAAAGCTTACTGAGGTGGCCATCAGGGGTATGCTCAAGGAGCTTGACCCGCATTCGGTATATATGTCGAAGAAAGAAATAGACAAAGCCAACGAGCCGCTGTTAGGCAACTTTGAAGGCATAGGCGTTCAGTTCAACATTATAAAAGATACCATCATCGTTATTACCCCTGTTCCCAACGGGCCCTCAGAAAAATTAGGGATTATGTCGGGTGACAAAATAGTGAAGATTGACGGCGAAGATGCCACCGGTGAAAAAATTAACACTGATTTTGTAGTAAAAAGACTCCGAGGCCCTAAAGGCAGTTCGGTGAAAGTGAGCATTTACCGCAGGGGCAAAAAAGAATTACTCGATTATACCATCGTCAGAGACAAAATTCCCATCAACAGCATGGATGCCGCCTATATGTCCACCGATGATATCGGCTACATAAAACTCAACAAGTTTGCCCAGACCACCATGTCGGAATTTTCGGAGGCTCTCGCGAAACTCAAAAAACAAGGCATGAAAAACCTTATCCTGGACCTGCGCGACAATAATGGAGGGTACCTGAATACGGCCATTGACCTTGCCGATGAATTTCTGAAAAAAGGCCTGTTGATTGTTTATACCGAAGGTGTAAACTCAAGCCGTTCGGTTAATCAGGCCACTGAAAAAGGAAATTTCGAAAAAGGGAAACTGGTAGTACTCATCAACGAAGGTTCGGCTTCGGCAAGCGAGATTGTTACCGGGGCAGTGCAAGACTGGGACAGGGGCCTTGTCATCGGCCGACGCTCCTTCGGAAAAGGTCTTGTGCAAAGGCCTTTTACCCTTCCCGACCAGTCAGTAATAAGACTTACCACAGCGCATTATTATACGCCTACCGGGCGTTGCGTGCAGAAACCATACAACGACGGTATTGAAAAGTACTATAAAGACTTGACAAACCGTTACAAACACGGAGAATTGACCAATCCCGACAGTATAAAGTTTCCGGATTCGCTGAAATATTACACCCCGAATAATCGCCTGGTGTATGGTGGCGGAGGCATCATGCCCGATATATTTATTCCCCTTGACACCACAAAGGTTTCCGACTTCTATCAGGACCTGTTGCGCAAAAACATTATCAACCTATATGTATTGAAATACCTTGATATCAACCGCGAAACACTAAAAAAACAGTACCCTGACATGGAGGTATTTCTGAAAGGATATACCTTGAACAATGAATTTATGCAGGATTTTCTAAAGTATTCTGAAGAAGAAGGGGTTAAAAAGGATGAGGAAGGATACAAAGTTTCTGAAACCTACATCAAGAATTTTATCAAAGCGTGGATTGCCCGCAATTTATGGGATTACGACGCCTACTGGCGCATCAGCAACGAACAGGACGATGTATATCTGAAAGC
>DAONFU010000144.1:1708-5007 GCA_035403765.1 Bacteroidales bacterium
GCACAGATCATGTTATAAGTGAAACTTTTCGGGTTCTTGCTGACGGCCGTTTCGGCATAAACAATGGCCTCATCCACTTCAAAATAATTGTCCATCGCTTGCAGATACGCCAAACATAACAACTCTGCCGCGCCTGCCTTTTTCAACAAATCATCCTTTCCCTTGTACCCTTTGTGTTCCTGCAGGTAGTCATAAAAAATGGAAGCATTTTGCTTACCATCAAGGCTCCATCCCAACTGATTAATAACAGCCATTTTCACGGCAATAGGTTTTTTTTCGGCCAGCAGAAACTTGATTAGCTGATTTGTGAGTACCCCAGCGGTTGATGCAGCCCTAATAACCATTTTTTCTTTTTGATAAGCTTGGCAAAAATCCGTTGATGTCAGCGGAGAATCTGCAAATAATGAGTGACAGCTAATCCAAAAAAAACTCAGCATTAACAGGTACCTTATTATTTTCATAAAAAGCAGTATTTCATATTACAGGAATTCAATATAAATCCTGCTGGAAAGCAGAAAGCAGCCTTTGCAAAAATACAAAAGCAGTGGTATAAAATTTGAATATCAGTAAACTTTAACCGTTTTTTTTCTTTCGTTGACCGGCGGAGGAGATTCTTTTTTCCAGTTTCTTTTGGATTTCAGGCCGGGGTTTACAGAACAGTTTATTTTCTTGGTATGCTGCCACCTACCCTTTTTTACGGCATGGTTTGAATAAGAAAGAGCTTTTGTTCTTTTTGCCCGGTTTAATTTGGATTTTTGTTTGCGGGGTTTACCTGTTTGGTATTTATTTACAACAGTAAGCTCTTCAGCGGATGTTTTTTTTGCCACAACTCTGTTGTACTGAGAAACTGCCAAAGATTGCCCTGTACCCCAAATGATAAAAGCCAGAACAAAAACAACTGATAAAACATTACGCCTGATCATATTGCCGGTATTAATTGCTTTTCAATTAATAATTTAAAATAAACGGTCGTTGATTCGCCATGGAAAAACACATAATCCTGCATGCCAAATCAGGGTAAAATTAATCAATTATTTTGAAACATCCAAATTTTGATTAAAAAAAACTCACGGTATGTAAAGCTGTTATAGACCAGTGCGTTTATTGGTTATAATACTAAGCTTATCGGCACCAATATTTTGTATCATTTCCAAGTGGCCATTTATCACAGGAGCCCTGATGCCTTCAAAGAAAAAACAATTTCCGGAAAACACCCTGGCTTCATCCCAGCAACCCTCATCAATGAACGATTGCAGGGCAACACGGCCGCCTTCGATTATCAGCGATTGAATATTTTTTTCGTAGAGACAGGCGAGCATTTCGGGGATAATATTTTTGCTGAAATCAAGTTTCTTGAATTCAATATTTCCGGTCACCTCCTCTTTTATAGAATTAAAAACTACGGTATGGGCGGTATTGTCCAATATTTTTGCAGTGGCAGAAATGGCCAGTTGCCGGTCTATTACCAGTCGCAGGGGATTTTTCCCATACCATTCGCGCACCGTGAGTTGAGGATTGTCTGCCAGCACGGTATTTTTGCCTGTCAGTATTGCTTGTTCTTCCGAACGCCAGCGATGCACCAGCAAACGGCTTTTTTCGTCGGTTATCCAGTTTATATGCGGTTCATCGGTATCACGTTTTTTGTCTATAAAACCATCCAGACTTTGCGCCCATTTTAGAATGATATAAGGGCGTTTTTTTTGGTGAAAAGTAAAAAATCTTTTGTTCAGAGCCGCACAATCCTTTTCCAGCAAGCCTTCCACCACCTCTACCCCTGCCTCCTTAAGCCGGGAAATTCCCATGCCCTGAACCTGTGCGAAAGGGTCTCTGATGCCTACCACAACTTTTTTGATACCCGATTGGATAATCTTTTCAGAGCAGGGCGGTGTTTTTCCATAATGGCAGCATGGCTCCAAACTTACATATAAGGTACTATCCTTCAGGATTTCATTGTTCCTGACGGCGTTGATAGCAGCAACTTCGGCATGAGGGCCGCCGAAAACCGTGTGAAAGCCCTCGCCAACAATAAGTTCTTTATGAACAATGACGCAACCCACCATAGGGTTTGGCGCCACATTCCCCAATCCATTCATGGCGAGGTCAATACAACGCCACATAAACAATTCCTCGTGCAGCATGGTGTCAAAAGTACAATATTTTTAATTAATTTCCGTTATGTCAGGCAGGAGCGACAAAAAACATTATTTTTGCTTCTTAAAATACTGACTTTTGAAAAGATTTGCAGCCATACTTTTTTCAGTTTTTTTATGTACTTCGCTATTCGGACAAACCGGAGGCAACAACACTTACGAATTTCTTAACCTTCCGGTTTCCGCCCGTGTAGCCGCACTCGGAGGCAACATGCTTGTCGCCAAAGACAACGACCTATCCCTCGCCATTATCAACCCTTCGCTGATAGGCGACAACCTGCACCATCAGTTTTCGCTGAGCTTTGCCGAATATATCAGCGATGTAAATTATGGTTCTGTTGCCTATTCACATACCTTCAAAAAGGCTGGCAGTTTTGCCGGGGCCTTGCAGTTTATCAATTACGGACGTTTTCTTGAGGCCGACGAATCGGGCATGACCTATGGCAACTTTTCCGGCGGAGAATATGCCCTTACGTTGGGCTGGGGCCGAAAACTACACAAAAATTTTCTGCTGGGAGCCAACCTCAAGATGATTTATTCTCAACTGGAAAAATACAATTCTTTTGGCCTGGCTGTGGATGTGGCCGCAACTTACTTTCACGAAAAAAGCGGTTTTATGGCAAGCCTGCTGTTCAAAAATATTGGCCGGCAACTCGATGCCTATGTCCCGGGAAATATTGAGCCACTTCCTTTTGAGATTCAGCTTGGCATCTCGCAAAGATTCAACAAATTACCCTTGAGATACTCGTTGGTTTACAACCATATCGAAAAATGGGACCTCACCTTTAAAGACCCCAGAATTTCAAATGTGGACCCTGTTACCGGAGACACCTTAAGCCCAAGAAAGGTCGGAGTTTTTGCTGATAAGCTGATGCGACACCTGGTGCTGGGTGTGGAATTTTATCCGGCGAAGCGTTTTTATATCAGCATAGGCTATAACTACCAGCGCCGCCACGAGCTGCGTACAGAAGTTAAAAAAGGCATCGTAGGGTTTTCCTTCGGCTGCGGCATCAACGTGTATAAATTCCGCATCAGCTATTCATGGGCAAAGTATCACCTGAAAGGATCTCCCAGCACTTTTACCATTGCCACCAACCTCACTGAGCTGTTTTCGAAAAAAGAAAAAAAATAATTCAGAAGTCAGAAGTC
>DAONFU010000145.1:0-4979 GCA_035403765.1 Bacteroidales bacterium
CAAAAACGCACATAATAACACAGGAAAATTACCCGGAATTCCTGATTTAATACCTTCACTGAATTCTTAAAGACAGATGTTGATTGTCGGATAAATTCATGAATTTATCCGACATCAAAGAAATAGATAATCTATAAAATATTCAATATTTGCTCTCAGATCTTTTCCAGTTCGTCTTTCATTAGTACAACATCATAATCATAACAATTTTCGGTTTGAATCGAAAATAATTATAATAATTTTCGGTTTGAATCGAAAATTACCCGGAATTCCTGATTTAATACCGGCACTGAATTCTTAAAGACAGATGTTTAATGTCGGATAAATTCATGAATTTATCCGACGGCATCAACGGAATGGAAGCTACAAAACATTCAGCAACTGCTCCCTAATTTTTTCCAGTTCGTCTTTCATGCCAATAACGATCTTCTGAATATCGGAATCGTTGGCTTTTGAGCCCAGGGTGTTTATTTCCCGGCCCACTTCCTGTGTGATAAATCCGAGCTTACGCCCGTTTGAAGCTGCTTCGTTGATGGTTTCGCAGAAATAGGTGCAATGTTTTTGCAGACGCACTTTTTCTTCGGTAAAGTCTAATTTTTCAAGATAATAGATTAGTTCCTGCTCAAAACGGTTTTTATCAATTTTTTCCGGATCAACAACCGCCTCCAGGTTTGTATGTATGCGTTGCCTGATCAGCAGCATCCGCTCCTTTTCATAAGTTTCAATGCTGGGTATTCCATTTTCAATGGCAGCAATGCGCTGCAGCATGTCATTTTTCAATACATTCCCTTCGTTCAGACGGAAAGTATCCAACGCCAGCACCGCTTTTTCAATTTTCTTATATATCAGTACCCACTCTTCTTCTTTTAGTTCCTCTATGGGGTTTTTTACCACATCGGGCATGCGCAACAACAGTGATATAACTTCCTGAGGCATTGGTAAGCCGAGGTCTTTGGACAATTGTTTTATTCCTTCGTGGTATTGAGCCGCCTGCGCGGTGTTCAGAGCAAATGCTCCCTGCGAAAGCAGTGGTTCAAGATTTACATAAAAATCTATTTTCCCACGTTCCAGTTGTTTTGATAACAGTGATCGGATATCCGCTTCTTTTTCGCGGAGCATACCCGGCAATTTTATGTTCAGGTCGAGCTGTTTGCTGTTGACGGATTTTATTTCTATCGTAACTTTTTTCCCTGGCAATTCGCAGACTGCCCTGCCGTAACCGGTCATTGATTTCATAAACAGAATTTTGGTTCATACAAATGTATGAATTATCTGTTATAAAGAACTAACGGGTTTACAGAAAGAACTAACAGGTTTGCTATTCAAATTACCTGTTAACCCTATTAAATGAAAAACCTGTTAGTTCTTTATACCCGTTAGTTCTTTATAACAATTTTTATCATAAATTTGAGTTTTAAAAATATCCTTTTTATTGATAATTTCCTTCTATCCTTAGGCCTTGAGTTTGAAAAAAACGCTATACATATTTATTATTTCGTTCCTGGCCGCGACGGGATTGTATGCTCAGGATTTTTCGAATTTCAGGATAAAACACCTTCTCGTTGATAACGACACCCTCCTCATCGATTCGCTGAGCCTGATACCCAAAAGCATTATTATCACTACAAATGAAGGTCAACCTCTTGACCTCTCAAAATATTTAATTGATTATGCCAAAGGGATGCTTTTTATTACTGATGAAATATTTTTCGACAAAGAACTAAAAAACAAAAATCTTCAAATATCTTACCGGGTGTTTCCTGTTTCGCTGGCGGCAACACGGCGGCATAAGCAATCCAGTATAATCAACCTACCTGTCACCGAATTGGCAAACCCTTTTTTGTATAAATATGAAAATTCCACAGAAGATATGTTCAAATGGGGTACTCTTAACCGCAGCGGCAATATCTCGCGGGGCATATCTATGGGAAACAACCAGGATCTCGTGGTTAATTCCAGCCTGAATCTTCAGCTTTCGGGATACCTGTCTGATGACATACAGGTGCTTGCGGCTATTACCGACAACAACATCCCGATACAACCCGACGGTAACACACAACAGTTGCAGGATTTCGACAAAGTTTTTATTCAGTTGTTCAACAAAAACCATAAGCTGATTGCCGGCGATTTTGAAACAGGTCCTCCGAAAAGCTATTTTATGAACTTTTACAAAAAAGCCCAGGGAGCCCTTATCGAGTCGAACTTTCTGATTCCTTTAAAAAAACATCCCGAAGAAAAAATAAAACTAAGACTTGAAGGCAGCGGGGCATTGTCGAAGGGGAGGTATGCGCGGAATGTAATTGCCGTGCTGGAGGGCAACCAGGGGCCTTACAAACTTAGCGGCCAGAACAACGAAAACTATATCATCATTCTTGGAGGCACCGAACGGGTGTACATCGACGGCGTGCTGCTTACCCGCGGACAGGAAAACGATTATGTAATAGATTACAACCTCGGCGAAGTTACTTTCATGCCTAAAAATATCATTACCAAAGACAAACGCGTGGTCGTTGAATTTGAATACACCGACCGCTACTATGCACGGACTCTTTTCCATGCTGGTGTCGGCATGGAATATAAAAAACTAAATATCCGTTTTCATTTTTATTCGGAGCAGGACCTAAAAAACCAGCCTTTGCAACAAGAACTGACCGACAGTGAAAAACAGCTTCTGGCAAATATCGGCGACAGTGTGCAGCTTGCAATAGTTCCCAATATAGATAGCATTGAGTTTTCCAGCACCTATGTGATGTACAAAATGATTGACACCGCCGTTTCCTCTATCATTTATGATTCGGTATTTGTGTACAGCTCAAATCCTGACAGTGCCTTTTACCGGCTTGGCTTTGCCTTTGTGGGCAGTGGAAACGGCAATTATGTGCTCACACAAAGTTCGGCCAATGGCAGAGTTTTCAAATGGGTGGCTCCGCAAGGCGGGCAGCCCGGCGGAGATTACGAACCGGTAACCCTGCTGGTAACACCCAAAAAGATTCAGATGTACACCCTGGCCTTTGACTATGGTATTGGAAAAACAACAAAAATCACTGCCGAAGCGGCCTTGAGCAACAACAACAAAAACCTGTTTTCGTCGCTCGACAAAAGTGATGATGTGGGCTATGCCATCAGGGCCGCCGTAACCAATGCCGTTCCTTTTGCAAAAAAGAACAGCAATGATTGGCGGTTTATTGCCGATATCGCTAATGAATGGGTAAGTCGTTGTTTTTCCCCCATTGAACAATACCGGCCTGTGGAGTTTAGCCGCGACTGGAACATCGGCAAGGCTGCCGATGCCTACGAAAACATCAGCACCTTGAAAATTGGTTTTCGCAACAAAAAAAATCAAAATGCTTTTTATCAGGTAAAATATTATGTCCATGGAGAAGCCTACCAGGGCCTGCAAAACCAACTTGACGTTGCACAGGACTACAAAAACTTTTTCCTGACTGTTAACGGCAGTTATCTAACCACCCGAACACCTGAGTATAAGACCGCATTTTTCAAACAAAAAGCACAATTGATAAAAAAGTTCAAATGGTTTTCGGTTGGGGTGCGCGAAGAGCAGGAACATAACATGTTTCGCGCCAACAGCGCCGATTCGCTGCTGGGAAGCAGTTTTGCTTTTAACCAGTACGAGGCTTTTTTTGCCAGTCCCGATTCGGCAAAAAACAAATACCAGATAAGTTATAAAAAACGTTTTGACTATCTGCCCTTAAATAAGCATCTGCGCCTTGCCACCGATGCCGACGATTTCACCCTGGGTGTAGAGCTTGCAAAAAACCCAAAAAACACTTTAAAAATAAGCGCCACCTACAGGATGCTGAAGGTAAAAGATTCTGCATTAAGCGCTACCCGGCCCGACAACCGCCTGATAGGAAGAATAGAATATTATGTACGTTTATTCAAAAATGTACTTATGTCCACCACGTATTACGAAGTTGGCTCGGGCATGGAAGAAAAGAAAGAATACTCCTACCTGGAGGTAAGCCCGGGACAGGGTGTGTATGTATGGAGCGACTATAACGGCGACGGTGTAAAACAACTCAATGAATTTGATGTGGCGGTTTTCAAGGATCAGGCCAACTACATACGCATTTTTACGCCAACATACAGCTATATTAAGACCTATTCAAACCAGTTTAGCGAAGCCATCACCATTGACCCGGGCATAGTATGGAAAAACAAAAAAGGGTTCCGGAAGTTTGTTTCGCGTTTTTCGTTGCAATCGTCGTACAGCGTAAACCACAAAACTACCCGTTCAGATTTCCTGCATGCATACAATCCTTTTATGTTTCAACTGAACGATACCACCCTGATGTCCACCGCCACTACATTCAAGACGGTTTTGTTTTTCAATAAAAGTCATCCTAAAATTGCAGCCGAAGCTTCGTACCAACTTAACAACTCCAAAATGATGCTGCTCAATGGCTTTGAAAGCCGCTCACAACAATCGTACGGGATTAAAATCCGCTGGAACATCACCCGTAAGTTCTACACAAACATCGAATTTTTGCAGGGAATAAAGACTTATGGCTCGGAATTTTTTACCTCCAGAAACTACGATTTATCTTTTTGGGAGATACAGCCAAAATTTATTTTTCAGCCGGGAAATAAATTCCGTATCAGCCTCACATATAATTTCTCCGACAAACGCAATACCGCCGTTTCGCCTAACGAACGCGCCCTTAACCACAACTTTGGTCTGGAAAGCAAATACAACTTTCCGGGCAAGGGAACCCTGCAGGCCAGGGTAAACTATATCAATATCAATTACAATGCATCGGACAATACCTCCTTAGCTTACGAAATGCTGGAAGGACTGAAAAACGGCCAGAACATCACCTGGGGATTGACTTTCCAGCGCAACCTCGGCAATAATATGCAGCTCGACCTAATATACGATGGCCGCAAAACCGGCACTAATAAAATAATTCATGTAGGCAGTGTGCAGGTGAGGGCGTACTTCTGATAACGCAAAATAT
>DAONFU010000146.1:0-2741 GCA_035403765.1 Bacteroidales bacterium
GCATCAAAGTTCTCGTTAATGGTTAATCCTGCAGAGGTATGCCTGATAAAAATGTTCACAAAACCTGTCTCCGGCAAGGGAGGCAGGTTTTGTTTTATAATGTCAGTAATTAAATGAAAGCCCCTTCCGAATGCAGGTAAAATAATTTCTGTCTGGTAAATCATAGGATTTTTTTGTTGAAATTTGCTGTATCATTCCAAAGATATAAAAAATGCACTTGAGCCGGGGAATATTTTTTACTATAATTATTACGCTGCAAACATGGATTATCTGCGGACAAACAGCTAATTCTTTATATGAAAGCGGCCTGAGCAAATACCAGCAAAACGACCTCACAGGGGCCATTGGCGAGTTTACCCGCTGCATCGAAAAAAATGAACTGTTTTATGATGCCTATATCGGCAGGGGCGATTGCTACACGGCTCAGAAAAAATTCGGCGAAGCGCTGAAAGACTTCGGCAAAGCACTGGAAATTTATCCCAACTATTACCCGGCCTACCTGAAACGTGCCGCCACCTATGCCCTGGCGGGGGAAAACAAAAAAGCCTTTGCTGATTATGCCCGGGCCGTTGAAATCGACAAAAACAAAGAAGAGGCTTATCTGGAGAGGGCAAAACTAAATCAGAAGAACATGGATTTAAAATCAGCCCTCACCGACCTGAGTTCAGCCCTGGAAATAAACGGCAAAAACGCGGATGTTTTTTTTCAACGGGCATTGATTTATGAACTCCAGAATAAAGACAGGGAGGCATTGAGTGATTTTTCAAAATCCATAGCACTAAACCCGCTCCTGGCCGAGGCCTATTACAAAAGAGGGCTGCTGTATGAAAAAAGCGGAGATTATAAAGCCGCCTCCGCTGATTTTAAAAAGGCCGTCACAATGAAAATACGCCACAAAGAACTATTCCTTCACAAAGCTCAGGCACAATTTTTTTCAGGCTTGTGGACAGAGGCCATTGAAGACTATACTACACTGATGAATGAATATGCAGTAAAAGATGCCGGAACATTTTATAACAGGGCGCTATGCTATTACAAAACTAATAAATCTGCCGAAGCCCTGAAAGATTTTACCAAAAGCGCCCAGCTCAATACAAGAAATGATTCGGCATACCTGTATATTGCAAGGATTTACGAGAGCCAAAACAACCTTAAGAGTGCCCAGATATATTATAACAAAGCCGTTTCAGTAAACCCTGACAACTACTATGCCTATGCCGGAAGGGCCAAGATTTTTTCGGGATTGCAAAAATTTGAACAGGCCGTGCAAGATTGGAATATGGCTTTAAAATCAAAGCCGCTTGCAGAATGGTATTTCGAAAGAGCCTTGTGCAAAGAAGCCATGAAGGATAAAAAAGGCATGTGCGATGATTTGAAATCGGCAGCAGACCTCGGTTACAAAAAAGCCCTGCAGATATACAATGGTTCCTGCAAATAATCATGAAAACCTTTTTTGTAATCTTGCGTACAAAAGATAATTTTACTTTTTAATGAAATTACTTTAATTTTGTTCTAGTTTTATCTCAAAAATTCAGGAAATGAAAAATGCAAAAAGATTCCTTATTTTACTTGTCTGTGGCATACTGCTAATCCCGGTTTTCAACTCATGCCAGGTGGGTGATGAAGATGCAGGATTTACTTTTTACTCCAGAAAATACAGGCTATGTCAGGATTGGAGTTTTTCTTATTACAAACATGCCGTACAACACAACGACACCATTATCTCCGAAGAGTATGACGGGTCATCATATATCCACATCTTTGGCACCCAAAAATTTATTTCCAATGCATCGATGATTATTTCTTTCAAGAAAAACGGCACGTACAATTGGGAAGAACATATTTCAAACGACACCTCGGTCTATACATATAAAGAAACGGGGTATTGGTATTTTACAGGAGGTGGCAAAGACAGCGACACCAAATTTAAAGAACTGCTTGCCTTACAAAAGACTTCTCACACCAAAACCATTCAAATAGAGGGGCAATCGCCGGTTACCGATAATTATTCTGCTTCGGGCAACCTCGAAACACGGGTTTTCAGGCTCATCAAACTTTCTATAGATGAAGTGAAGATGGAGTCGAAAGTAGAGCAGCAATACATCGAAGGAACCAACACGGTGCTGGATGCAGAAATCACCATCATTAACCTGAAAATGGGAGCCCAATAAATATTTGTTTCAAAAGAGAAAAATTATTACCATGAAAAAAAATACCGCTTTCCCGATTATTATTATCATAACAGTTATCATCTCCACGCTGTTTCTATCTTGTCGAAAAATTGACACTATGAAATTAGTCGGTGACTGGAAAGTTGTTTCCCTTTCGAGTAGCTATACTTTTAACAACGAAAAGTATGAAACCACTTTTGACGGCACCACCAAAACCAGCAGGCATATGGTAAGCGACACCATTGTACAAGAAGATTTTTACACGGGCGCCATCTACACCGATTATCACAGCGACGGCACCTATGTATATTCTGAAACATTTAAGCACAATGATACCGGCGTTACCGAAACTTTGGGTGTGGATGGACATTGGTACTTCACCGGGCCCAATGCTGAAGCCGAATGGGCTGTTACCGACCTGCTGGCTATGCAGGCGACCAAAAGCACTTTCAATACGGACATGGGAAATTCACATACCACCATTTATCAGGGACAGAACACGCTCCAAATCTACGAAATCACAAGCCTGAGCAAAACCAAAGTTGTTTTAAAAATGCAAATAGCCGAAAC
>DAONFU010000146.1:2841-4976 GCA_035403765.1 Bacteroidales bacterium
GGCAAAAATGACGGATACTACCTGCTATTGAAATTCATCAGTTTTATCGGCCTGGGCAATACAGCAGAGCGAGCGAAATACTTTATTGAACACCAAACAAATCAGCAATTGTTTTCACTGGGTTATTGGGTTGTTACTATACTCATCTTTTATTTTCTGATTCCTGCGGCCATCATAAAATTAGTTTTTAAAGAAAAGCTGAAAGACTATGGATTATGGGGAGGCAACATATTCAGGGAACGCAGGATATTCGGATTGTTTCTCATCGTTATGTTTCCGCTGATACTGATATTTTCGACCACCGAAAGTTTCCAGCTGCGGTATCCTTTTTACCACCTTCAGAGCGACGAGACGCTATGGCCGGATTTTTTCATTTGGGAACTTCTGTACTTTTTTCAGTTTATTGCCTTAGAATTTTTCTTCCGGGGTTTTATGGTTCACGGGCTGAAAAAACAATTTGGATATTATAGCATCTTCATCATGACTATCCCCTATTGTATGATACATTTTGGCAAGCCTTTCCCCGAAACAATAGCAGCCATCATTGCCGGAATTATTTTAGGGACGTTCAGCCTGAAAAGCCGCTCGATATGGATGGGCGTAGCCATACATTTTATTGTGGCTTTATCAATGGATTTCTCCGCATTATGGCAGAAGGGATATTGGATTCATTAGTGTAAGGTAAGTTTCTTTTCGCGGATTGTTCGAATGTTTATACCTTTGCAGTGGTAAAACTCTCCAAATGGAAAACAAATTAAATACGATAGAAGAAGCCATAGAAGATTTCAGGCAGGGAAAAATCATCATTGTTGTTGACGACGAAGACCGCGAAAATGAAGGCGATTTTATCACAGCCGCCGAAACCATCACTGCTGAAAAAGTAAATTTTATGGCAAAAAACGGCCGCGGACTTATCTGTGCGCCGATTTCGGCCGACTTATGTTCCAAATTAGATTTGGAAATGATGGTATCAAAAAACACCTCATCGCACGAAACCCAATTCACCGTTTCGGTTGATTTGCTGGGGTACGGCTGTACCACCGGTATTTCGGCCAGCGACCGCGCCAAAACCATCAAGGCATTATCCCATCCGGAAACCTTACCAGAAGAGCTGGGCAGGCCCGGACATATTTTTCCCTTGCGTGCCAAAGACGGCGGCGTGCTCCGGCGGGCTGGACACACCGAAGCTACCATAGATCTGACCAGGCTGGCAGGATTAAAACCCGTTGGCGCCCTGGTTGAAATTATGAACGAAGACGGCACCATGGCAAGGCTTATGGACCTGTTTAAAATCAGGGATCACTACCATTTAAAAATGATCTCCATAAAAGATCTCATCGCCTACCGTATAAAAAACGAAAGCCTGATAGAAAAAGAAGAAACAGTGGATCTGCCCACCGAATGGGGCAACTTCCAACTTTCCTTATTCCGCGAAATTAACACAGGACAGCATCACATGGCATTATCCAAAGGCACATGGCAAAAAGATGACACTATCCTGGTACGCGTGCACTCTTCATGCATGACGGGCGATGTTTTCGGCTCGTGCCGCTGCGATTGCGGGGCCCAGCTGCATACCGCCATGCAGATGATAGAAAAAGAAGGCAAGGGCCTGATAATATATATGAACCAGGAAGGACGAGGCATAGGCCTGGCCAACAAACTGAAAACATATCATCTGCAGGAGCTCGGCTATGACACCATTGAAGCCAACGTAAAACTGGGATTTAAACCCGATGAACGCGACTACGGTATCGGGGCGCAGATAATACGCACTATGGGCGCCGCCAAAATTAAGCTCATCACGAACAATCCAAGGAAAAAAAGCGGACTCATGGGATATGGTATCGAAATTGTTGAAAACATCCCTATTGTGATAAAACCCAACCCATACAACAAGTATTACCTTAAGACCAAGCAGGACAAAATGGGTCATATCCTGAATATTGACGACTGATTATGGTGGTGTCTGGATACTTCGCAAATAATCCACACACTGCGGATTCGTTGATCGGTGTTCAATATTAAAGAGGAAAGAAAAATGTAAGAATATTGATTAACGATTTTAGATTTTAGAAGTAAAGGACTACTTTGCAAATCTTCCTTCGTTAATCGATGTTCGATATTAAAGAGGA
>DAONFU010000147.1:0-4973 GCA_035403765.1 Bacteroidales bacterium
GGTATCATTATTGTGGCTGAAGGCGACGACCAGGGGGGCGCTTTTGACGTGGCCCGCAAAGTGAAAGAAAAGTTCAGTTTTTATGATACCCGCGTTTCCATTATTGGACACATGCAGCGGGGAGGAACTCCTACCTGTATGGACAGGGTGCTCGCCAGTACGTTGGGTTATGAATCCGTGATGGCCCTCACGAAAAACGAAAAAGGAGTGATGGTCGGCCAGGTTAATAAAACCATAGTTTATACGCCATTTGAAAAAGCCACCAAACACCATCTGGCAATTAATCATAATATGCTGAAAATGGCCAGGATATTATCGCTGTAGCATGGACAGAATCACCCTCTTTGCCGATGTTATCCTGCCACTGCCGCTGCCGGGTTTTTATACCTACCGAATACCCTATGAATTGAATAGCGCTGTAAAAAAAGGGATGAGGGTGGTGGTTCAGTTCGGAAAAAAAAAGATTTATACCGCCCTGGTGTATCGCATTCATGAAAATGTACCCGTAAACTACGTGCCCAAATACATTTTATCTATCCTTGACGATATCCCCGTGGTTAACGAAAAACAATATCTTTTCTGGGACTGGATTGTAAAATATTATTTGTGCCGGCCGGGCGAAGTGATGAACGCAGCATTGCCTTCATCACTCAAACTTGAAAGCGAGAGCTGCGTGGTGCTGCACCCCGAATTCGACAGGAATTTTGAACAGCTTAACGACAAAGAATATCTGATAGCGGAGGCTCTCGATATCCGGCAAAAGCTTAATCTTACAGAAATCTCCGACATTGTGGAACAGCAGAAAATCATTCCCCTGCTGAAAAATATGATTGAGAAAAAGATTGTCCTGCTGGAAGAAGAGCTGCACGACAAATATAAACCCAAAACGGAAGTTTGTGTACGGCTTTCAAATGAATATCAGGAAGAAAATATGCTGCACAAAGCTTTTGACGAGCTAAACCGCAAAGCCTTCAAACAGTTGGAAGTGCTCATGGCGTTTATTCATCTTACCCGTGATGCCGTTCCTCCCATGCAACATGTTAGCCGGCCGGTATTACTCCAAAAAGCAAAGGCCTCATCAGCACAACTCCAGGGACTGATGGCTAAAGGAATACTCGAAACCTATACCAGAAGCGACACCCGGCTGAAAGATTTTGACAGTACTAATTCGGTTGATGATATTATATTGACTGATGAACAGGTGGGGGCCTTTGAGCTCATAAAACAGCATTTCACCGAAAAGGATGTTGTATTGCTGCATGGTATTACATCCAGCGGCAAAACCGAAATTTATATAAAACTTATCAATGAAACGCTGGCACAAGGTAAGCAGGTGCTGTTTTTGTTGCCCGAAATAGCGTTGACTACCCAGATCATTAACCGGCTAAGAAAGTATTTTGGCAAGGATGTCGGCGTGTACCATTCCAAATACAGCAACGATGAGCGTGTGGAGGTGTGGAACAGGGTGATGGCTGGCGGGTCGTCCGGTTCGGTTGGCAAACCCTACCAGATTATTTTAGGCGCCCGTTCCGCACTGTTTTTGCCGTTTAGCAACCTGGGACTGATCATAGTGGATGAAGAACACGATACTTCATACAAGCAGGTGGATCCTCCGCCCCGCTACAATGCCCGCGATGCAGCCATTATGCTGGCGCATTTCCACCAGGCAAAAACCTTGCTCGGGTCGGCTACACCTTCAGTAGAAACATATTACAATGCCCTCAGCGGAAAGTTTGGTATGGCCGAACTCAACAAACGTTACGGAGATATGCTGCTGCCCGAAATCATCATTGCCAACCTAAAAGAACAAACGCGGCAGA
This sequence comes from Bacteroidales bacterium, assembly GCA_035403765.1. Lineage (GTDB taxonomy): Bacteria > Bacteroidota > Bacteroidia > Bacteroidales > CAIWKO01 > CAIWKO01. Next base: position 1,821 of record DAONFU010000147.1, read on the forward strand.
AAAAAATGAAATCGCATTTTACCGAAACGCTGTTCAACCTGATGAACGAAGCCCTCGAAAATAATGAACAAATAATTCTTTTCCAGAACAGGAGGGGGTATTCAACCCGTATTGAATGCAACGACTGCAATTGGGTGCCCGAATGTAAAAACTGCGATGTTACGCTCATATACCACAAGCAGATAAATCTGCTCAAATGCCATTATTGCGGATATACACAAAAAATTCCCGAACAATGTCCGGCATGCAAAAGTACCGCCTTGCATACCAAAGGGCTTGGCACCGAAAGGATTGAAGAAGAAACGGCCCTGATTTTCAGAGACCATCGCCTTGCGCGTATGGACCTGGATTCTACCCGCACCAAAAATGCTTACCTGCAGATTCTTAATGATTTTGAAGACCGCAAAACAGACATTCTCATCGGAACCCAGATGATTACTAAAGGTCTGGACTTTGATAATGTCAATGTAGTGGGAATTATCAATGCCGACAATATGCTCAATTTCCCTGATTTCAGATCGCATGAGCGCAGTTTTCAGCTGATGGCACAGGTGAGCGGACGTGCCGGCCGCCGCAATAAAAGGGGAAAGGTGGTCATTCAAACTTATAACCCCGAGCATCAGATAATTAAGTTTGTGGTAGATCATAACTATATAGGGATGTGCAATATGCAGTTGCTGCAACGGCAACAATTTCATTATCCCCCTTATTGCCGGCTGATTCAGATAACCCTGAAACATCAGGACAGCCATAAATTAAATGAAGCCGCTTCGTACCTGGCTCACAACCTGAGGCTGAAATTTTCAAAAAAGGTTTTTGGACCGGAATACCCGGTGGTGTCGCGTATCCGTAACCTTTATCTGAAAAATATCCTTATCAAACTCGACCGTGACAATCAGGTTCAACAACACAAAGAAAAAATAATGCAGATTATCGACGATTTTTTAAAAAATTTCTCTTCGGTAAAACTCGCCGTGGATGTGGACCCTATGTAGTGGTTTAGGTACGCGTTTGATAGACAAATCCCAATAAGTACGAGCTGTATACCAGCGGCTTTTAAATACTTATACAATCATAATTATGATTTTTATGAACAACTTATGTCTTCTAGGAAATTTTTTATTATAAAAAATGCGTATAAGCAACCTTTTAAATATTCATCGTGTCTTAACAATCGTCAATTAGTTTTGAAATTAATTCTGGCTGTCAGAAAGAAATTGTAACATTATTTAGCCATTATTGAAAGGCAATTATAAAAAATAAAAAAATGAAAAAAATCAGTATTGTTATTTTATTCTTAGTGGTTTGTCTTACAACAAATAACTATTCACAAACATGTACCCTTCAATCAGTTTACTTTTCTTCTGGTGCTGTACAGGTAGAATTGATGATGACAGGATTTAATAATCAGGTTACAGCTCTTCAGTGGACAATTGACTACGATCCGGCTATTATGACTTATGTAGATGCAACTGATTGGTATACAGGGGTTACTGGTGCTTCGGTTTACAGCCCAACTCCCGGAAAAATATGTTTTTTATGGGGTGATATGCCGGTGGCAATTAACGGGGTTTTATGTAAACTTAATTTCTCTTATGCAGGGCCCGGATGTTCGTATTTAAACTTTTCCAGCGATCCAATAGACACAATCATTGCAGACGAATTTTATCAGTTCTATAATGTAACATATGTCAATGGCCAGGTTTGCGGAGGAGCTTGTTCAGGAGTAACAATTGGCGCCCAGCCTTTAAATCAGAATATGTGTGAAATCAGTGGAAACATTAATATATCTGTCGCTGCAAGTGGCTCAGCACCATTCTCTTATCAATGGCAATATTTTAATGGTAGTTCATGGGTTAATGTTGTAAATGGGACACCCGTGGGCGCAATTTATGCTAATATGAATACAGATACATTGAATATTGCAGGAATTTCTGCCGCTAATACGTATAGTTACCGTTGTTATATTGCAAATTGCAATGGATCAAATAATGCAACGTCAAATTCTGCTATACTAACAGTGAATGCAAATCCGGCAGTCCCCATAATTATACCAACGTGCGCTGGCGGAATTGCTACGTTGGAAGCCCCGGCCGGTGCCTCTTCATATCTCTGGTCGAACGGGGATACTATACAAAACATCACAGTGACAACTGCGGGCAACTATACCGTGCAGACAGGAGGAATAAACGGTTGTATCGTTGAGTCGCAGCCATTTTTTGCTGGATTATCAATTAATCAGGACATATGTCTTGTTACAGTTGACAGCATTTCGGGAAAAAACAGAATCATATGGAACAAGCCACTTACAAATGCTATCGACCACTTTAATGTTTATGTGGAGGGTAATCAGCCCAATAGCTATAGTTTGCTGGGGTCAGTAAGTTATAATTCACTGAGTGTTTTCGTCGATAGTTTGGCTGATCCTATGCAACAAGCCTATCGCTATAAATTATCTGCAGTGGATACCTGTGGGATAGAAACTCCATTAAGTAATCATCATCAATCTATTTACCTCACGATTAATCCGGGTATTGGTAATACATATAATCTGGCCTGGACAAATTATGAGGGGTTTGCATTTGCATCTTATAATATTTACAGAGGCACTGACCTTTCGAATATGACTTTACTGACGACAGTACCCGACTCAATAAACTACTATACAGACCTCACACCCCCTGCAGGGAACCAATATTATCAGATCGAGGCTGTGAATCCGAACCCCTGTGCACCGTCGAAAGCAAAAATTCAGACGGCAAAATCAAACATTGTTCAAAGTGAACTATTAAATATCATAGACATAACAAAAAGCAATGATTCTTTCAGGATTTTTCCAAACCCTGCAAATGAATCCTTCACAATTGAGTTTGCTGAAAATAATGACTATGGCGCTTTTGTTGAAATATTCAACATTGAGAGGCGACTTATTAAACAAGTTTCCGTCAAACTAAAGAAAACCGAGATAAATATTTCATCTTTGCGATCCGGTATTTATATCGTTAAAATTGCCGGTTACAATGGCATTGCATTCAGGAAATTAATTAAAGAATAATTTTTTTTAATTCCAGAAAGAGGCCGTCTTAAATTGAGACGGTCTTTATTTTGTACATATCGGATGGCTGGCTTCAATTATATTGGTTTTACCTAGCC
>DAONFU010000148.1:0-4946 GCA_035403765.1 Bacteroidales bacterium
CTTGGCATACTTTCCCAGGTGTCGGGATTGTTGATGTTTTCTACCGGCTCTATCTCTCCCCAGGTGCCGGATTCGTCTTTTTTGGAATAATAGATGTCGCCATTGAAGTAGGAGCCTTTGTATTTGCGCACGGAGTAGTAGAGTTCGCTATTGTCTATGGTTAGGGTGGCGCCGCCCTCATAGTCATTCACATTGAAAGGGTAGGGCATTTCTTTGCCATTGTCGTATTGTCCGTTTTTCTTTTCGCTGTAATAAAACTTTTCTTTATATACTGGTTTGGGTACCAGGTCGTTCTTGTTGGGCGGCAGTTCAATCACCCGTACGTAAAACATATATTCTCCGTCGGGCGAAATAGAGGGTATGTACTCATCTGAGGCCGAAGACACGCCCTTGATATATCTGGGATTAAAAGGCACCGGGTTGTTGTAGGCCTTATTATAGAACACCGCCCATTTGTACATGGCCGATGCATCGTTAAGTTCTGCATCATTTTCTATCTTTTCGGGGTCCTGGAGGAACTTTTTCAGAGCTTTTTCGGCTTGTTCCCATTTTTCTGCGCCATAATATATTTGTCCAAGATAATAATAAACATAAACATCAAAGTCAGGGCAGATTTCCACTGATTTTTCAAAATAATTCTGTGCTGCAGTCAGGTTGTAATCGGCTTTTTTGAAGTTAATCATGCCCAGAAAAAAGTAACATTGCCCGCATTGTGGTTCGTACTCCAGCACTTCTTTAAACTGGGCGGAGGCGTCAACAAAACGGCGGTTTCTGAAATTTTCATAGGCTTCGTTGTACACCTTTTTGGCTTTTTTGTTAGCCAGTTCTGTACACGGGTTTTCGTCCTGAGCAGAAGAAAACATTCCCAGGTTCAGCAAAATAAGCAAGAGCAGGGTATTTTTATTGTTTTTCGGCATAAACCTGTTGCTTAAAAAAACTATCGGTAACCACCAGGGCGGTCATGGCTTCAACCACAGGGACAGCGCGCGGAACAAAACATACATCATGCCTTCCGCCGGTAGAGAATTCCACCGTTTGCGCCTGGCGGTTAAGCGTTTTTTGCTTTATTTTTATCCCGGGTACGGGCTTAAAAGCCACGGAGAAATAGATGTCTTCTCCGTTGCTTATCCCGCCCTGAATGCCGCCTGAGTTGTTGGTGGCGGTGCGCAAGCGGTTATTTTTCACAACAAAAAGGTCGTTGTGTTCGCTGCCTTTCATGCCTGCAGCGGCAAAGCCGCTGCCGTATTCAAAACCTTTGACGGCGTTTATCGAAAACATGGCCTGGGCAAGTTTTGCCTGGAGTTTGCCGAACACAGGGTCGCCGAGGCCGGGAGGGCATCCCTTGACAACACCGGTGATCATACCGCCGGCGCTGTCGCCAAGTTTTTTTAGCTTTTCAAGCAGGAGGAGCATTTCTTTGCTTGCTTTCTTATCAGGACAACGTACAGGACTCTGTTCTATTGTTTCCGGGTCGATGTCTTTATAGCCAAATGAGGTGTTAACACTGCCAATCTGCCTGACAAATGCAAAAATCGTGATACCATGCAACGCTAATATCTGCTTTGCAATAGCGCCAGCTAGCACTACGGGAACAAATATTCTACCAGAAGCATGGAGTTTTCCGGCGCTTTCCATGGTGCCATATTTGGCATAATACGTAAAGTCGGCGTGCGAAGGTCTGAAGATATTATCCAGGCCTTGGTAATCGGATGCCTTGTTATCTGCATTGGGAATGATAAAACCTATTGGCCCGCCGGTGCTTTTTCCCTGGCTGACGCCCGAAAGCAATGTGAACGTATCCGGCTCTTTGCGTGCCGAGGCAAAGCTGGTAGTGCCGCTTTTCCGGCGTTGAAGGTCTTCAAGTATTTTCTTTTCGTCGATGGCAATACCCGGCGGACAGCCATCAATAATGCCGCCCATGGAAGGCCCGTGCGAATCGCCAAAAATACTAACCCTGAACAGTTCTCCGAATGTATTGCTCATAAATACAAAAGTAAGAATAAAGTGGCAAATCCTGCTTGTGCTGACCTTGAAAAATCAACACGATTATTAACAAACAGACAGACGGGTTTAGTGGATGAGAAGTTTCTGGGTGTGTTGAAATTTTTCAGAAGATAATTTCAGGAAATATATTCCCTGCGATAGATTACTCACATCCAATTTTTCGTCGAAGTGCCCATTGGCTGATGATAATTTTCTTGAAAGAACAACGCTGCCCAGGTTATTGCTGATCGTGAGGCTCACCGAAGTTGCCTGAGGCAGTAAGGCTTGTAAGGATACGTAATCCGAGGCAGGGTTGGGTGCTATGCTGACAAAAGCTTCGGAGTTTTCACTTACCGAAAGAGGGGCGGAGGTGTAGGACAATTCCCATCCTCCGGCATTATTCATGACGCTGGTGAAAAAAAGCAACAGTATTTTTCCGGTGTAAGCGGTAAAGGTCTGAGGAAAATCTCCTGAATGCAACGTCATGATTTCCGTGTCGCTGATGTCATCATAGATTTTAATGAAATCATTATCCGGTGCAAGGTCAATACTGTTGAATGTAATGGTAATGGAGCCTGCGTCTGGAGGGCTGATACGCCAGTGGCAGAGCGTACTGTTATTATAGTTAAATGTGTTGCTACCGTCGGAGATTACTCCCGAAGGAGCTGTTACTTCTGTTACCCCTGTGCAAAAGTTGGTGGTTTTGCCGTTGAATGTCAGCAGCCAGCCATCAGCCACCAGCGAACTGTTGGTGGAAAAACGAATCAAAACTTTGTTGCTGGTGGAATAGATCTCCGCCGGTATGGTATTGCCTGAATAAACGCCCAATACCGGGTCATTGGTGGTTTCTCCATCATAGATAGTGATAAGATCGTGGCCTGCTTCTGTGTTTATCCTTTCGAACGAAATCCTGATGTAGTCTACCGGGTCTGTTGGCGCAATCAGCCAAAGGCAGTCTTTATTGTCCTGATAGTTTTCAGCAGGACTGCTGCCGTCTTCGATGGTGCCGTAGGTGCTCTGAATCAGCGTTGTATTATTACATTGCTGCGGAAAAGCTGTAGCCGGATAGGAGTTCAGGATTGCCTGCTGCCAGTTGCTGAATGTGGAGCTTGGGTTGAGGTTGTTAAGATAAAAATAGCCGTTGTAATACCCGCTCCATCCCCAGTTGAAGTGAAAAAAGTCGGTTCCCTGATACCCGTCGCACACAAAGGCATGTCCGCTTTCGCCATAGCCGGCATATTGTATGGGCATTTTGTTGTCCAGGTCGTCAATAAGCATCTGATTCCACTGGGTTTCGGTGTAATCATCTTTATGAAACAATTGAGTAGAAGAGGAATATCCAAAATAGGTCTTCATGGCTTCGGCGGCGTCGTACATGCTGGCCCCTGAACCGTCCGGGCTGTAGTTCATATCGACGGCAATGCCGCAGTGAAGCTGTATGAGCGCCATGCTGTAATTGAATTTTCCGCTGATATTGTTTTGCATCTCATTCCACTGGTAGGTAGTCGTCCCAAAATTGGCTGACAGATAACCATAGTCTGAATAATATCCATGCGAACCAGTGCCCTGTGACGGATAACGGTAATAATACAATACCTGCGCCATAGCTGTAGCTACGCAACCGGCATACACATGCCCGCCTGCCCCGGCACCATCGGCAGGACATAAAAAATTGTAATAGGTTCCCTGATCCCAGGTGGACATGAGCAGGGGGGCTACCGATTTGGTGTTGTTTTTCAACTGTTCATCGGGTATAAAATCCGAGAGGTAATAATTCCATGCGGCAGAAATTTTGTTGTCGGCTTTGATTTTGTTTTTGCGGATATGAATTATCTGTTCTTCATAAGTACTCATCCAAAAGCTGAATTCCGGAGATATATTTTTGCCCGTATAGGGCCCCTCAAAAGAATAGGCTAATACCGGATAGGCATCATCTTCTGCCGCTACGATAATATAGCCTTTTTCTGAAGAAAAAATAAAGTAAATTTCCTGGCTGTTTATGGTTCGCGTGAGGCTCAGCGTGAGGTTTTGCGGTTGTTTTATATCATATCCTGACCACAGACACTTTTCGTAATAAAAATTGGTGGCAAGCTTTTGTGCAGTTTTTGCATCGATTTTCTCGGCAAAAGTTACTGCGGTGTTTGCCAATAAATAGGCCAGCAGGGATATGCATAAGTAAAGTTTCTTCATGTGAAAAGGTTATTCAATAATGATTTTTTTTGTACAGTTTTGGTTGCACGATGCGATGTATAACAGGTAAAATCCGGGCAGGAGAGAAGATACGTCAATGTCATGATTGCGTTGGCCGGGCGACAAGCGTAAGGTTTTTTCAAAAATCATCCTGCCTTCTACCGAGAAAATTTTCAGGGAATAGTCTTGTTGCCGGGTGTCTTGGAAGGTGATGGTCAGCTGGTCCTTTGCAGGGTTAGGAGCGATCGTAAATTCTGTTTGCGCTATTTCGTTCAGGCTGCTGGAGTTGTAGTAGGTGGCCGAAAAACCCTGTGCCATTATGCTGTCAAAAGTTTTGAACTGAACAAGCATTTGCCCTGAATTACAAATAACATCATCCGGAATAGAAGTGCCGTATAGCTCGGCAAGCAAGGTGTTGTCTGACAGGTCGGTTACCCTGACATAATCTCCAGGTGCAAGATCAAAGGCGTTGAAATGCAAAGTAATAGCTGTAGCGCCGGCAGGTTTTATGCGCCAGCGGCAAAACTGGTTGGGGTGATACAGGTAGGTGCCGCTGCCATCCTCAAAGCTTCCTGAAGCGGCGGTGAAGTCAACAATAGCAACGGTGCAATATACCGGTAGCGTGCAGGAGTATGAGGCCAGAAAGCCGGAGGAAGTAAGGCTGTTGTTTGAAATAAAACGAACACACAGTGCTTTTGCTGTGGTAGTAATCTGCGAGGGCAGAGAGGTTCCTGAAAAAGTCCCCAGCACAGGCCCGGAAGTGTTGTTGCCGC
>DAONFU010000149.1:0-4934 GCA_035403765.1 Bacteroidales bacterium
GAAAAAGATACTGTAAATATTACCCTGATACCCAAAGCCTTAACCTTTAATATTGAATCGGATGAATACCAGGAGCTGCTCAGCGGCAGACCAACATCCGATGGAATATTTTCAGGACTTGTTACATTGAAGCCAAACGAAAAAGTAGGCGAACATGATACCGAACATTATGAGGAGGTGTTGGTTGTTTTGACTGGAGAAGGCCAGATGATTTTTAAAAACGGCAATTTGCTGGAATTAAAATTTGGTGTTTTGGCTTATTGTCCGCCTAATACGGCTCATAATGTTAAAAATACAGGAAAAACGCCCTTGAAATATTTATATATTGCAACGGACACGAATAAATAATTTTTTTTTAGAAAATAATTATTAAAGCATATAAACATATTCACATTATTTTCCAAAAGAGAAACAAAGGACTTAATCACATCAACATAAACCCAGCAAATTATGAATGCAGAAATTATCACATTATCAGCCACAGCAGCTACTTTAGGTTTTTTGCATACACTGGCCGGACCAGATCATTATCTGCCATTTATAGTTATGGCCAAAGCCCGTAAATGGTCGTATCCGAAAACAATATGGATAACCTTTTTATGCGGGCTGGGACATGTTGGTAGCTCTATACTGATCGGGGCTATAGGTATTGCTTTTGGATTGGCTGTGGCAAGGATTGAAATTTTTGAAGGATATCGCGGCAGTGTGGCGGCATGGCTTTTTATTTTATTTGGTTTGGGGTATTTCATTTGGGGTCTGTGGAAAGGTATTAAAAACACAGGGCATCGGCACATCCATGTGCATGATGATGGTAGCGTTCACCGGCATGATCACAACCATATTGAAACTCATGAACACAGGCATCCCGAAGAAAAAAAGATGAACCTGACACCATGGATATTGATTACGATCTTTGTATTCGGGCCCTGTGAACCGCTGATACCGTTATTAATGTATCCTGCAGCTGAGCAAAGCATAACAGGAACAGTGCTGGTGGCCTCGGTATTCAGCACTGTAACCATACTGACGATGCTTTCGCTGGTTTTGTTGCCACTTACAGGACTGAAATTATTACCAATGCGTTTCCTCGAACGCTATATGCATGCCATAGCCGGCTTTACCATATTAATTTGTGGAATCGGAATCGAATTTTTGGGATTATAGCAAAGGAAATGTTCCTTTGAATGCAATTATTTATTCAGAATAAACTGTTTCAAAAATTCAAAAGCAGCAAGTAAATTCTGTTCTGCTTTCGGAGTCAGTTCTTCAATAAACTCAAACTCATAAGCCTTGATATGCATCACATAAGTTTCGGGCTGCCTGTTGTATATCTTCCAGCACTAATCGAGCATACACAAATGAGGTCAATATCAGAACAAGTATTAAAATTATAATTTCATACATAAAAAATGGCGTAAATGAATTTGCTCTATGCCTTTATAATTATTGCGAGTGTTATTCTCGTCCAGAGTTACGACATATTTAGGATAATTATCTTCAATTTTTAAGAGGTTACCAAATTCCCTGACTATTGTATCTTCATCTACCAATAAATACGAAACCTGAATATAAATTTTACTTCCATTTTTTTCTGCTACAAAGTCAATTTCATTTGCTCCCAATTTACCAATAGTCACTTTGAAATTATGGCCAATTAAATACAGATAAACAGCATTTTCCATTAACTTATTAATATCTTTTCTGCGGTCAAATCCCTGAAATGAATTTCTTAATCCTAAATCCTCAAAATAATATTTTTCACCCACTTCAAAAATCTTTAGCCCATTTACTTCTGAACGGGAAACTTTATGTATGAAGTAAGCATTAATTAATGGGGTCAAATAGTTTAAAACCGATTGTGTTGTCAAAGTGATTTGTTGCGATTTTAAATATTTGCTGATATTGGTGGCTGAAAAAACATTACCCAAATTGTCAGCGAGGTATTCAACCAAATTTTCCAAAAATGATACATTTCTGATATTTTCGCGCGAAACAACATCTTTCAATAAAATTGTTGAATAAACGTTACGGAGATATTCGTAAACATCGTTTTCATGCAACCCAATCACATTCAAATAGGGCATTCCGCCTAAGCTAAGGTATTTATATAAATTTTCTGTCGTATTATCTAAATTAAAAAAAATCAGAAACTCTTCGTACCCCAAACTATGTATAGGAAATTCCATATACCTACCTGCCAGAAATGTTGACAATTCACCAGAAAGCATTTTAGCATTGCTACCAGTACAAAATATATCACAAGTATTTTCAAGAAGCAAACTGCGTAAAGCCACTTCAAAATTTTTTATTTCCTGAATCTCATCAATAAATAAAAAATTCTGTTTCTCTTTATTTAAAACCGATTGTACATATTGGTATAAATCAACATCATTTTTTATAAACGAATGTGGTTGAAATTCTTTGTTTATGTATATTATATTAGAACCTAGAATATTAATTTCAATTTTATCCATCAACTGAAAAAGAATATAACTTTTACCTACGCGTCTTTGTCCGGTAAGAACTTTAATTATTTCTTTCCCAATAAAAGGTTCAATTCGCTCTTTGTAGAGAGGACGTTCAATATAAGGTCTGGATTTTCTTATTTTATCTATCATAGAATATTTTTTTACGCAAATATACTAAATTAACTATTACAATACGCAAAATTTAATTTTTTTTGATTTTGTATATTATATTAGACAAAGCAAATTGTGAATTGCTTAATATCTATTAACAAATTGCATTGTAAAAGTGGTTTTCGGTTTTGCAAGCCTTTTTCTTTATGATTTCCTCATAAACATTTTTATAAACTCAAAAGCAGCATTTAAGTTTTCTTCAGCTTTTAAAGTTAATTCTTCAATAAACTCAAACTCATAAGCCTTGATATGCATCACATAAGTTTCGGGCTGTTTATTGTAAATCTTTCTGCATAAATCGAGGACATAGGATACAGAAACTGCGTGCATGGTAAACTCAATGGTGGCGTCATTGGGGACAACTTTTTCAAGTTTGAAATTTTCAATATCCTCCACCGAAGCATCTACAAAAATCACCGTATCATAATCAGCTATCGTCGCCGCATCTTCTATATTTAACTGGTAGTTGCAATCGGTAATAACATTTTCAATCTTTTCTTTTGCGATCCATTCATCCATGAGTTGGATAAAACGTTCCCCAAGCCCGTCGTCCTGTCGGCCGGCATTGCCGTAACCGTATATAAGAGTTTTTTTCATTGGTGTAAAATTAAAAAAAGTCCGTCAAAACCGACGGACTTTTTTTTTTCAAATTTAAATTAAGAATTATGATCTGTAATGATCTAGCTCATTACCTTTCGAATCGTACATTTTGATATCGAGCGGCATCTTGCCTAACGCGTGGGTGGCGCAGCTCAGGCATGGATCATAAGCCCTGATAGCGATTTCTACCGCATTCTTCATCGGTTCGGTAATGGTAGCCTGACCATTCATCATTTTCTTAGCAACAAAATTTACCGACTGGTTCATAGGCTCATTGTTATTAGTAGTAGAAACAATGAGGTTGGCCATCACAATCTGGTCGTCGTCGTTGATCCTGTAATGGTGGAATAAGGTTCCGCGTGGAGCTTCCACCAGGCCGACACCTTCTTTTTGTTTGGTTCCTTTGGTTACCAGGTCATTTTTCTGGAGGTCGGGATCGTTCAATAAATCTTTGATAACTTCGGCAGAATGCAGGAGTTCTATCAAACGTGCCCAATGGGTGTGCAGGCAATAATTGTTGGGTTTTCCCTGAGTGTGGGCTTTAAATATCTCGAATTCTTGCTGAGCCAATTTCGAAGGAATGAAATCGCAGGTATTCAAACGAGCCAGAGGTCCTACACGATACCAACCTTTTTCTTTTCCCAAATGTTTCAGGTAAGGAAACTTCATATAACTCCAGGAGCGAACTTCTTCTTCGATGTATTTGTAGTATTCCTGATAGTCAACATCATTGAGGATTTTGTTTCCTTCGGCATCCACGGCCCTGATGACTCCGTGATACAAATCAAGAGCGCCGTCTTTTCTAACGAGGCTGAGGTGGTTCGATGGGAAATGGGCAAAATTATCAACAAATTCACGGTTTTTCATATAATAATCTTTGAAAAACTGCACTGCACTATAAGCCCAATCGATCATCTTATCCACATTCAACGGATCGGCACCTTTCAGGAATATATCGCGTTCTTCGATGCTGAGGTTTTTGTTGATACCGCCTGGGATTGCTCCTGTTCCGTGAACTTTTTTGCCAGCCGTATGTTCAATGATTTCCTGACCGAATTTACGCATCATAACACCCTGAACAGCCAATTCCGGGAAATTTAGCGCCACCCCTATCACGTTGCGTATTGCAGGGTCGGCATCGTAGCCCAACAAGAAGTCAGGAGATGCAAGGTGGAAGAAATGCAATGCATGCGACTGAAACATCTGGCCATAATGCATGAGCCTTCTCATTTTTTCGCCAGTGGGTGTAAGTCCGTAGCCGGTTCCTGCACCAACAATTACGTCGAGTGCTTTGGCAGCGGCCAGATGGTGGCTTACAGGGCAGATACCGCATAAACGTTGTACCAAAACAGGCGCTTCCCAATAAGGACGGCCTTGCACGAAACGCTCAAATCCGCGGAATTCAACAATATGCAGGCGGGTTTGAGCTACATTCATATTGTCGTCAAGGTGAATGGTTACTTTACCGTGACCTTCCACACGTGTTACAGGTTCTATTGTTACTTTTTTCATTATTTTCTTTATTTTTTATTTATGTTTTTAATTACTCATTCGCTTTGATATCATTGATTGTCATTCGCTGCGCTGTTATTTATTGTAATTCGCTTCGCAGTCGTTTTTTGTTGTGGCTTGAGATTTTTTACCGATAGAGTTGATATAGTTGTTTAATTTAACTCCAATTGCATTGATATTATT
>DAONFU010000150.1:0-4911 GCA_035403765.1 Bacteroidales bacterium
TTTCCATCATTTTTCTTCAGTTGCTCAAGTTCCACTTTCATGCTCAACAACAGGTTGACAATATGTTCCATATTTATCTCGTCCTTTTTCCTGTCGGAGGTTTTGAGGCAGCAAACAAACTCCCATATTTCAAGGATATCGTAAGCGTTAATAACATAGGGCTGATACGACTTGTTATCGGAGTGCAGTTCAACGACAAACCCCGGCTTTTTATAAATACGTTTATAAACAATACCTTCACTTTTTGTTAGTAGCACGTAGGTTTTACCGTCAAGGACCTCTTTCAGGGATTCTACATATTTGCCGATTACAAAATCGCCCGTAGCCAGCGGGGGCATCGAATCGCCCTTTACAGGAAAAGCCCTGTGTTTGCCGGTTACGTTAAAAGGCAGTTCCATGAAAGGCATTTTTTCAATGTATTCAGGATCAGCATAACCATTCAGGTATCCTGCCGAAGCCTTGGCGGTAATCACTTCGATGCGGTCGTTGTTGTCTTTATCAAGAATGACGGGAAAAAGAAGCCTGTTATCGCCTATCTTCATCAGGGCATTGACATCTGTTTTCCGCAAATCGGCTTTGATGAGGGCATCAACAGAAATTTTAAAATACTCCGAGAGCCTGATGAGCATCTCTATAGGCGGCTCGTTGCGGGCTTCTTCGTAAGCACCAAGACGGGCGCGGGTAATCTTTAAATCTTCGGCAAGACCTTCCTGCGAAAGCTTTTTTAACTCCCTCAGATACCTGATGTTATAAGCTATTTTACTCATTACTACATTTTATAGCACAAATATACTACTTTTTGTAGTAACTTTGCAAATAAAAAAATTTTTTTTCAAAAAATCATGAACCGTTGTATTGTGCATCTCGATCTGGACACGTTCTTTGTTTCCGTGGAGCGGCTCATGGACAGCCGTCTTAACGGCAAACCCGTGATCATAGCAGGCGCTTCGGACCGTGGAGTGGTAGCTTCGTGCAGCTACGAAGCACGGGCCTTCGGGGTACATTCGGCTATGCCGGCCAAACTGGCCAAACAGCTATGTCCGCAGGCAGTTTTTGTGATGGGCGATATGGAGAACTACTCGAAATATTCTGACCAGGTGACAGAAATTATTAAAGATCAGGCGCCTCTGGTAGAAAAAGCTTCTATTGATGAACATTATATTGACATTACCGGCATGGACCGCTACATCAAAAACAGCATGCTGTGGACCCATGAGCTGCGGCAGACCATCATCAAAGAGTCGGGACTGCCTATTTCGTTCGGGCTATCGGTAAACAAAACCGTGTCGAAGGTGGCCACCGGAGAAGCCAAGCCCAGCGGAGAAAAACAAGTGGATGCCGGCATCGAAAAGCTGTTTCTGGCGCCCTTGTCCATAAAAAAAATCCCCGGTATAGGCGGAAAAACTTTCACGGTGCTGCGCAACATGGGCATAGAAAAAACTGGTACCATTCAGCAGATGCCCCTGCTGATGATGCAACGGGTGCTGGGCGAAAACGGGCAGATTATCTGGCGAAAAGCCAACGGCATAGACAACAGCCCGGTGATACCCTGGTCGGAACAAAAAAGCATGAGCCACGAAACCACCTTCGACAAAGACACCACCGACATTGAACAGCTAAAAAAGGTTTTGATAAAAATGGTGGACAAACTTTCCTTTGAGCTCCGGAGTGCAAAAAAAGTATGCGGATGTATCACGCTTAAAATCAGGTATTCGGATTTTCAGACACATACCTTTCAGTGCCGCATACCTTATACCGCCTCGGATCATGTTCTGCTTAACAAGGTGCTGGAGCTTTTTCGCAAAAACTATTCCCGCAGGGTTTTGATAAGGCTGATAGGAGTGCGATTGAGCAACCTGGTTTCGGGGTTTACACAGATAAACCTTTACGAAGACACCGAAGAAATGATAGGCCTGTACCAGTCGATGGACAAAATCCGCAACAAATACGGTTTTAAAGCCATCATGCGGGGCATACACATGAAAAACTCATCATGATACTTAATGCCCACTCATATTACAGCCTGCGCTACGGGGTGATTTCCAACGAAGACCTCGTAAAGTCAGCCATTCAGCATGGGTATGAAGCCCTGGCCATCACCGACATCAATAATACTTCGGGTGTGTTGGAATTTGTAAAACTTTGTTTTGAAAACAACATAAAACCCATAACAGGCATGGAGTTCCGCCAAGGCGACGACCTGCTGTATATTGCCCTGGCACGCAACAACGAAGGATACCGGGAAATCAACGAGCTGATGACCGGATGCAACATGAATAAAAGCGCCCTCCCCGACCGGCCGGATTTCAGTGAATGTTATGTGATATACCCTCCTGAAAGGATAAAAGCCATCCATCTGAAAGAAAACGAGTTTATCGGGTTGCGCTGGCAACAACTCATAAAACTTGAGCATGAAATAAAAGTCCACAGTGAAAAGTTTGTCGTGCTACACCCCATCACCTACCTGGACTACCCGGGGTATGAAGCCCATAAAAAATTAAGGGCAGTGGACCATAACATTTTGTTTTCGCAACTCCAGCCCGGACAAATGGCCGGAACGGATGAATACCTTATTCCGAAAAAGCAGCTAATGCAGAAGTTCGAAGACTTTCCGCAGCTTATCAGGAACACCGAAAAACTGCTTGCCGACTGCCATTTTTCTTTTGATTTTAAAAGTATAAAAAATAAAAAAAACTATACCGGCAGTGCCTACGACGACAAGCTGTTTCTCGAAAAGCTGGCCTATGACGGAATGAAATACCGGTACGGGAACAACAATAAAACGGCCCTGGCCAGGGTAAAAAAAGAACTGGAGATCATCGATCAGTTGGGCTTTTCGGCATATTTCCTGATTGCCGCCGACATCATACGTTATTCTATGCACCGCGGGTATTACCATGTTGGACGGGGCAGCGGTGCCAACAGCGTAGTGGCCTACTGTCTAAGGATTACCGATGTATGCCCCATAGAACTCGACCTGTATTTTGAACGTTTTTTGAATCCCAAACGCAAATCGCCACCCGACTTCGATATTGATTACAGTTGGAAAGAACGCGACGACGTTACCGAATATATTTTCAGACGCTACGGAAGAAAACATACCGCCCTGCTGGGAGCCATGTCCACATTCAAAGACCGGTCGATTATCCGCGAGTTGGGAAAAGTTTACGGATTGCCCAAAGAAGATATCGACAGACTGATAAAATACCCCGACTCGCCGCTCAACAAAAATGAGATATGCAGGGATATCATGAATCATTACCACTCGATAGAAGATTTTCCCAATGTGCGCAGCATACATGCCGGCGGGGTGCTTATTTCCGAAGAGCCCCTCACCTGCTACACTTCGCTCGACCTGCCTCCCAAAGGGTTTCCCACCACTCACTTCGACATGTACCTCGCCGAAGACATCGGTTTCGAAAAGCTGGATATCCTCAGCCAGCGCGGCATAGGCCATATCAAAGATGCCGCTGATATTATCTACAGAAACCGCGGGATAAAGGTGGACATTCATGATGTTCACAAATTCAAAAATGATGCCCAGATAAAAAAACAACTGAAATCAGGAGACACCATTGGCTGTTTTTATATTGAAAGCCCGGCCATGCGCGGCCTGCTGAAAAAATTACGCTGCGACACATACCTCACGCTGGTGGCCGCCAGTTCCATCATCAGACCGGGCGTGGCCCGCAGCGGCATGATGAAAGAGTTTGTGTACCGTTTTCACAACCCCGGCAAATTCAAATACCTGCACCCCGTTATGGAGGAACAACTGAAAGAGACTTACGGCGTGATGGTGTACCAGGAAGATGTGCTGAAGGTGGGACATCACTTTGGCGGGCTTGACCTGGCCGATGCCGACGTGCTGCGCAGGATGATGAGCGGCAAATCGCGCAACAAAAAACACCTGCTGGAAATTGAAGAAAAATTCTTTGCTCACTGCAAAAAAATGGAGTACCCCAACGAAACCAGCAAAGAAGTGTGGCGGCAAATAGAATCTTTTGCAGGGTACAGCTTCAGCAAGGCACATTCGGCCAGCTATGCGGTGGAGAGTTTTCAGAGTCTGTACCTGAAAACCTATTTTCCACTGGAATTTATGGTGGCGGTGATCAATAATTTCGGAGGGTTTTATTCCACCCGTGTGTACGTGAACGAAGCCAGAAAAGCCGGCGGAACCATAATGCTTCCCTGTGTAAATAAAAGCACTTTTTACACCACGGTGTACGGAACAGATGTGTACCTCGGCTTTGTCCATATCAAATCGCTCGAAAACTCCATAGCACAAAACATAGAACAGGAACGCGAACAACACGGGCTCTACAGCAGTCTGGAAGATTTCATCCGGCGGACCGGCATAGGCATGGAAGCACTGCGTATTTTGATAAGGATTGATGCGTTACGCTTTACGGGCATGAACAAAAGGCAACTGCTGTGGGAGGCTGTGATGCTTTTTGATAAAGATAAAACCAAAAATCCTCACCACCTTCCGGCCATGTTCACAGTGGAGCTTCCTCCCTGGGAAATTCCCGAACTGGTTCACAGCAGCATCGAAGACGCCTATGACGAAACCGAGCTGCTGGAGTTTCCGGTAAGTTGTTCGCCTTTTGATATGCTAAAAACTTCCTACAGAGGCGATTGCCTGGCCAAAGACCTGATGAACCATGTAAATAAAGCGGTAAGGATGGTGGGCAATTATGTTACCTATAAATGGGTGCGTACCATCAAAGGCGACACCATGGCTTTCGGGACTTTTCTTGATGAGGAAGGTCATTTTTTCGACACTACGCACTTTCCGCCATGTCTCAAAAAATATCCTTTCGGAGGCAATGGGGTGTACCTGATAGCGGGCAAAGTGGTGGAAGAACATGGGTTTCCGGGTATAGAAGTGGAAAAAATGGCCAAACTGCCGAT
>DAONFU010000151.1:0-4857 GCA_035403765.1 Bacteroidales bacterium
AAAAGGAACAGTAAAATTCTTCAATGAATTAAAAGGTTTTGGATTTATTAAAGACGATGAATCCGACAAAGAATACTTCGTACACGCTTCAGGCCTTATCGACAAGATTAAGGAAGGCGATACCGTAAGTTTTGAACTTACCGAAGGCAAAAAAGGATTAAATGCGGTAAACGTAAAACTCGTATAATTTATCCCATTTGAAGATTTTCAATTTTAAAAACCCTCCAATTCCGGAGGGTTTTTTTTATTTTTTTTTTGTAAGTTTGCAGGCGTCAACAAAAATACTACACATGAAAAAACATTATTTTCTGCTTGCAATTCTCGTTATCATAACGGGCACCTTGCCATCGTGCAAAAAAGGCGAAAACGACCCTGCCTTGTCACTGCTTTCGCGGAAAGCACGTCTGGTAGGCGATTGGGAGCTTATTAGCGGGAGTCTTAACACTGTTTATAGTGATGGGAACACAATAATCACCACCTATAATGGTTCCGAAAAAATCACTGTGACTAATGGGACTACAACGAGTACTATCGCCTATACAAAGAAATTTTCCATTTTCAAAGATGGCTCTTTTACCAAATCAAATACTGAAGAAAATGATATTTTTTCTTCGGAAGGGGCCTGGTATTTTTGCCCGAAAAACAAAGAACTGGATTTGAAATCTAAAGAAGCGGTAGCTTTTTCGACCACAAAGCAATTTTACAGTCTGAATGGGGGACCACAGCACGAAATAACTATGGAGGGGACTCATGCAGTAGCATATCCTGAAGTAATGCAGATTGACCGGCTGACCAAAAAGGAATTGGTCATTCTTGTGGATGATTATTATGGTACTGAAAGCGGACATTATACTACCACGGGGACAATGACCTATAAGAAAATGTGAGTTATTAAGTTGTTTTACTAAAAATCTACTTATGTGTTTTTCTGCTGAAGCAAGTTTTGGAGCTGCTGCAGTTATTGCAGTAACCGGCCTTATTTCAATAAAAAAATCGACCACAACTGCTCAACGTGTATTTGCAGTGATTCCACTATTCTTTGCCATACAACAGTTTCTGGAAGGCTGGATATGGATTGTACTGGCAAACCCGGAGTACTTATCATGGAAACAGTTTTTAACCATTGGATACCTGATATTTGTATGGGTAGTCTGGCCGCTATACGTCCCTTTTTCCATGGCGATGCTTGAAAAAAAATCTGGCCGGAGAAAAATCCTTTACGGGTTTCTGACCCTGGGCATGGCACTTAGCATCATTTGCATATACGTACTGATATTTTATACTATTGAAGCCGTAGAAGCCCGACTCCACATTAAATATATAATCAGCAATCCCCCATCCTATGCCTGGTTGTATGGATTATTATATTTAGTACCAACGGTGCTGTCTTTTTTTATTTCCAGCATAAAAAAGATATGGATACTTGGCTTAGTATTGTTAAGCTCTTATGTATTTTCCATCATAGTTTATTCCGGAAACGTGCTCTCGGTTTGGTGTTTTTTCGGAGCCGTTACCAGTGCCTTAGTGCTTTGGTATATCATCAGGATGAATAAAAACTCTCTTCGGGAAGAAAGGCCGCGCTTCCAAAAATGACAGGTTACAGATCAGAGTCCGAGGGCTGTTTTTATCTCATCAATCTTTTGTTTGCATTTCGTTTCGGTCTCTTCATAACGTGAACTATCGGCCAACTCCGTTTTAATGCCAAAATAAAATTTAATCTTGGGTTCGGTTCCCGAAGGCCTTATGGTAATTTTGCTTCCATCTTGTGTGAAAAACTGCAACACATCAGATTTGGGGAGATCAATAGGAATTATCTCATTGGTTGTTATCCCATATTCTTGTTGCAAAAAATAATCTTTTATCAGTACAACTTCCGAATTATTAATTGATTTTGGCGGGTTGCTACGGAATTTTTCCATCATCATTTTTATCTCTTCGGCTCCTGATTTGCCTTTTTTGGTCACAGACAACAGACTTTCGTAATAGAACCCGTATTCCTTATAAATATCCATCAGCATCTCAAACAGGGTTTTTCCGTTTGATTTTGCATAAATCAAGCATTCGGCTATCATGCAGCAGGCAATTACAGCGTCTTTGTCGCGCACAAAATCACTGACAAGATACCCATAACTTTCTTCACCACCACCGATAAAGGTTTTTTTGCCTTCATTTTTCCTGATGATTTCGGCAATAAACTTAAACCCGGTAAGTACGTCATAAAATTCCACCCCGTTTTTCCGGGCCATTTCGGCCAACAGTTCTGTAGTAACAATGGTTTTCACGATATATTCCCTGCCGGACAATTTTCCGGAATCTTTCCACTTCTTAAGCAAATAAAATATCAGCAGTGAAGCTGTTTGATTGCCATTAAGCAACATATACCCGCCCTGAGGTTTTTTTATGGCCACCCCCACCCTGTCGGCATCGGGATCGGTAGCCAAGACAAGCTCTGCATTGATCTCTTTTGCTTTATCAATAGCCATGCTCATGGCCGCCTGCTCCTCGGGATTTGGAGATTTTACCGTGGGGAAATTTCCATCGGGTGTTGCCTGCGCTTCCAGTAGGTGAATATTCTCCAAACCGAACAGTTTTAATGCTTTAGGAACCAGCGTAATTCCGCTTCCATGCAAAGACGTATAAACAATGGGAACATCTTTAAATTTTTGAATAATTTCAGGAATAAAAGAAAGTTTTTTGACCTCTGAAAGATATACCGAATCTACATCTTCGCCAATTATAGTAATATTTTCAGGCTTTGCAACAAATTTCACCATGCTGACCGAAGTCACTTTCATTACTTCTTCGATCACATTTTTATCGTGCGGGTTTACCAGCTGACCTCCGTCATCCCAGTAAACCTTATAGCCATTATACTCTTTTGGATTGTGCGAAGCCGTGATGACAATGCCGCTCTGACATCCCAGGTGCCTCACTGAAAAGGAAAGTTCCGGTGTAGGCCTTAAATCCTCAAATAAAAAAACCCGGCAATCGTTAGCTGAAAGTATCTCGGCTGTGATCTGAGCAAAATATATGCTGTTATTTCTTGAGTCGAAAGCCACGGCCACTTTGATCTGTTCCTGACCGGGAAACATTTTTTTAAGATAATTTGCCAAGCCCTGTGTTGCCATGCCCACCGTATATTTGTTCATACGGTTGGTTCCGGCGCCCATGATACCGCGCAATCCGCCGGTACCGAATTCCAGATTTTTATAAAAAGATTCGAGCAATTCTTCAGGGTTTTCGTCTATCATTTGTTGAACCTGGCGGCGGGTTTCTTCATCGTAATCGTCGGTGAGCCACTGCTGGGCTTTCTGGATAATTTTTTTATCTATTTCCATTGTTTATGTCGTATAATTTTTTTCAGAATAATTTAAAACTGGTACTGATGTTCTTTTCGCAGCAGGTCGTTGACGGATTTTACCGGATTAAACGTACCGACAGGCACCTCTACAAAAATAGTGTTCCAATAAGCCATGGCGCCATTCCATAGTCCCGGCAGTTCCTGTGCCTTCAAAGGTTTTCCGTCTTTAGTTTTTGCTGAAATAAATCCTGTGGCGGGATCAACAAAATTCAGCAAATCAAACTTGTTACCTTTATAATCTACAAAACTGCACACCAGGTCCACAGGGTTGAAATGAGTAGCCTGTTTCATCAAAGATTCCTGCTGTGTATCCTCATGATTTATCTGGGAACTTTCGACTATCTGCTGACTGAAATTACCTTTTGAATCCTTCACGAAAAATGGTCCACCTCCCGGCTCACCTTGATTTTTCACCATACCACAAACCCGAATGGGCCGGTTAAGAATGTTTTTTAAATAATCTGCTTTTTCTGCCAGTTCGAGAGCATCGAATTTTTCGGGCAGGACATGCAGAAGTTCTTTCTGAACAAATGCGATGATCCGCCCCATCAGGTCTTTCGAAACATTATCATTATCCAAAACCCGCAGGTATTCATACACTTGATATCGTACATACAGCAGGTATCCGGCCAGCACTTTTTTATAAAATACCATCTCGGCGCATTCGCTTTCGGGCGCAACATTATCAATATTTTTTACAAAAACCAGGTCGGCTTCCAGTTCGTTGAGATTGTGAATCAGGGCACCATGTCCGCCGGGCCGGAACAAAAGACTGCCATCGGCATTGCGGAAGGGCTGGTTATTCAGGTCAACGGCTATGATATCAGTAGAAGGTTTTTGTTCGGAATGTTTGATATGGTACTTTATTTTAAATTTTTCTTCAAAATAGGGCAAGACCTGTTGCAGATGCTGTTCAAATTTCTGGATATGTTCGGGTGAAATCGTAAAATGCAAATCAGCCCTATCTATTTCGCGGCAGAGCTCGGCGGCTTCGGCCAGATGTTCGTCGATTGCCGTTCTGTTGAATCCGGGATACCGGTGAAATTTTATCAGTGCTTTGGGCAATGCCGCATAATTAAGCCCCTTGCTGCTAAGTAAAAAATCCACAATCGGAACATAATCCTGGTTTTGGATACATTGCTCAATATCTTTTCCACCTGCCGACATGGCTTGTTTAAGGTCCTCAAAAAAGGCAAATTTTCTGACATTTTTCAGAAAAAATTCAGCGGTATTGTTATCATATTCTTTATTTTCCAGCGGCTGGCTTTGCCTATTCCTGTTTTTTTCGAGCCAGGCAAACAAATGGCTGAACATACGTGACGCTGCTCCCGAAGCAGGCACAAACTTTACCGTATTGATAAACTTCAGGTTTTCGGCAAAATAGGCTGCATATTTTTCAGCCTGTTGCTGGTCAAACTTAATAAGACCTGAAGCTGTAGTGGAAGGTTTTACAAGTTTTGCATAAGGGAATCCTGTCCTGAAGTTTTCAATTTGCA
>DAONFU010000152.1:0-4810 GCA_035403765.1 Bacteroidales bacterium
TGTTAGGCTGTTAGACTGTTAGACTGTTAGACTGTTAGACTGTTAGGCTGTTAGACTGTTCCGATAGCTATCGGAAGACTGTTAGACTGTTAGGGAAATCAACACTAACCTTTATTAGAAGGTGTTAAGGCTGGCGTTTCCTTTTTCATATTTACAAGCCATTTGCCCTTTACCTTTACCAAATCAAGCTGTTGCTCTTTACCATTTTCATCCTTGTAGGTAACAAGCGCATTTTTACCGTCAACGGCTGTTTTCGCCACAAAGATGTTCACGTCTTTTTTTTCTTGTGAGGGATCTTTACCATTCTTTTTACTTAGTTCGAGCATCATCGAAAACATATCGAGCATCTTTCCGGTGCTTTCGGTGCCAAGTTTGCGGGCTTCGTCGAATTCAAAAGCCCGGAGGTGTTTCAGAAATCTCACTGCTACAGCGGCCGGTTTATTTTCTTTTGCGGAAGTTGTTTTACACGACAGCGGAAATACCACCAGAAGCGTGGCAACAGTAAATATAAGGTAAAATTGCGATGAGAGAAATTTCATTTTCAAAATATTTGTTTCAAAAATAGGCAATTTATCACATCCGGATATGAAATCTTCTTTTTTGCTACCTTTGCCGTAAACAATAAAAACCAAAAAGTATGTTTACAGGAATAGTGGAAACCACAGGTAAAGTCGTCAGCATCGATCGCGACCGAAGCAATATTCATATTACCATTGAAACCCCTATTGCCAAAGAGCTTAAGATAGACCAAAGTATGTGTCACGATGGGGTTTGTCTAACCGTGGTGAAGGTGGACTATGACAAATCTCAATATATTGTTACTGCCATACAGGAAACGTTGGATAAAACCAATTTGGGCCACTGGCATACAGGTTACGAAGTAAACCTTGAGCGCAGCATGAGGATGGAAGCGCGATTCGACGGACATATCGTGCAGGGGCATGTGGACCAGACAGCAGTATGCAGTCGTGTAGAAGAAATGGATGGCAGCTGGAAGTTCTGGTTCGACTATGATGCGTCAAAACAAAACATAACAGTAGAAAAAGGCTCCATTTCGGTCAACGGCGTGAGCCTCACCGTGGTTGATTCACTGCCCGGGCAGTTCTCTGTAGCTATCATCCCCTTCACTTACCAGGTAACAAACTTTCACAACTTTAAAAAAGGCACGGTAATAAATATTGAGTTTGATGTGTTCGGAAAATATGTAGCCAAACTCCTGCAACAATACCTTGACCAGAAAGGTTTGTAATTTAGGATAAGTGCTTTATTCCACCTTAATTATCAAAGGTTTTTCGTGTAAATAAATCAGGTATTTTTCGGTGGGTTTGTTATTGATTTCTGTCAATAAGGCTGCATAATTTTCTACTTGAGTTTTGTGTTCATCTTTTTGGGTGCCGGTTTTAAAATCCACCACTACATTTTTATGTTCTTCCAACAAGATTCTATCGGGACGGTACACCTTATTGCCCGGGGTAAGTATCTCTTGTTCGGTTAGCACCGATAGTCCGGGTTCGAAAAAGCTTTTAAAATGCGGGGTGGCCATCAGCAGTTCAATATATTCGGTTATCTTTTCGGCATCTGCCTGACTGATGATTCCTTCCAGAAGCATACTGGTTGTAACACCATTCACATCACCAGCCTGTTTGATCTCCGACAATATTTTATGAATAATGTTACCCCAGCCTCGGGTTGTGGCCGTTTCATCATCGGTCCATAATACGGTTGAATCATGGCGTATAAGCATCCTGCCGGTCCAGTCGGATGATAAAATATTTTCCGGGACCACCGTTAGTCCTTTGCCGGCCTGATTTTTTTTTGATATAACAGGTGCTATATTTCCAAACTCATATAAATCTTTTTCATCAGACCACAGCTCAAGATGCATCAAATATTTTTTTAACAGGGACCCAAAGCTGTGACCATTTTCTTTATATTTTTTGGTGAGCACATATAGCTGTTCTTCGGAGCGAGTGAGCGCTACATAACATATATTCATCATATCGAGGCGTGCCAGACTCTGCTCTTCCTCGTAATAACCCGAAAATGATGTTCCTTCTAATCCTTTAGCGCTGATGGCTATTGGGAATGCGGGAATTTCAGGGCAATAATCCAAGGAGTTTACTACCCATGCACTGGCGCCTTTGCTGCCAGGCATTTCATCGGCAAAAGGATAGATAAGCACAGGAAATTCGAGGCCTTTGGCTTTGTGAATGGTCATAATCTTCACAGCATCGAGCTGGTCGGGGACCACAATGCTGCGAGTGGCGCCTTTCTCATCCCACCATTCGATAAAATCGGGCAGGCAGGGAGTTTTTGTGCTCACAAATTCACTAATTGCATCCAGAAAATAAATGATAAATGGATCCGGGTGGTCATTAAATGAGAATGTCCTGACCAATGACTCCACCAAGTCGAATAGCGGGGTACCGGACATCTTAACACAGTCGATATCTTTTTGAAAAATGGTAAAAATTTTGTTCAGCGGATATTTGCTTTTTGAAGTAGATTTGGCCGACTGATATTTAGCTATCAGGGTATTCAGGTCGAGTGCTGCAGGGTAATTCTGCTGCAGGAAATTAATGACAAAAGCCGCCGCCAGTTCATCGGAAGGGTTATCGACATAACGCAACACCGATACGATAAAGTTGACTTTAGGTGAAGAATTAAGCAGCAGGGATTCGCTTGATACCACGTCAATCCCCATTTGAAGCAGAAAGGAGGCAATATTTGCGGCCTGCTTGTTAATACGACAAATAATCGCGATATCTTTAAGCGAAGTATTTGAGGAGCTAAGTCCGTTGATAATTTCTAAAATTTCAGCAAACTGCCTATCCGCAAAGTCAGGCCCTGCCTCGAAAAATTTTATACGTACATACCCGCCATCATTGCCCGGCCTGGGCTTTTGCCTATTGTCCAGATAGATACTTCGTTTTTCATCGGGTAATACTTCATCAGCCAAAAAACTAAACAAGTTGTTATTAAAATTGATTATTTCGGCTTTCGACCTATAATTTACATCAGGTTTATTTCCTGAATACTCATCATAATAGATAATGTTTCTGGAAAGCGCATTTTCTATCTCGCTAAAATGCGGCAAGTCAGGTTTTTTATAGATTGCGGGCAGTGAGGCAAACTGCATTACTTCTCCATCACGCCAGCGATAGATTGCCTGTTTGCCATCGCCGACAATCAGGTTTTTGTTGCCCGAAGCCAGGGCATTTTCGATAAGCGGAAGCATATTCTGAAATTGCAGTACGGAAGTATCCTGAAACTCATCAATAAAATAATGGGCAAATTTTTCGCCTGCCCGTTGGTAGATAAAGGGAACCGGCTCACCAAGCAACTGTTCGTGAATTTTTCGGTAAAAGTCGCTGATAAAAATGAGGTTGCCATCGCTTTTCACGGCTTCGGTTTCTTTTTCTATCTGGCTCAGCAGTGATAATGGATATAAGCTTTTTATAATAACCGTCAGGTCGCGAAATTCGCGTATCATACAAACAATAGCCTGGTAGGCTTTGGCAATTTGTTCTTTTACTGCATCAATCTTGTTCTTTTCATTTTCGGGCTGCGTTTTGGAATACCACAGATCTTCCTGTATGGCTTTGTCGCAAGAGGAATTAGGGGATGCGCCCATCAAGCCGTTTTCGCTTACTTTCATAAAAAAACCCGGAATACCTTTCAAGCCCTGATAAAAACTCTTTGGGTTGATATCATTGTCTTTTATTAATTTTATTACCACGCCGGCAAGTTTACGTGCTGAGTTTTCTGCTGCAAGCCGCCTTGAAGTTAATCCGGAAATCACTTTGGAAAAATCTGCAAGCTGAATGTCTTTGAACAAAAGGATAAATTTTTGGGTATCCTCCTTGAGCAGTTGTTTTGAAAATGTTTTCAGGTCGAGGCTAATGTCCCAGTTCTGGCCATCATCCATTTTTTGCTCGATAAACTTAATAAGCATCCGGGTGATCTGTGGCTCGGAGCCGGCATAGGATATCAACACGTCAACGGCTTCGGACAACACCCTGTCGGCATCGAGCTCCACTTCGAAATTTTGCGAAATCTTGAGGTCGTAGGCAAACGTACGGATAATTTTTTGCACAAAACTGTCGATAGTGCTGATTGCAAAATCAGAATAATTATGAAGAATTTTATGCAATATTATTCCTGACCGGTAAGCCAGGCCTTTTTCATCCAAACCTGAGTTTTCGCACAATTCGCTTATCAGCGCTCCATTTTTTTTTCTGACGGATTCTTTGTCTTCTTCCGGGACGGTATCCTCACCCAGACTTGAAAGTATTTTCAGACTGGACATAATGCGGCTTTTCATTTCATAGGCCGCTTTATTGGTAAAGGTAACAGCCAGAATATGCCTGAATTTGGAGGGATCGGCCAGCACCAGTTTAAGGTATTCCTTTACCAGCGTGTATGTTTTGCCTGATCCAGCCGAAGCTTTATAAATAATAAAATTTTTTGTGGAATGTGCCATAATCAATCAAAAAGTAAAAATAGCGTATTTTCAAATACGAAATTTTTTTACCCGAACATTTCAATAACAGCAGACTAAACATTCACCTCCAGAATACGCTACATAGAAACTCCATAGATCCCTGTTAAGTTTTAATGCGCCGCATAAAACAATCACAGGGTTGAAAGCTTCTGGGTTATATTTTTCAATTAAAAATGTTAAAAATGAAAAAAATTCTTTCATGTCATAATATTTGAGTATCTTTGCAAATATTTTAATACACAATAATTAATTACAATGAAAAAAGGAACAGTAAAATTCTTCAATGAATTAAAAGGTTTTGGATTT
>DAONFU010000153.1:0-4803 GCA_035403765.1 Bacteroidales bacterium
CAAAAATAATAATTATCGCTGAATAATACCGATGTTTTTTTGTTTTGATTCTCCACCCAAATAATGTAACTTTGTTTACCAAAACAAATAAGCATGATTACAAAAACTCAAATCGAAGATTTTTACAAACAAGGAACCATAGCCATTATAGGAGTTTCAAGAAATAAAAAAAAATTCGGGCGCACGGTGTATGATGAACTGAAGAAAAAAGGCATCAGCGTGGTGCCGGTAAACCCGAATACCGACAACATAGAAGGGGAGAAGTGTTATAAAGATATTGCTGCCTTGCCACAGGAAATAAAAGCTGCTGTCTTACTTACCTCAAAACCAAAAACATTGGAAGCCCTCCAGCAATGTGTCGGAAAAGGAATGACTAATATCTGGATACAGCAAGGCTCACACACCAAGGAAGCCCTGGAATTTGCCGGTAAAAACAATGTAAACCTCATTCATGGCAAATGTATCATGATGTTTTCCGAACCGGATGGCATGCATAAGTTTCATCGCGGCATCGTGAAATTTTTTGGCCGACTGCCGAAATAATCAAGACAATTGATGGATAAACCCTACTCATCCCTGCGGCTGTATTACCTTAGCGGGACAGGCAATGCCCTCTCGACGGTGCGCTGGATGGCCGAAACAGCCGCGCAACAAGGCCTGCAGGCCGAGCTGATTCCCATCGACAGACAGAAAACTGTTGAAAAACCCGAGTCGCAGGAAAAAATGCTCATAGGATTTTGTTATCCCACCCACGGGTTTGGCACGCCCTGGCTAATGCTGAAATTTTTTTTGCGGTTCCCGAAAATTAAAAATGCCGATGTGTTCCTGAGCAGCACCCGCGCCGGTTCAAAACTAAGCAAAATCTTTTTGCCGGGAATCAACGGTATGGCCATGTGGCTGCCTTTTTTGTTGTTACTCCTGAAAGGATACAGGATAAAAGGTCTGCTACCTGTTGACCTCCCCTCCAATTGGATATTGCTGCACCCCGGCTATCGCCAAAAAGTTATAGCCTCTATGTTCCGGCGGTGCGAAGGTATTGTCAAGCGCTTTGCCGGCAAACTTATCTCAGGGCGAAGGTATTATCATTACTGGGTGTTTATCTTCTTGCCACTGGATGTGGCATTAATCCCCATAACTTTAATGTATCAGGTGTTCGGCCGTTTTTTTCTGGCCAAGCTGTTTATCGCCACCGACAAGTGCACGGGCTGCGGCCTGTGTTACGAAAAATGCCCCGCCCACGCCATCCGTATGTATGGAAAAAAACCTTACTGGACCTTGCATTGTGAGAGTTGTATGCGGTGTATCAACCTGTGTCCCGAAAAAGCCATACAGGTGTCGCACCTGCTGCTGGGCGTGATAATCATTATCACCATGTCGCTGCCAATCTATGAAATTATCTTCCGGCTTTTCGGCGCGATGTCGGTCCCTGCCTACGAGTTTACCGAAACCATTTTTAAATGGGGCCTCACGCTCATCATCTTTGCAGCGCTTTACGGGCTGATATTTCTGTTGCTGAAATTCAGAATTTTCAGTCTGTTGTTCGAATATACCTCACTGACACGCTACTGGCGCAAATATACCGCCCCGGGCATCAAAGCCGCTGATTTTAAAATTATGAAACATGCTGCCGGAGGCAAGAAAAATTAGCCTGCCAGTACTTTTTTTTCCACCCTGCGGGCAATAAATATGCTCATTTCGTAAAGAAGATACAGCGGCAGGGCAACCACCATCATGGTAAAAGCATCGGTTGAAGGGGTGATGATGGCAGCGAGTATCAACACGATGATAATAGAATATTTCCGGTTTTTTCTCAAAAAGTCGACACTGACAAAGCCTGTTTTGGTCAGGAAAAATACCAGGGCCGGCAGTTCAAACACCAATCCTAAAGATAATGGAATGACGGCCACCGTGGAAATGTAGGAATAAATGGTAATCTGATTTGTGATGTAGCGGCTTAATACGTAATTACCGAGAAACTGCACGCTTAATGGCAGGATGAGGTAGTAGCCGAACAGCAGGCCGACCACAAACAAAAAAAAGATATAAAAAACAGTCCTGCCCGCGTAAGTCTTTTCTTTGGCGCTTAAAGCCGGCCTGATAAACACCCATAGCTGCGACAATATAAAGGGAAACGCAATGATAAAACCCGCTATCAGCGAGATGATGATATGCCATCTGAATTGCCCGGCTATGCTGAGATTGATTAGCGAAAAGCTGACATTGCCGGCACAGAGCGTGTCGGTGTGAAGCAGGGCACCGAGTTTGCAGAGTAATCGGTAGGTGATGAATTCAGCATTTTTGGGTGGCAAAATCACCGAATTAAAGATTAAATCTTTAAAAAAAAATGCACAGGTTGCTAAAATAAAAACTGCAAGTATCGACCGTATAAGGATTTTACGCAGCACTTCGGCATGTTCCCAGAAAGAAGCGTCGTGGTGCTTACCGGCAAGCTGGCTCAGCAAAAATTTAAACATGAAGCGGTGTATTATCCGGAAGCTTTTTCGGATGAAGATTCGTCTTTTGACGAAGAATCGCTTTTGGGTGTCAGGTCGTTAAGCTCGTCCATCACTTCGCTTTTTCCTTTCTTAAACTCGCCAACTCCGCGGCCCAGCCCGCGCATCAGCTCGGGAATTTTTTTTCCGCCAAAAAGTACCAGGATAATAATGGCAATGATAATAATCTCCTGCCCTCCGATTATGCCTAACAGTATTGAATATATAGTCATGATTCTGATGATTGGTATCACAAATTTACTTATTTTTCATCATTTGGCCAAAATTGTTGCCAATCAAAAAATTTATTTAGAATTATTTTACATAAGCAAAAAATAAGTAATTTTGCACCAAAATATAAAACATGAAACAAAAATATTCATTCTGATTTTATTGGTATTTGGCAATTATGCGGTACTTGCCCAAAAGGGCGGTATCAAAGGCCACATATATGATGCGGTAAACAATGCGCCGCTGCCTTTTGTAAATGTGATAATACAAGGCACTACAACGGGAGCATCCAGCGACATTGACGGCAACTTTGAGATTCCGCGCTTGCAACCCGGCACCTATACCATTGTGGCTACTTTTGTGGGGTATAAAAATAAAACCATTTATGAGGTAGAGGTAAGCTCGCTGAAGCCTACATTGGTGGATATTGCCCTGGAACAAACGGTTGAAAATTTAAAAGAGGTGGAAGTCAAGGCTTCGCCATTTGTAAAAAAAGAAGAGAGTCCGATTTCTATGAGGACCATCAGCGCCAATGAGCTGGCAAGATATCCCGGGGGTAACCGCGACATTTCCAAGGTGATACAGTCATTTCCCGGTGTAGCTGCCACGGTGGCCTATCGAAATGATATCATCATCAGGGGCGGGGCGCCCAACGAAAACCGTTTTTATATCGATGGTATCGAGGTGCCCAACATCAACCATTTTGCTACACAAGGCTCCTCGGGAGGACCGGCGGGTATGATAAACACGGATTTTATCAGGGAAGTGGAATTTTATTCCAGTTCTTTCCCTGCTAACAGAGGCAATGTGATGAGTTCTATCATGGAATTCAGTTTAAAAGATGGCAATAAGGATAAGGTAGGAGGGAAGTTTACCATTGGCGCCAGTGATATAGGCTTGTCGCTGGAAGGCCCCCTTCATAAAAATGCTACATTTATAGTATCGGCCCGACAGTCGTACCTCAAACTGCTATTCAATTTGTTGAAACTGCCGTTTCTTCCCACATATAATGATTTTCAGTTCAAGTATAAATGGAAACCAGATACCAAAAATGAACTGACCGTGTTGGGCCTGGGGGCCATCGACAGGTTTAAGCTCAATACCAAGCTGCAGGAAACAGGCACCGACCAGCAAAAATACCTGCTGAGGTACCTGCCCGTTAGCAATCAGTGGAACTATATGCTGGGCGCAAAGTATATCCATTATTTCAAAGAAAGTTATCTTACCACCGTCCTCAGCAGGAATTTTTTGAACAACCGTTCTTTTAAGTATCAAAATAACGAAGATGTTCCCGAAAACCTCCTGCAGAACTACCAATCGCAGGAAATCGAAAGCAAATTCAGGATAGAACATACTGCCAGGCTTACCAAAGCTATCAAGTTGAATTATGGCTTGAATGTGGAATATGATAAGTACAACAACGCCACCTTTAACCGTATCGCAACACCCTTTGGTCCCGATACCATCGATTTTGAATCGGACTTTGATATGTGGCGTTATGGTTTGTTCGGGCAGGCCAGCTTTTTGCTTTTCAAAGACCACTTTGGCTTGTCGCTGGGGTTGCGAATCGATGGCAATGATTATGATGAATCGATGGCCAATCCTTTGCGGCAAATATCTCCCAGGGTTTCTTTCACCGTGCACCTTACCGAGGCGCTGACCTTAGTTACTAACGCCGGATGGTATCACCAGATGCCTCCATATACCGTATTGGGTTACCGTAACAATAACAACGAAATGGTGAACAAAAAAAATAATATTTCCTATTCCAATGTTTATCATTTGGTGGCCGGATTGGAATATGTTACAAAATTTAATATGAAGTTGAGTGCTGAAGGTTTTTATAAGGTGTACAATAAATATCCTTTCCTGGTGCGTGATTCTATCTCGCTGGCCAACCTGGGCAGTAATTTTGGCGTGATTGGCAACGACGAGGTGGTTTCTACTTCTAAAGGTCGTAGCCTGGGCATTGAGGTGTTGGCGCAGCAAAAGCTGTACAAAGGTTTTTACGGTATTGTTACTTACACTTTCGTGAAAAGCGAATTTAAAGATAAAAATAATAAGTATGTTTCTTCATCAT
>DAONFU010000154.1:0-4792 GCA_035403765.1 Bacteroidales bacterium
TAAAGAAAAACGGGGGCTGCAGGATAGCTGCCGGAAACACTATTTCGTTCATGTTCGGACTGTAGTAGGCGTTCACAGTTTGTGGTGTCATACCCCATTCGCTGCGGTCAACCGGTTTGCCAATTTTGTTCAGGTCGCGGGCAAATTCAAAGCGTGAAGCAGCCATGATGTTTTGGAAATAGGACTCTTTGGTGATGTTGAGCGGGGAATAATCTCTCCATTTCTCAGGATAGCCAACTTTCAGGTTCATTTTGGTGAGTTTGGCCACGGCCTCTTTTTTGGTAGCTTCTCCCATCCACGATAGTTTTTCAATTCGTTCCTTTAGGGCTTCTTTAAGATTCCCCACAAGAGTAAGCATACGTTCTTTGGCTTTTGCCGGAAAATATTTTTCGACATAAAGCTGTCCAACAGCTTCACCCAGCGAAGAACTGGTGGTATTTAACACTCTTTTCCAGCGTGGTTTCATTTCTTTTATACCCGAAAGTATCCCGCCGTAAAAGTTAAACTGTTCCTTTTCAAAAGCGGCAGATAGGTATGGAGAAGCCTCGTGCAACAGATGCCATTTAAAATATGTTTTCCATTGTTCTATAGGGATTTCGGTGGACATCTTTGCCATTGCTGCAAAAAACTGTGGCTGGCCGATATTGATTTCACTGGTAGTCTTAAGTCCGAGTTCCGAAAAGTATTTGTTCCAATCAAATTGTGGCGCTATTTTTTTCAGGCCGCTCAGGTCGGTTTTGTTGTAGTTCTTAATAGGGTCGCGCAGTTCCAGGCGGGTGAGCGAGGCCTTAGCCAGGCGCGTTTCAATTTTCATCACCGTGGCGGCGTCGAGGACAGACTGTT
This sequence comes from Bacteroidales bacterium, assembly GCA_035403765.1. Taxonomy (GTDB): domain Bacteria; phylum Bacteroidota; class Bacteroidia; order Bacteroidales; family CAIWKO01; genus CAIWKO01. The sequence continues at coordinate 844 of DAONFU010000154.1, forward strand.
CATTATTTATTCCTGCTAATTCGAAAGTTTTACCGAGGTGTTTCAGGTATTCGACGCGTATTTCGGCCGAACGGGCATCCTGAGCCAGATAGTAATCCCTGTCGGGCAGACCAAGGCCGCCCTGGTATAGCTGCGCAATAACTTTTTCACTGTTTTTGTCGTCCTGCCCCGAAAAAAAGTAAAACAAGGGGGTAATGCCCGAAGTGTGAAAAAAGGCTACCAGATTCACCAAATCTGCCGGATTCTTTATGGCTTCAATTTTTTCAAGTTCTTTCTCTATGGCCTTTATGCCCATTTTTTCTATGGCTGCCGAGTCCATACCCGAAGAATAAAAATCGGCAATCTTTTGTTTTACCGAACCTGTGGTGGCCTGCTTTTCGCCCATGGCTTCCTCCATAATGGTGCGGAGCTGCTTGTTGTTGGTTTCCCTTAATTCTTCAAAAGAGCCATAAATGCTGTATTCATCCGGAATAGGGTTATTTTTCATCCACTGGCCGTTGGCATACCTGAAAAAATCATCACCGGGTTTCACAGTGGTGTCCATGTTGGCAACATTTATTGCCGGTTCTTCCTGTTTCATATTTTTGTTTTTACACGCATTCATCATGCCGGCACCTATGATTGCGGAAAGCACGATAAAAAAGTACTTATTGAATTTGGTTTTCATAAAATATTTTTTTTTGAGGATTTTTTTCGACACAAAATAAATCATTTATTCATAACAAAAAACAGCAAAAGACAAGTCTTCTGCTGCTGTTTTTTTGATGAGAATACTAAATGGCATCCGTTATAACCTGTTGGAGGTCTTTGGTTTGTTTATGAAGCTCGATGGTGCACCGGGTGAAATTTTCAACGGGCCAGCCGTACCATAACAGATAATTTCCCTGGCCGTCTTTGGTGTTATAAACAGCGGTTGTCTGGTCATCAAAAACCCAGGTCATAATGGTGTTGTCTTCATTAAAATACACTCCTACATTGATAAATTTATGGTAAATCACCATATCCAGGTAGTCGTTTGTAACCCCTAACATATCCAGCAGGTCGGTAAGGGCTCCCTGACCAGGCAGGCCTTCCAGCTTCATTTCCAGGGTAAAACGATCCACCACGCCGCCATCTACAAAAAATTCGCCACCGTTTAAATCCAACCCGGCATAATTAAACACCTGGTCGATGTCGGCGGCAATCTGCACATACTTGCTATTGCCATATACAACAAACATCGTTAAAGGTCCTGAAGTGGAAACAACCGTATTGTCGCTGCTCAGGTGAAAAGCGGTTATAGGAAAGTTCAACTGCGATGCATGGTCTTCGCCCGATTGGTCGTAAACATGTTTCACCGTCCACACTCCCTCCATCCTTGTTTTCGTCGGAGTTTCGTCAATAGTGCAGGAAGAAATGAAAATGATAAAAAACACCAGGGCGCTGATAAGGATTTTGGTTTGGACCAATTTGATTTTCATAATTTTTTGATTTAATTTCTATTTGCTGACAATTATTTTTTTACGGAAAATGTTTTTATCATTGAGGAAGGTTGCCAGATATACGCCGGATGGTAACTTTCTTATATCAACGCCTGCAGAGGAATATGGCTCTTCAAGCAGCAACCGGCCATTCATGTCAAAAATCTTCACATAATAATTTTTATTATCCGGCAAATTTACCAAAAATCTGTCACATACGGGGTTCGGCCTTATGATTATTTCAGGCATTGTGTTGTCGTCCGCTGAGGTAAGCATAGCGGTTTTTATCCATATAGGGTTGGTGATACTGAAAAATCTGTCGTAAGGCCGGCGGTATAAGGTGCCGAGTACTCCATAATCTTTTGTTGTTCGCAGGGAGGCCCGAATCATAAAATATTGGTTGTCGGGGATGTAGCTGAATAAATTTCCCAGGATACTTTGCAGGTCGAACACCTGATGGGAAACCAGGGGCAGGTCGAATATAAAAATGCTGTCCTCAGTGATTCCGGTAAGGGTGATTTGTGTTATATCGCCAAATTCGGGAGTAATATATGAATCTATTATCAATCGCGAGTTTGACAGTTGCTGTGTGGTCATCACCGTGTCCTGCCCTATATAAATTTCGTTGGTGCTGTCGTTGCCGTCGGTGCTGATTCCGATATTTATTATGGGGCCGTCGGAAAGTATGGTGTTGCCATTTTTCAGCGCTTTCAGCACATTTTTGCCGTGATGGCCCATGCCGTCGGGACAAAATGCCAGCGTGGTAATTTTACCGGTAGCGTTGTCGTTGATATTTCCCAGGATGCCATAGGTCATTTCGGTGTTGGAGTAATTAAAGGAACCATGGGCATCGCTGCCGGCACCTATAAAGTGTTTCCAGTTTTTTACCGTGGGGAAGGTATTTTTTATTTTGAGCGATTTCTGCTGCAGAAAATCCGTAATGTCCAATCCCTGAATAAAGCGGTAGTAATGATGTCTGTCATCCATGGAATCCATAGGCACAAACGGTGTTACTGATGAAGAATATTCCACATTCCAGGGATTATTCTCATCATCGGTGGTGCTTATGGATGTTCTGTTATTCCATATTTCTGCGCCTGCAAGGCCTTTCTGGAACAAAAGCAGGCTGTCTGCGCTATACACATCGCTGGCAGCGGAGATGTTGTTGCAGCTAACCGTACCCAAAGTCGGAAAAGCGCTGCCGTTAGCAGGAAACTGGTGGTCGTGCAAATTCCAGAGGCCACCGCCGATGGCAAAGCTTAGCTCATCGTTTTCGGCAAAAGGGTGTGCCGCATAAGCAAAACCATCATACACTGTAAGATTGGTCAAGGCCTGCACAACCGAAAAACTGGTGGAAGATATATCGCCTCCGCCGTCGAGAAAATAATGGAAACAAAAGGGGTCGGCAGGTGAAGGATATAACAGACAATGAACCACCTTGTCGTCGGAATTATTGACGCTGGCTTCCATGGCTCTGATAAAAATAAAGCTGGAGTCGGCGGTGTTCAGACCCTGCACGGCGGTGCCAAGCCGGTCCCAGTTGTTTTGCATGCTAAGGCCGTAATTGTCGTAATCGCAACTGTGGTCCGTTACCGTAATCCAATCCAGGCCAATTTTTTTTGCCGCTAATTTGCTGGCTTCCAAAGGAAGGCCATATTCCACGTCGTTTTGGGTAAATATGGTGTGACAATGCATGTCGCCCCGGTACCAGTCCTGTATATGCGGGAGGCCTCCGGACTGCCTGAAAACCCTGAAATACTGCTGCTGGTCGGATTCCATATTCAGCGAGAAATTGACTTTTATGTCGAAGATGTCATCCAGCAAATTCAGTTTTTCGGCCGGAATATTAAGTGTAAAATACCAATAATCTTTAGTGATATCTACAAAGCGTGTCCCGAAGATGTTTTGGTCAGCGGTAAACCTGATGGTTGATTGGCTGTTTTTTTCGTATCCGCTGGAATCAAATGCCTGTATTCCCCAGGCAACATCTTCTGGGGATCTGCAGACCAATAAGGAGTCAAAAGCCTGGACGGAATAGGTGTCAAAAGTAAGCAAATTGTTAAAGGATGTTTCATCAGCATTTTTCAACCATACCTTGATATCGGTCAACTCGTTGTTACAGGTAAAACAGCTTGACGAATGAACGTAAAAATGGATCGGGACACTGCTTATTTGATTATTGGTGTCAAATTTTTTCATGCGGAAAGGCACGTCAGCCGCCAGGTCAGAACCGGTGGTATTGGTTTGCCTTGTCTGACAAAAAACCACAAAACCATACACCTCAAAGAGTACAAAGAGGATGAGTACTAAGCGTTTCATAAAAGTATTTATACAAAAATAAAAATAAATCGCCGGTAATACCTTACTTTTTCAACATATTAATAAAAAAAAGTATGTGAATATTATGACCTGTCGGTTTCGTTTAATTTTCCGCTGTGTTTCAGTGTTCGTAATATCAGCACTAATAAAATGGAAGCTATCAATGCATA
>DAONFU010000155.1:0-4785 GCA_035403765.1 Bacteroidales bacterium
TTCTGACTTCATAATTCTGACTTAAACATGTCCTCCTACATCTCCGGCATCGGATGCATATCTCCTCAAAAAACTATCGGGAACCTTGATTTCCTGACAGAACCTGTCAATCAGAATGCCTTGTTTCTTCAGTGTATCCAGCCCGAATCATACAGAGAATACATTGATCCTCTTCTGTCGCGCAGGCTCAGCCGAATTGTTAAAATGGGAATCACGGCAGCACTCATTAGTGTGAAAGAAAGCGGCATTGACAATCCAGGGGCCATTATCACCGGCACGGGAATGGGAAGTGTGGTGGATACTGAAAAATTTCTGACCACCATGCTCGATAATAACGAGACACTGCTCAACCCGACCAATTTCATGCAATCAACATACAATACCATAAGTTCTCAAATTGCCATTATCCTGAAATGCTCGAATTACAATACCACTTATGTGCACCGAGGATTTTCGTTTGAGTCGGCTTTGATCGACGGGCTTGACCTTATGGAACGGGGAGAAGCCGATTCGGCGCTGGTCGGTGGCATAGACGAAATCTCTGAAAATCATTTTAATATTTCCGGACTTTTGGGTTTGTGGCGACAACAAGCTGAAAATCATCTTGACCTCCTGAAAAATCCCGGAAAAGGTACAATTCCCGGCGAAGGTTCGGTATATTTTACCCTGACAAAAAACAGAGTTCCCAATTCCTATGCCCGCTTAGATTCTTTAAAAACATTATACAAACCAAAATCGACAAACTGCATCCATGATGCGATCAATGACATATTGATAGAGAATAATTTATCAACCACCGATATTAATCTGTTTGTTGCAGGGCTTAACGGTGACGAGCAGACCGACAAGTGGTACCATGCGGTAATAAACGAAATGCCGGAAAAAATGGCTCTCGCTGCTTTCAAGCATTTGTGCGGAGAATATTATACGGCTTCGGCTTTCGGACTATGGCTGGCTTCGAATATCATAAAAAAGCAGCGGATACCCTTAGTTGCACTTTATAAAGGTGTTGCACCCAAAGATATCCGCCACATTTTGTTTTACAACCATTATGCCGGTGAACAGCATTCGATCATGCTGATCTCAGCATCCTGATATTATTTTTCTTTCAGGGTTTTTACCTCCTGCTTTAGCTGTTCAATCTGAATTTGTTGCTCTTGTATGGCTTTTACAAGTATAGGTATCATTCCAATATAATTAAGTCCTTTATATTCAATCGCTTTATCTGTATCTTTTGCACCAGGATGTATCCCGTTTTTAACCAGTTCTGGAAAAACTATTTCTATTTCCTGAGCAATGAAACCAATCTCCTTTTCAGGTTTAAATCCCATAAACGGAAAGTCTTCAGTGTTCATGGTATAACTTACTGGTCTTAACTTCAAAACATTTTCAAGTGCACCGTTGTAATCAGAAATATCTTTCTTGAATTTTGCATCAGAAACATCTGTTAAGGTTCCCGTATATGCCATATCACCATTTGCAAATACCCCATAAGTGCTTCCAGAACCATAAATACCATAATTACCGGTTCCTCCATCAGCAAGACCAAAAACGCCATAACTAAAATTTGAAGTTCCGGTAGCATTGCCCTTAATACCATAATTTGAAGAGGTGGTAGTGCCCAATGCAATACCATTTACTCCAGCACCTCCACCCCCGGTTGATAAACCTTGGACACCATATCCATTTGGTCTGTTGGTTTCTCCATGAACTCCTTGGAATCCATTTTGTCCCGCCAGTATTGCCTTCATTGTATAGGTGCCATTTGTAACCTCGGCTGTAATGGTTGGTGATTCTGAGACTGAATGAGTGGACACGGTATGTTTAACATACAGAGGATCTGAAGGATTGGCAATCCCGATGCCTACATTGCCTGTTGTATGTGAAATAAGAAAAGTTGTATCAGAATAATTTGAATTTTTTGATATTATAAAATCATCTTTTGTCCCGAGCAAGCCGACTGCCCATTTATTAATACCATTTGTATGAAACCTCAATCTTATTTTTGATAAAGAATCAGGCCTTTCAAGTATCATCCCTCCCCATGATCCCGTAGTATTAATTCTTATATATGGCGATGCGCCTTGTATATCAAGAAGATATGAAGGACTTGTCGTGCCAATCCCAATGAATGTTCCATTATTATACAATCTATCGTTGGCAACCCAGTTTGTTCCATTACTCAGCAGGGTTTGACCTACTGTGCCTGTAGGTAATTCTCCTGTTTTATTGGCATACATGGCATAAGGTACGCTTAACAGCTTGCTTGTCCCCATATCGGTGTAAGTTGCTCCACCGTTCGGATCCATCTCTACCTGAAGCCAGTATTGATTCATTCCCCAGGCTAAGGTATCAAAGTTTCCGATGACTGGTGCACCCTTTCCTATCTCAAGGGTAAACAATCCAAATTCATTGGTCGTAGGACCAAATGTCTCAGAATAAACAATGGCTCCCGATTCAGAACCTTTAAGCAGTGAAACCTTAATGCCCAACAACTGGGTTTGTAAAACATTACCCGAAGCGTCGCGGGCAACAGCTTGGTAATTGAAGGCATCGGGTGACTGGGCAAATGACTGAAATGCAAACATCAAAATAAAAAATGTTGCAACGAATTTTGTTATTGTTGTTTTCATTGATTTATAATTTTTATGGTTTTTTAATGAACTAAATTAATTTTAATGACTTCGGATTTTTTTTCCCCGTTATCACCGGTGTAAAGATATTTGAGGAAATAAATACCCATGGCATACCGCTGGATATCAATATTCTCATTATTTAATCCCGTAGCAATATTCATCTGCATGGAAAGTGTTTTTTGCCCCAGCATATCATAAAGATATATCTGAGCACTGCCGTTTTCCGGTGAATTTATGGTAATGCTGAATTTACCGTTGGAAGGATTAGGATAGATGGAAATAGTTCCGTCTGACTGAGGTTCTTCATTCACAGAAGCATACCACTCTTCAGGTTGTTGAAATCCCTGTGTCAGAAAAATACCGGCCGAGTTGAAGGACTCCACCATGGTCATTTCAGCCACTGTAGCTGAAAGAGAGCCAGAGGTATTAGAAAAATAGCCACCGAAAGAAGATATCACAGTGGGAGTCAATGATTGAGCCATACAGGGTACCACTCCTAGAATCCCAATAAATAAAAGTAATACAATTATTTTTCTCATATTCTTAAATTTAATTAAACGCAAAATTACGACATTTTAATAAAAAAAACGCAATACTTTACTAATCAATTTAAATTTTAACAATTAATTCTAATAAAATTAATAATATATATATAAAGGGTGCTGACTCATTTTCTGAGACAGCAAGATTGGTGTATACACCTCCTGGTGCAAAGAGTTTTCTCCACCTCCGCCCTCATCAGCAATAAGAATCCGGAATAAATTTCATTCGACGGCTGCCTTGCGTCGAATATCATAAAAAAGCAGCGAATACCTCCGGTGGCACTCTATAAAGGAAAAGCCCCCGAAACTATCCGCCGTGTGTTGTTGTATAATCATTATGCAGGAGAACATCATTCCCTCAAGCTCATTTCTGTATAATTATTTACTTTCTTTCAGAACATTAATTTCTTGTTTCAGTTCATCAATCTGAGCTTTCAGCATTTCAATCTGTCCTTGTTGTTCCTGAATGGCTTTTATAGCCACAACTGAAAAGTTGGCATAGGTAATGAGTTTATAACCCTCATCGGAAACCTTGACCAAATCCGGAAAAATTCCTTCAACTTCCTGAGCAATGAACCCTCTGGTTTTGTATCCCTGTGCTTCCTGATCCTTGTAATAAAATTCATAGACGTTGAGTTGCTTTACCTTATCTAACAGATCACTGACCAGGGTGATATCTTTTTTTAACCTTTTATCAGAAATGGTTGAATAAGTTCCGTCAACCGAAGAAATTTGTCCTTTTCCTGCTCCATTATACTCAAAACGGCAATTCAGGGTTGATGTTCCTATTCCAATATTCCAAAAGTTGGTATTTGATTCATGTTCCATTCTGATTGCCTCGTTGGAAATTTTTTGCTTTATATGAAAAACTGAAGCAGGATTGTGGGTGCCAATTCCCACATAACCAGTTGTCTGAGCAATATGAAAAGTACCATCATCGGTGGAGGTTCTCGAAATAGAATAACCATCTTTAGTCCCCAGAAGACCTACATACCATCTATTACTATTATTAGTCCGATACAAGAGTCTCATAAATGAATTTGAATCAGGCCTGTTCAGTAAAATGCCGCCGTAAGTTCCTGTAGAGTTAATATGTAAATAGGCTTGAGCGGACTGCATCTCACACAAAAATCCCGGTGTAGTGGTTCCTATACCTATTTTGGCACCTGTATTAACAAGAAAATCACTGGCAGCCCATCCCATACCATCGTGAGCAAGTGTTTGTCCTGAAGTTCCCAGAGGCAAGGCTTTGGTTCTCTCTGCAAATAGTGCATAAGGTACACTTAAAAGCTGGGTGGTGCCCATATCCGTGTAGGTTACGCCACCGGCAGGATCCATTTCCACCTGCAACCAGTATTGGTTTTTGCCCCAGGCGATGGTATCAAACTGCCCGTCAACAACAGTTCCTGTGCCTATCGCTAGTGTAAACAAGCCAAACTGGTTCGTCGTTGGTGAATGAGTTTCCGAATATACTACCGGACCGGTAGCCGATGCCATATGCAAAGAAATTTTAATACCTAATGCCTGCGCCGGTAAAACATTCCCCGACACATCGCGGGCAACAGCCTGGTAGTTGAATGCCTGTGGCGACTGGGCAAATGAATAGC
>DAONFU010000156.1:0-4714 GCA_035403765.1 Bacteroidales bacterium
AAAGGTTTTAAACCAAAAAAATTCGGGGAGGTAGTAAAAAATGGCTAAGCTACAATCATCATTAAAAAACATGATATTATGCCTGTTCCTGATATCCCTTGTGATGTCGGCAGCATTAGGCGTTGTTTACAACGTTACGAAAGGACCTATTGAGATTTCATCAAAGAAAGCTGAAATAGATGCATTAAAAACTGTTTTACCCGCTTTTGACAACGATCCAACGACAGAAGCTAAGGAAATTGAAGGCCTGACTTATTATATCGGAAAAAAAGCGGGAACCATTGTAGGTTACGCTATAAAGACGTTTACTGATAAAGGATTCAGCGGACATTTTGAATTGATGGTCGGCCTTATGCCTGATGGCAGCATAAACAAAATTGCTGTCCTTAGTCAGAAAGAGACTCCGGGCCTCGGCGATAAAATGAAAACCAACTGGAAAGACCAGTTCAACGGTAAAAACCCGAAAGATTATAAACTGTTGGTTAAGAAAGACGGCGGCGATGTAGATGCCATCACAGCCTCTACAATCTCATCACGGGCATTCTGCGACGCCACTCAGAAAGCTTATGACGGATATATGAAAAATTTCAACAAAAGTGAAGGAGGTAATCAATGAGCAATTTAAAACATTTTACAAACGGCATCTTCAGGGAAAACCCCACTTTTGTGCTCGTATTGGGAACATGCCCCACACTGGCTGTAACAACTGCCGCATTTAACGGCATTGGCATGGGCGCGGCCACTACCTTTGTACTGGTTTTCTCCAACTTATTAATTGCAATGCTTAAAAATTTCATCCCCGACAAGGTTCGTATTGCTGCTTTCATCGTAATTATTGCCACTTTTGTAACTATTGTTGACCTGGTGATGAAAGCATACACTCCCGATCTTTATAAAACACTCGGGATCTTTATTCCACTGATTGTTGTAAACTGTATTATTCTTGGCCGCGCCGAAGCTTTTGCTCAGAAAAGTAGAATTTTACCGGCAATTTTAGACGGACTTGGTATGGGTATCGGATTTACACTTGCTATTACTTTAATGGGGTCCATCAGAGAATTATTGGGTAACGGTTCTATTTTTGACATTAAACTGGTTAGCGAAAATGCAAAAACTATTTTAATGTTTATACTTCCTCCGGGCGCTTTTTTAACCTATGGCTATCTGATTGCCGCATTCAATAAAATAAAAGCAAAATCATAAAAATATAACATACTATGGAATTTATTAAAATAATAATTCTGGCACTCATTGTAAACAATGTTGTACTGGCTCAGTTTTTAGGAATTTGTCCATTTCTTGGAGTTTCCAACAAGGTTTCCACTTCAATAGGCATGGGAGCTGCCGTTGTTTTTGTGATGGCTTTAGCCAATTTTGTAACTTATTTTATTCAATTTTACATTTTGGTTCCACTCCATATAGAGTTTATGCAAACAATCTGTTTTATTTTCATCATTGCATTTCTGGTACAGATCGTTGAAATAATTCTGAAAAAATCAGCCCCAAGCTTATATCAGGCATTAGGGATTTACCTGCCACTTATTACTACCAACTGCGCTGTGCTTGGTATCGCTATTTTAGCAGTTCAGAAAGATTACAACCTTATTGAAAGTGTGGTTTACGCTGCTGCTACTGCTGTTGGTTTTACCATAGCTATGGTATTAATGGCTGGTTTACGTGAACAAATGGAAACAACAAGGTACCCTAAAGCGATGAAAGGCTTCCCGATCTCCTTGGTTACAGCAGGGCTACTTTCACTTGCTTTTATGGGATTTTCAGGACTCGTAAAATAGAAAAATTAATAAAAAATAATCTCATTTTATTAACTTAAAAAATAAAATATGTTTGTTGTAATGATTTTAGTGTTTGTTGTTGGGTACGCAGCTATAGCACTTGAGCATCCTCTTAAAGTCAATAAATCAGCATCGGCTCTTTTGCTCGCTGTAATACTTTGGGTTTTGTATTCTTTTGCCGGCGAACAGATACTGGTGAATCCGGAAATGTATCAGGAGTATTTAAAACTCCACCCGGGAAGCTCTTTTATGGATTGGATGACCCACAATCAATTAATTGAACATCTTGGTGAAATATCCGAGATCATATTCTTCCTTATGGGTGCTATGACTATTGTGGAGCTTGTTGATTCTCATGAAGGATTCAATATCATTACAGATAAAATAAAAACAACAAATAAAGTAAAGTTACTTTGGATCATTGGATTCCTCACCTTTTTCATGTCGGCTGTACTTGACAACCTAACCACTTCAATAGTAATGATCGCCTTGCTTCGCAAACTAATCGGAGATAAAAAAGAACGCTGGTTTTTTGCCGGTATGGTAATTATCGCCGCTAACAGCGGAGGCGCCTGGAGCCCGATTGGTGATGTTACCACCATTATGTTGTGGATCGGCGGGCATGTTACTACGGGAAATATTATACTAAAGACGTTCATTCCCAGTCTTGTTTCTATGATAGTTCCCCTTACAATGATATCACTATATATGAAAGGTGATGTTAAAAGGCCGGAAAAAATTGCTACCGACTCTAAACATACAAAGACCACAAGTTTCGAGCGTAATCTTGTTTTTTTCTTAGGTGTCGGATTACTGTTATTTGTTCCTGTTTTCAAAACCATCACTCATCTTCCTCCTTATCTAGGAATCTTATTTGGATTAGGATTATTATGGGTAGTAACTGAAATATTACATAAAAAGAAAAATGATGAAAATAAACCTCATCTGACAATTGCAGGCGTTTTAAGAAAAATTGATGTTCCCAGTATATTGTTTTTCTTAGGAATTCTACTGGCTGTTGCTGCATTACAAAGTGTCGGACACCTCGATATGATGGCTCAGGCCCTTGACAAACATGTCGGAAATCTTTACATTATTAACGTAATCATCGGAGTACTTTCATCAATTGTAGATAACGTACCGCTTGTTGCCGCCGCCATGGGAATGTATAAAGATGCCTTCCCACCTGATCATTATTTTTGGGAAATGCTCGCCTATTGCGCCGGTACCGGCGGTAGCATCCTGATCATCGGTTCAGCTGCAGGCGTGGCTGTGATGGGTATGGAAAAGATTGATTTTATATGGTATCTGAAGAAAATTTCAATTTGGGCATTATGCGGATATCTGGCAGGTTCTGTTGTTTATTGGCTGATGAGCATTTTGATATTTCACGGATAATTATTACGATTAAAAAGAGACTGGAGCAATTCAGTCTCTTTTTTAAACTGATCATTAATGAAGGAGCGAAAATTTAATCTTTTAAATTGGCAGCCATTTTATATTTTGTTCATTTTAATGATTTTTAGCGGATACATCCAACGTGATAGACAAAATCACCCAATAAATAATCAGAATAAGATAATCACGGCATCCCTTACCAATGAAATCGAAGTTCCTTGTGATCCCAATGATGATAATAGTGCCACTCTTCATTCTCAATTTTCTGATAAAGATCCTTTGGACAGTTATCCCGGAAAAGAAAGTATAAAAGATATCCTCCCGAATATTGTTGAAATAATCAACTTAAACCAGACTGATAAAAGCATTATAAAATCCTTATTTCGCTACCTGGGAATCGATGAATCAAGTATGTGTTGGTTTATATTCCCTCCATCCTTTCATTCCTCTGCAGGAATCGCAACATTTCTCGTACTCCGGGTCTGAAAATATTTCTCTAAAACACTTTAAAAACATTATGCTGAGCTTCCTTATGCTCGGTTAGTTTTGTATATATTGGTTTATAGAGAACAATAATATTTTCAGTGATAATTATTCATATTAAAAATCAAATTTATGAACATCAATAAATCATTTTTTCGTTCGGGAATTGTTGCAATTATTACCTTGCTCCTGTTTCTCATACCATCTGTTTCAATGGCTGCTGATGGTAGCTCCGGTGGCGCTTCTATTGGAGGCATCCGTATTGAATTTATTTTATTTGCCCTGACACTGGTTGGGGTGGCTGTATTTCACAAACAGACCTTCTGGGTTGCCATTACCGGACTTACGGTCATTATCCTTTATAAAATATTTTTTATTTCCGGCTATCCTTTTGCAGAACATTTTTTTGGAGATAATTCTTTTCTTGAACAGCTTAAAGATAAAAGTATGCGTCAGGGCGAATGGGGAATTCTGCTCAACCTCTTAGGCTTGCTCCTTGGATTTGCGTTGCTAGCAAAGATATTTGAAGAATCGGGCGTTCCTGACATTCTCCCGAAATATTTGCCTAACGACTGGAAAGGCCCTTTTGTTCTGCTTGTTTTTGTGTTTGTACTTTCATCATTTCTTGATAATATTGCTGCGGCCATGATTGGCGGGACCATTGCGCTGGTGGTGTTTAAAAACAAGGTGCATGTTGGATATATTGCGGGTATTGTTGCGGCAAGTAATGCCGGTGGTTCAGGAAGCGTTGTGGGTGATACCACCACCACCATGATGTGGATCGACGGCGTTTCAGCATTTAATGTACTTCATGCATACATAGCTGCTGCTGTTGCTTTGATCATCATTGCGTGGTTTGCTGCCCATCAGCAGGATAAATTTATGAGAATTACCGCAGATGCAAAACAGGGTGCTAAAATCGACTGGATGCGTTTATTGATAGTATTAATGATTCTGGCTGGTGCTATCTTATCTAATATTTATTACGATATGCCGGCACTGGGAGTTTGGATTGCTATTATTATCGGAGCATTCATGCG
>DAONFU010000157.1:0-4686 GCA_035403765.1 Bacteroidales bacterium
AGCACAAAACCGGCAATAGCAATACCTACCAGGATAACAATCAGTGCTGAATGTTTACGTAATTTTCCTATAACTGCCATAAAAATTTATTTTTTTTGAGTTTGCAAATGTACAACAATAAGTGAAATATTAACAGAATTAAGTCAAAATATTCTCCTCGTTTTTTTTGGTAAGGCAAATCTGTTCAATTCGCTTATTGCTGGCCTTTAGAATTGTGATATCATAGGGAGGAATGTGGAAGGTTTCTTTTTCGGCGGGGATACGTTCAAGATAATGAATAATGTATCCGGCCAATGTTTCATAATCATCGTTAACGGGCAGGCGCAGCAGGTATTTTTCGTTCAGGTAGTCTATTTCGAGGCGGCCCGATAAAAGGAGTTCGTTTTCACTGAGTTGTTTTTCAATGGGCGCGGATTCATCAAATTCGTCGTTTATTTCGCCAATGATTTCTTCCAAAAGATCTTCGAGGGTAACCATGCCCGAAGTGCCGCCAAACTCATCAACCACCACGGCCACGCTTTTGTGTTGCTGTATAAACATCGGAAGCACTTCTTTGGCCAGTAAGGTTTCCGGAACAATGATGATGGGCTTGTTGATTGACTTTAGGCTGCGGGGCTTGCTAAAAATATCATAAGAATGAACATATCCGATAATGTTATCAATATGTTTTTGATATACCAGTATTTTTGAGTGTCCGGTATTTACAAACTTTTTTATCAGTTCGTCGACGCTGTCGTTTTCTTCGATAGCTATTATTTCGTTTCGTGGCACCATGCATTCCCTGACACGGGTGCTGGTGAAATCGATGGCATTCTGGAACATTTGTATTTCCGGCAGATGCGTCTCCACTTCCTGTTCCGCGGCCGAAAGGGCTTTAATGTAATAATCCAGGTCGGTATGGTCGAATTTGTATTTTTCTGTTTTCAACTTTATCCTGAAAATATGTTCAAGGATAAATTCTGATAATTCTACAAAAATGAATTGTACGGGGAAAAGCAGATAATAGGTGATAAACAGCGGGAAGGAAAAAAATTTCAGAAACCCGTTGGGATTGCTTCTGAAAAATGCCTTGGGGACAAATTCTCCAAAAAATAGTATTATCAGGGTAGATACCAGGGTTTGAACAATGGTGGTGGTAAAGCCTGAGTGCAAACTCACGGGCAATAAACGGCGAAGAGGCGCTTCCAGCAAATGCGTCATGCCGATACCGTAAATCACCAGGGTAATGGTGCTCCCCAGCAGGATGGTTGAAATAAAGTCTGAAGGGTTTTTTTGAAATCCGGAGAGCATACGTCCCGAAAACGACCTGTTTTTTTTGTCCAGCTCTATTTGAAGCTTATTGGCACTGATAAACGCGATTTCTATTCCTGAAAAAAAAGCAGAAAACAAAACAGTAATAAATACTAAAATGATGTTGTTATCCATTACTTATTTGTTGTTTTCAATATCATCCTCCTCATCGGTGTTTACGAAAAAAGAGCCCCGGGGTTTTTTTATTACCCATTTCATAAACGAATCGTCGGCATCGAGGCCGTCGCCATAAAAAACTTTATCGGGCGTGGTGATTTTGACAAATTGGTCGGTATATATTCTTCGGAGTTCTTCGTCCCATATCAAGTGTTCAGTGTTGAGCCTTTCTTTTTTTTCGTTGATAACCACCACATTGTTTTTTACTTCCATCACATGTTTTTTATCGTATTTTATGGCGTATTTAGCGGTGAGGCGCGTTTTTATACGCATAGCCGAGTCGTAAAAAATGGCATCGATACCCTGAGGCATTTCGATGTATGGATTTTTGCCGGCGTATTTTTTATAGAAAGGCGATTTTATGAGGGTTTGAATTTTTGCCGAGTCGCTGTAAATTATTTCAATATTTTTTCCTGTTTCTACGGGCAAGGTATCCGTAAGAGTCAAGGCATTGATGTCTTCAATTTTATTTTTGCAGGAGGTAACAGACACCAATAAAACCAGCGAAAAAACAACAAGTTTTTTTGTTAATACGGATTCGGTGTTCATTTTTTAATTCAGTTTGGGCCTGAAAAACCAGAATTCCCGGAAAGAAATGCCCAAGACAAGGCGGATATAGTTTTCTTTTAACAGGTCGTTGCGGACAGTGCCTCTGGTGCCGGCTTCCACAGCAAGGTTAAGCGTCGTACGGGTTTTGGGCAGTGGAAATCCTGCGCCAATGCTGAAACTCAGGTCGTTTATTTTTTTATCACGGATCTCGTAATAACTTTGCGCATAACGCAATCCTGCGCGGTAATTGATGAGTTTCCAGTAGCTGGTGATGGTGTTTACTCGCGGCGAATATTCTCCTCCCACCGAAATGATATAACTGTTTCCTAAAGACGAGGCTGATTCGCCGAAACTGGTAAATTTTTTCCAGTTTTGCCATTCAAAGTCTGCGCCGGCCAGCCAGGAGTTGTTTATCAGCAGGGTAAACCCACCACTGATAATTAACGGCATATGTAATTTGCCTTTTTCTCCATCAATATTTAATAAGGTGTCTTTTATGCTGATATTATCTTCTTCCAGCAGCCCCGAATACCTTTCGGCAAGCATGGTTTGCCTGGCGCCAACATTCATGGGAAGATTGAATTTGGTGCCCAGCGACAGCAAATATTTTTTCTTCAGCAGAATTTGATATTGTAATCCATAGTTGAGGTACAGGCCGCCCACCTGCTCGTTGTCGGAAACCCTGGTGTTGAATGAAAAAATGTCGCCGGGGCGTTCAATGGCTACTATTTTGTCAATAGTGCCAAAAAGGTAGCCCAGGTTAGCCCCGAAGGAGAAGTTTTTAAAAGGTTTGAAAGCAACACCAATGTAAGCCTGGTTAACTCCGCCACTGCCTTTGAAACTTTCGGTAAAAGTTTCATCGGAATTGATAATGGTATCGGAAGTTTTTACCTGATATCCCGATTTGGAATAGGGAAGTATCCCAAAAGATATTCCGCACCATCGTGCAACCGGGAACCCGAATAATACATGTCCTATGGAGGTGTGATTGGTAAAGCCCTGGGTAGTCATATTGGTCTTTACCTGGTTAAAAGTGCTGTTAATGCCCACATCCAACACAAAGGAGTTGGTGTCGAACGCAGTATAAGAAGCGGGATTGTTTACATTAATATAACTGGGGTGGCGAAGCGCAGCGCTCAACCCGCCCATTGCCGCAGCATAGGTTGAGTGGCTTGTCTGCAAATCACCAAAGCCATAACGGGAATAAGGCGAACTGATTCGTATCTGCGCCGTGCTGAAATTTGAAATAGCCAGGGCGAGTAACAAAAAGACAGACAATTTATATTTCTTTGATATTATCATTATGGTCGAGAATTATTTTTAAGCCGAACAAAACTATATTTGGAGCCGCAAATATCTTACTTTTTAGTTTATTGACCAAATATTCTGAGTCTCCGCCCGATAATACCACTTTCAGTTCCGGATAGCTGCTGTTATATTGCGAAATGATTCCGTTTATTTCGGCAACAGTGCCATTGATAACTCCCGAGAGTATTGATTGCTGCGTGTTGTAACCGGTAAGTTGACAGAACTCGGTCAGTTCTATTAACGGAAGTTTCCCCGTAAAAGTATGCAGGGCCTTAAAACGCATGGTGAGGCCTGGCGAAATTGCTCCACCGTGGTATTTCCCCGAGGCATCAATATAATCATACTTAATACAACTGCCGGCATCAATAACCAATGTGTTTTGTCGGGGAAACAAGTGGTTGGCAGCCACTACCGAAGCCAGGCGGTCTTTCCCCAGAGTTTCCGGCGTGCCATAGGCGTTGATTATAGGTATGGGCGTGTGTTCATCAAAAAGCAATAAAGAGCATTTTGTCTTAATAAAATCCGTAAGATTATCGTAATTGTTTATTACCGAAGAAATTATGGCGCCATCAACCGGATAAGAAGAAAAGATTTTTTCTATGCCGTCCATCAGATTTTCTGCTTTTTCTACATAGATCAAAGAGTCTTCCGAATAAACGGCGGCTTTTTGACAGGTGTTCCCCAGATCGATGGCCAGCTTCATTATTAGTAAATTACAATGCACAAAATTAAGCTATTAAAAGAAATTTCTCATTTTTTTTAATCATATTTTTGTGGTATTAAAAAAAAATGTAATTTTGCATTCCTTTTTATGGGAGGCGACGTAGCTCAGTTGGTAGAGCAGAGGACTGAAAATCCTTGTGTCACTGGTTCAATTCCAGTCGTTGCCACAGAAAGCACATCGCAGGATGTGCTTTTTTTGTTTATTTTTGTTTCTATGCTTGAAGGATTTCTTGATTTTATCGAAAAAAATAAACTGTGCGATAAGTCGGACCATATACTGCTGGCGGTAAGCGGAGGGGTTGATTCGGTAGTAATGGCAGAACTTTTTCACCGGGCCGGATGGCATTTCAGCATTATACACTGCAATTTTCAATTACGCGCAGCAGCCTCTGATGCCGATGAACAGTTTGTCAGAACGCTGGCACAAAAATACAATACAACTTGCTTTGTCAAGAGTTTCGATACCAGAAAATATGCGACACGGCATAAGTTTTCCATACAACAGGCCGCCCGCAAACTGCGCTATGACTATTTTGAAGAAATCAGAAAAAAGGAAAATTTTGATTTGGTTGGCACTGCCCATCATGCCGACGACCAGATAGAAACGTTTTTTATCAACCTGTTCAGAGGCAGCGGTAT
>DAONFU010000158.1:0-4658 GCA_035403765.1 Bacteroidales bacterium
TGCCTGAAATCTGGATGATGCGGTCGGTAGCAGGCGAATATATCCACAACTGCCCACCCAGTTTCAGCATTTTTGTACCTTTTTCGGATGCGGGAGAAAGATATTCCGTAAACGACCTTTTGGTGCCTTCCGACCAGGTTTTACTGGTAATGGTGCGACTGGTGCGCTTGCCGTTCACTGTCATGGTAGCTTCTGCGATACGGTTTTTTGAAGACAAATTCTGGTCAACTTTGTTGAGTATGGAGCCATCCTTTGAATTTCCAAAACTCAATAAAAAGAATCCAATTATGATGATTGCCGATTTCTTCATTTTCAACTATTTTAATTACACTTCCAACTCTTTGAATAAACCCGCCGTTTGCCTTTTATAGATACCAATGCCCGCCAGTGCATTCCCAAGCACAACAGATAACAACCCGGGGACAAATCCAATAAAATATGCACTCGTTGTTACCTGGGTTCTAATCACGACAGGTATCATAATTGAGGCATTTTTCATCATGCCACCAGTATTCAGGCCTACATAATGTACCAGGTAGGAAAATGCCAGTCCCACAGCAGTTCCAATGATGGTGCCGATGATACCAATCAATATCCCTTCGTAAACCAGGGTTTTAAAAATGTGACTTTTGCTCTCGCCCAAGGCCAGTCGCACACCAAATTCATTGTACCGCCGCAGAGCGCCTAACAAGCCGGCATTCCATAGCACCAGCGACATGGCAAGCAAAAAGGCAAATATCATGATACCCGAAGCGGCATCGATATAGTCCAGCATCTCGGCCATCCCTGCCTGGTCGCGAAGCGTGAACATCACGGGGGCAAACTCGTCTTTTGACGCCCTATATTCAGCGTTAAACTGCTGGGCTATGGAAGCTGCTTTATCCATGTCATAATTACCATCATTGAAAAATCCCAGTATTTCACCTGCTGCATCGTTCATTGCAAAGGTTTGCCGGGCATCGGCAAGGTCGGTGATTACTGCACCTTTGTCGATAGCGCCCACTCCGAACCGGACCGTACCTGCCACGATGAAATTCCCGAAGGCCATGCTCCCTTCCATAGTGGTTCCAAAGAGGGTGAATTTGTCGCCGGGTTTGATTTTAAATTTCACAGCAAAGTCATCGGTGATGAGCGCTTCACCGGGTTTTGAAGGCATATGGCCTGTAACGATTGATTTTTCGATATTGAAACGTTCGGGTTCTTTTGATGCTGGCGAAAAAAGGTCGAGAGCCCATCCTGCCACCGGCCCCTGGGCGCGGGTTTCTCCCTTGTCGTCAGGAAAATCCATCATGGCACCGAAACGTATTCGTTGCACCCAGTCCAAATCGGGTTGGTCCTTTTGTAGTTTCTGCACCAGTTTGTTAGCTCCGAGGATAGCAAGCTCATTGGGCTTTTGGTTTGGTTTTTCAGCATAAGCCCGTGTCATGAGCTTCAGGTGCCCAGTATCGAAGTTGGCTGCCATCCTTATGGAATCGCCAATAATGCCATAAATCCAGCAATGCAGAAACACGGTGAGCATAACACCCATAGCAACAACAACTAAAGGTAGCAGGCTCCTGCTCCTGTCGTGCATAAGGCCTTTGAGCAAAAATTTCATCATTGTATCTTCCCTTTCAAAGCTTCGGTAGGGTTAATTTTTGAAATTCTACGGGCAGGAAAATAACTGACGATGGTGGCAGAAATAATAACCAGCAGCACCGTTGACATAATCAGGCCCATACTGTAATAGGGAAAAATCTTGTCGCTTATCGCCAGACCGTAATCATCCACAGAGCCCGGCATCGGTATTCCGGTATTTTGAATAAGCATGAGCAAAGGTATTCCATAAATAAGCCCAGCAATTATAGCCAAAATGCTTATCACAGTTCCTTCGGCGGTAAATATCCCCACCACTTTTCCCCGTGTCATTCCAAGGGCTATGTACGTGCCTATCTCCTTTTGCCGCCTGAAAACCGAAAGCACCTGAGTATCGAAGATGGCCAGCAGTGCCAGCGCCAGGAGCAGCATATAAACCATGGAAGTGCCCGACTTTTTTGCCTTCATAACAGCGTCAATATCTTTCATGAGAAACTTCAAATCCCTGAACTTCCAGTTATCCACATCGCCGCCCGTATATTGAGCACCGGCGATAAAAAAAGTAGCTTCATTCTGAAGGCCGGTTATTTTCTGAAGCTCCGCGAGGGAGATCCATACCTGCCCGTTATCAATCGAAGGAACATTAGCTGAAAAAATATCCGCAATAAATATTTCCCTTGCATCGAAAGTTCCGTTCTTATCGCGCCACTGCATCAACACATGATCACCTATTTTTAATTTGGCCGATGCTGCCATACGTTTGCCGATAATGGCGGGGATGCCATCTCCCGAATCCTTAAGGGAAGCCGATGGGATACGGATAATGCTTTGTTCCGTGTCGATTCCCTTGAGGAGAATGTTCTGCATGCCCCCGCCGGGAAAAATTGAGGCCTGTGTGATTAGCACGGGGGTAATTTGCCGCGACTTTACCATTTGGGATATTTTTCCGCTTACTGGCGCATGGGCATCCTGAAGGCAAAAAGGATCATAGGGATCATATGACGCATGCCACAGCTGCCCATTGCCGGCAATCCAGTTTTTGGTGTCGTTGTAGGCCTGCCGGTTCCACCCATCGAGCATGCCATTGGTAAAAACAATTATAACAAAGGCAAAAGACAGCACAAAAACGTTTAGCCAGGTTCTGAGGCCGGCACCAAACAAATTCCGGAAAGCCAATTTCAGGGTAATCATCTTTTTTAGTTTTTAGGGCTTTCCACGACAATATCCTTATCAACACGGCCGTCGATCAGCGTGATAATACGGTCGAGGTATTTCATCACCTTCTCGTCATGGGTGGCAAATATGAATGTGGTTTTGAGTTCGCGGTTCAGGCGTTTCATCGTTTGTACAATGTGATGGGAGTTTTTGGCGTCGAGGTTGGCAGATGGTTCATCGGCAAGCACCAGCGAAGGCCTTTTAACCATGGCTCTGGCAATGGCAACCCGCTGACATTCACCTCCCGAAAGCTGTGCCGGCCTGGATCGCTCCTTATCAGTAAGACCAACCCATTCCAGGGCTTCCATAACGGCCTTTTTTCGCTGGGTGGCATTTTTTTTCTGCAGCAGCAATGCAAATTCCACATTTTCAAAAACGGTATAAACCGGCAGCAGGTTGTATGTCTGAAAAATAAAACCAATATGGATGTTGCGTAGCATAGCCGACTCTTTATGCGACAGCGTTGCAACAGACTTACCAAGCACTATGGCCTCCCCTTCCGAAGGAATATCAAGCGAGCCGATAATATTTAGTAATGTTGTTTTTCCTGATCCGCTGGGACCTATCAGCCCTGCAAATTCACCCATTCTGAAGGTGAGATTGATATCATGAAGAGCTGTAAAATCGCCGGCGCCCGCTCTGAAATGTTTGGAAAGACCATTGATTGAAATAATAGGATTGTCTGACATTGTTATTATTATTTTTAATGGTTAAAAACCAACATGGCCTGAATACCAGGACCTGAATAAGCAGTATTGCCAAAAGTCTGCTGAGGAAGATAATATGTTTCGGGATTCCAGTACGCCATCAGATAAGTTGAAAAATATTTGAACCTGTGATTCCAGTTGATAAAGTTAAATGATTTTTTACTATCCCAGTCAAAATAAACAATGCCATTGATATTATCATTCAAGCCCAAGGGATAGCTGATGGATACTGCAGAAATAAACATTGGATTGCTGAAGCGGAAAGCATGCTCATCACTGGCCACCAGCAGTTGTTCGAACATCACTGTAAGGCCGTTGCCAATTTTAAACGTGTTATCAATGCCAACATTTAAAATTTCCTGGTTGGTAAGTTGCCCGATTATCTTGCTTTTGTTTATCCATGCCCCTTCAAACCAGATGCCGACACCCAGGTCCCATTTCGCGTCAAGGCCAATCCTGTTTTCAGGGATTTCAAAAAATTTGGGTTTGGAAAAGCCCATATCCCGCAAATCCGCCACCCGAAAATGGTAGGACAAAGCCGCCTCGCCTTTGGGAATAGGAGCCTGCATGCGGCATCCAAGCTCAGGATAATACTGTTTATTTTTTCCAATTTCCCATGGCCGGTTTTTTTCGTTTCCATACAAACCCCACAACCAAATGTTGGCATTGTTCAGAAAATAATACCTGAACAATATGCCCCATACTCCATTAGTGATTTTCAGGGGATCGCGCGGGTCAAGCTGGTCGAACCACATCAGTGGCCGGAGCAAGGTGGCTGATCCAAAATTAATTTTCTGAAGGCCTGCCCTCACTTCCCACTGATCTGACGAAAAACGCATCCATGCCCTGTAGGGAGCAATGTTGCCTTCGGAGTGAAGAGAATCAAAAAGATGAAAAGCTAATGCCCCGTTGAAATTCAGAGAAACCTCAAAATCGAGTTTTTTATTTTCCGGTAATCTTATCTCGTAATTCAGGCCAGGAAGATAACGCCCCCCGCACTGCACAGGCAATTTCCCCCTGATGTTAAAATTTGCCCAGGTAGAAAACGAGCCTGAAAAAACGATAGTATCCCTTGGTAATTTTGGAGTATTCTGAGCTAAGCAGTCATAGCCAGCCGCAAGGCATTTCAGGAATACTATGATGGTCAGGCATTTTTTCATT
>DAONFU010000159.1:0-4652 GCA_035403765.1 Bacteroidales bacterium
ATATATGGTTGTATTTTGTCATTAATAATGCAAAAATACAACTATTTTTTTAAAATGCAAAATTTTTTAGCAGGTGTTATTGTTTTCTCTGTGGCTCTGCATACCATTTTTCTCGCGAAGACGCAAATGCGCAAAGCAGAATTCTATAAAACTGATGCTAATGCAGTTTTTCCTTCAGGAACTTCGCCGTATAGGATTCTTTGCATGAGAGTGAGTCTTCGGGAGTACCTTCAAATACCACATAACCGCCTTCGTTACCGCCTTCCGGACCGATATCTATGAGCCAGTCGGCGCATTTGATAAGTTCCATATTGTGCTCGATTACAATAATCGTGTGGCCTTTGTCGATAAGGGCATTAAAGGCATCATACAGCTTGTGAATATCATGAAAATGGAGCCCGGTGGTGGGTTCGTCAAAAATAAACATGGTGGGCTTGTCAACACCTCCTTTTAACAGGAAACTGGCTAATTTCAGGCGTTGCGCTTCTCCGCCGCTGAGCGTGCTCGATGGCTGGCCGAGTTTTACATATCCCAGGCCAACATCAGCCAAAGGTTTCAATTTATTTGCGATAGTGGCTGCGGCATTATGGGGTTTGCTTCCGCTGTTAAAAAAAAGTATTGCCTCATCAATAGTCATATCAAGCACTTCGTGGATATTTTTCCCGTTCCACATGATGTCCAGCACTTCATCTTTGAAACGTTTTCCCCCGCAACTCTCGCAAATCAGCGAGATATCTGCCATAAACTGCATTTCAATGGTAACAAATCCGTCGCCTTGACATTCTTCGCAACGTCCACCGGGAATGTTGAAAGAAAAATATCCGGGTTTAAATCCTCTCAATTTCGCAAGTTGCTGTTCCGCAAACAGGCTGCGGATATCGTCGTATGCTTTGATATATGTTACAGGATTCGACCTGGAAGATTTTCCAATGGGATTTTGGTCAACATATTCTATGTTCCCAATACTGTCGATATTTCCGTTAAGTTTGATGTGTTTGCCTGTTTTTTCAGAATATCCGCCATATATTTTTCTTAAAGAAGCATACAGCGTTTGCTTTACCAGGGTAGTCTTGCCCGACCCGCTTACTCCCGTAACGACAGTCAGGACATTGAGCGGAAACTTAACACAGATATTTTTGAGGTTGTTTTCGTGAGCCCCGCAGATTTCAATGAATTTTTTCCAGGGCCTGCGGAATTGGGGTACAGGTATGGCGGTTATTTTGTTGAGGTACTTTGATGTCAGCGAATCCGGAAACTGCAGCAATTCTTCATAATTTCCCTGAAAGATTAATTCGCCGCCATGCATACCTGCCATAGGCCCGATATCCACAATCTGGTCCGAGGCTTTTATGATATCTTCATCATGTTCCACCACAATAACGCTGTTGCCGATGTTTCGCAGGCGTTTCAGCACGGAGATTAGCTTTTCGGTGTCGCGCGGATGGAGGCCGATGCTGGGCTCATCGAGTATGTACATAGAGCCAACCAGGCTGCTGCCGAGTGCGGTAGCGAGGTTGATACGCTGTGATTCGCCTCCCGACAAAGTGTTGGATGCCCGGTTCAGGGTCAAATAGCCAAGGCCTACATCTGTTAGAAATTGAAGACGGGTTGTAAGTTCAATAAGTATCCTTTTTGCCACCTGGCTTTCGAATTCGTTTAAGTGTATTGTCTGGAAAAATTTTAATGCTTCTTTCACCGGCATCAGCACGATGTCGATTATAGATTTTCCGGCAACTTTTACATGGGAAGCATCATTGCGAAGGCGTGTGCCCTTGCAATCGGGGCAAATGGTTTTTCCGCGGTAACGCGCCAGCATCACACGGTATTGGATTTTGTATGTCTGACTTTCGACATATTTAAAAAACTCGTTGATGCCTCCGAAATACTCGTTTCCTTTCCAGAGCAGTTCTTTATGCTCTTCCGAAAGTTCAAAATAAGGTTTATGTATCGGGAAGTTGAACTTATAAGCATTTTTTACAAGTTGATCTTTCCATTCGCTCATTTTTTCGCCTTTCCAACAAGCGATAGCTTCCTCGTAAACCGAGAGCGATTTGTTGGGCACCACCAGATCTTCGTCAATTCCTATAATGCTTCCAAAGCCTTCGCAAACTTTGCAGGCGCCGTAAGGATTGTTGAATGTAAACAAATTGACGGAAGGTTCTTCGAAAGTCATTCCATCTAGTTCAAACTTGTCAGAAAAGATGGTTTTCTTTTTCTCTCCCGATAGGGTGGTAAAAATAATGCATTGCCCTGCGCCTTCGTAAAAAGCAGTTTGTACCGAATCGGCAATGCGCTCGCGGATGTTGGCCGTATCCTCATTGATTATCAAGCGGTCTAGCACCATATGGATTGAGGTTTTGGCGCTGATTTTCTTTCCTCTTTCCAATAAGGTATCAATCGTTAGTATTTCGTCCTTCACATCAAGCCTGTTAAATCCTTGTTGCTGCAATGTTTTCAGATGTTCCTCCGCCGACCGTTCTTTGTTAAAATGTACCGGACATTCTATTAATACCATAGTTCCCTGTTTGCAGCCGAGAACAAAATCTACTACATCGGTGATGCTGTCTTTTTTCACCTTATTGCCCGATACAGGAGAAAAAGTGGTGCCTATCCGCGCAAAAAGCAGTTTCAGGTAATCATAAATCTCGGTTGAAGTTCCTACGGTGGAGCGGGGATTATGCGTTTTTACCTTTTGCTCAATAGCGATGGCGGGCGAAATGCCTTTGATGTAGTCCACTTCAGGTTTTGGCATGCGTCCCATAAATTGCCTCGCGTAGGCGCTCAGGCTCTCGATGTAGCGCCTTTGGCCTTCAGCATACAAAGTGTCAAAAGCCAGCGATGATTTTCCAGATCCTGAAAGCCCAGTGATAACAATAAACTTGTTGCGGGGAAGAGCAATGTTCAGGTGTTTTAGGTTGTGAACACGGGCATTTTTAATTATTATATATTCCTTTGAGCTATACGACTCAATTCCTGTTAGTTCCATTAAAAATATAAAATTTGAAACTTAAAAAATCTTAAAATTTATCAAAATTACAAAATAAGTCTTGCATTCAGTTCAAAAATGATATATCTTTGTGCTTAATTATTGATTAAATAATTGATATTTTCATTTTATCGTTAAATAATTAAGTTTTAACCCAAACTGGAGGACTTTTATCGAATAGACATTTTACCTTGAATTTCTTTAAACTTTAAAAAAGGAGGTAAATATGTCCTTTCATTCTGATAACGACCAGGCGTTAATTGATAGTTATTTATCCGGTAACCATCAATGTCTTGAAGTTCTCATCAACCGGCACAAAAAAAGAGTTTTTACCTATATCCTGATGATTGTCAGGGATAATCATCTTGCGGAGGATATTTTTCAGGATACTTTTGTTAAGGTTGTAAATACCTTGCGTTCAGGCACCTATAAAGAGGAGGGAAAATTTCTTCAGTGGGCCATGCGTATAGCTCACAATCTTATTATTGACCATTTCAGAAAATCAAAACGTATCCCTATTGTGGAAAACAATGATGATTATGATATTTTTGATTCGCTGAAAATACTTGATCATTCCATTGAAGAAAAAATGGTGCATGAACAGATTCACAATGACGTCAGATCGCTGATAGAATACCTGCCAGCTGAACAGAAAGAGGTGCTGATAATGCGTCATTATTACGATATGAGTTTTAAAGATATTGCCGAATCAACCAACGTCAGTATTAATACGGCTTTAGGCCGTATGCGGTATGCACTTATCAACCTGCGAAAACTTATCGAGCAAAAAGAACTGATTTTAACGGCATAACTATCCCTGACAGCCTTCGGGTTGTTTGTTTATTTTTTTCCAGTAATTCTTTCTTTCAATAATTCGCGGCAGCGCTGACCTGCCGTAGATTGGTCCAGTGCGATGAATGAACGGCTGCGTCGGCTGGCCTGATACATAAAGCATAGTATTTCGACCCCATGCGCTTCCACTAGGGCTGACATTTCGGATGTTTCCCAATCCCTGATTTCCGAAATTTCTGTCCAATTTGCTGCGCCGATGCCACTTTCCTTATTATCATACATGATTCCCCAAAATAAAAACTCTGTGGTGAAACATACTACAGTGTGGTTTGTCTTCAAGCCACCCAAAAACCCTTTTTTTTGGTTTGTACTGATGAAGCAATGCTGGATGTCCTTTTCCAAATCCCCGAGTTTATACAATCCGGCATATTCTTTTAGGTATTTGATGAATTTCGGATGTATTTCAGCATTTCTTACTTCCCTTGTAGCAGTGGAATATGGCTTTTTTTTCATGGGTTGCGTTTATTCAAAGTTACAAATTTTTTTTTTGAAAACGTGCTCTCAATTACTGAAATATTTTTTTTAATACATACAATATTGAATGCGAGGCTGGCGTTATTTTATTAGTTATTAGTACTAATAAACCAAAATCGCCTATGAACAAAACTTCGACTCTTGATGAAATTTTACTTTACTGTTACGGAGAAAGCGGCGAGATGTCGGAAAATGCCATCGAAATCCTGCTGGAAACCGATGCAGGACTGCGTGAAAAATTCAAACTGGTAAACGACACCAGATTAGCGATTGAAAACAGTATGGTGAATCCGCCCGATTCCCTGATTGGTAAAGTAATTGCGTACTCGGAAGCGCTAAC
>DAONFU010000160.1:0-4636 GCA_035403765.1 Bacteroidales bacterium
GTAATCCTTGTTACCACATAAGTAGGAATAATCAGCACAAAAACACAAACCGCTATCGTCCCGAAATTAATCAGCAGGATATTCCAAACATCAAGGTTGATAGGAACTTCGCGCACATAATACGAGGCGGGATCGAGTTTGATGATACCGAAGAACTTTTGTATAAAACAAAGCACCAAAGCGATAATATTGCCCCATATCAGGCCACGGAAAATTAAATAAGTAGCGTTGTACAAAAATACTTTTCGGATGCTCCAGTTTCTCATGCCCAGCGCTTTGAGAATTCCTATCAAGGTCGTTTTTTCGATAATCAGAATAAGTAATGCCGAAATCATATTGATAGCTGCCACGATCACCATCATGACAATGATGATGGTTACATTCACATCCTGAAATCCAAGCCAGTCGAATATCTGGGGATACATCTCCTTAATGCTTTTGCAATTTAGGTCGTAGCCAATCCTGTTATACACCGATTCGGTGATCTTGTCCAGTTCGCTGAAGTCGTCAATAAGCACTTCAAACCCGCCCACCTGAGTGGAATCCCAGTTGTTGAGCCGCTGTATATGCTTAATATCCCCCAGCACATACACCTTGTCAAATTCCTCCAGGCCGGTGTTATAAATCCCCGAAATCCGGAACTTGCGCACACTGGGCTGAGCCTGTTCCTGATTGATAAAAAACATCAGCAGCGACTGTCCGGTATCTAATTTCAACTTCAGCGATAAATTCTCCGACACCAGAATATCGTTGGTTTTTCCTGTATCACTCACCTGAATTGCAGCACCCCTGATAATTTTGTCGTTAAAAAAAGACCAGTCGAAATCGCTGCCTACACCTTTCAGCACCACTCCTTGTATTTCTTCGTCTGTTTTTATAATCCCGGCCTTGGTACCAAAAACCTGAATATGCCGAACCCCGTCGTCCTGCTCAAGAGAGGGATAAAAGGCCTGCCTGGTGCTTACCGGCGAAGATTCCATCGACACATTTTCATCATAGTTTGAAATCACAATATGGCCGCCAAAACCAATCACCTTATTTCTAATTTCTTTCTGAAAACCGGTAACAATGGCAACAGCCACTATCATTACAGCAACACCCAAGGCAATACTCAGTATGCCAATGCGAACAATGGGCCGCGAAAAATTTGCCTTGTTCCTGGAAATGATACGACGGGCTATAAATAATTCGGTGTTCAAACTGAAAATTTTATTATTTTGCAAAAGTATTTAAAACTGCAATAAGTTCCTTAATTATTATTGTCTTATTCATTTACTGCTAAGGCTTGAAGACAATAAAAAAACAATGGCTCACAAATATGAGGATAGTTAGCTGGTTCCCTTTTTTATTTCTTTTAAGTGTTTGCTCTACTTCGTGTAGCGGCCAGAATTTTATCAACGAAATTAACGGTTCTGATATTTATCCTGACAATATCAGAGTAGGCGCCGAGCGGACAGAAGTTTATTTTCCCTGGCTCAAAGACAAAAGAATAGCTGTGGTAGCCAACCAGACCTCCCTGATAAAAAATGTCCACCTTGTGGATTCGCTGGTTCATGCCGGCTTTGATGTAAAAAAGGTTTTGTGCCCCGAACATGGTTTCCGCGGAGATGCCGAGGCCGGCGAAACCGTTGGAAATACCGTGGATAAAAAAACCAGGCTGCCCGTAATTTCATTGTATGGCGCCAATAAAAAACCCAAAGCCACAGACCTCGCCGATGTGGATATTGTAATTTTCGACTTGCAGGATGTGGGCGTACGTTTTTACACCTATATTTCCACCATGCACTATGTGATGGAAGCCTGTGCCGAGAATAACAAACTTTTCGTGGTGCTCGACCGGCCCAATCCAAACGGATATTATGTGGACGGGCCTGTGCTGGAAAAAGAATTTACATCCTTTGTAGGTATGCACCCCATTCCCATTGTCCACGGGATGACGCTTGCCGAATATGCGCTGATGATTAACGGCGAAAAATGGCTGAAAGACAGCGTGCAATGCGCTGTGAAATATGTGCTTGTTGACAATTACCGGCACTCCGATTTTTACCAGCTTCCCGTGAAACCTTCGCCCAACCTGCCCAGTATGGAATCCATTTATCTGTACCCATCGTTTTGCCTTTTCGAGGGCACGTGCATCAGCGTAGGACGGGGAACCGAACGCCCATTCGAGATAATCGGCAACCCGCTGCTCGACAGTACAGGTTTTTCTTTCACTCCGCGAAGCATCCCTGGCATGGCAAAAAACCCGCCACACGAGGGAAAACTTTGTCACGGTTATGATTTTCACAGTTATGCCAACAATTTCATCAAAGGTTATGGCAAACTGTATTTGTTTCCGCTGCTGGAAACATACAAAATGCTGAAAGACAAAACTGAATATTTTAATAGTTTTTTCAACAGCTTAACGGGAACCGCCAAACTGAAACAACAGATTATTAACAATGTTTCAGAAGAACAAATCCGCCAAAGCTGGCAGAAAGACTTAGAAAAGTTTAAAAAAATCAGAAAAAAATACCTGCTTTACCCCGATTTTGAATAACTCGTTCAAATATGCAGAAAGCAAAACAAAAGCATCTACACCAGAACAAACAAAAAACAACAAGAGAAACTGCCACCCAGAGCGGCGGGAGAAAAAACTATTTTTCTCCAGTGCAGATGCAATACCTGGTGGTACTAATCATCAGTTTTTTGATATATGTAAATACGCTTTTCTTCGGATTTGCACTGGATGACGGACTTATAATTACGGACAACAAGGTGACCAAAAAAGGATTTGCAGGTTACAAAGAAATTTTTACAAAAAATGCTTTTTATGGGGTTTTCGGCGATCAGGCCAGCATTTATCTTCCGGGCGGACGTTACCGCCCCATGTCGCAGGCCATGTTTGCAGCCGAATATCAGCTCTTCGGGCTGAGCCCTTTTGTCGGGCATTTTTTTAATGTCCTCCTATACAGCCTGCTCTGCCTGCTACTGTTGAAAATACTGAAAAAAGTATTCGAGAAATACGACAGCGATCCGTGGTATTTATCACTGCCTTTTGTGGCTACCTTATTATTTGCCTGCCATCCGCTGCATACCGAAGTGGTTGCCAACGTCAAAGGCCGCGATGAACTGCTCTCTTTACTGGGGGCATTGGCAACGCTGCAATTCGCCATCAATTACATCAAAAACCAGAAGTTTTATAATCTGCTGTTTGTTTTTCTGGCTTTTGCATTCGCCCTGCTCTCAAAAGAAAATGCGGTAACTTTTTTCGCGGTAGTGCCGCTGGCAATATATTTTGGATATAAGGTGCCTTTAAAAAAATACATCTGGGTGCTTTTCCCTATGCTGGCCGCCTTTGTTTTGTATTTTATGCTGCGATACCAGGCACTCGGATTTATTCAAAACCCTGCGGAATCAAAGGAACTGCTCAATAATCCATTTTTATTTGCTGATGATACGGAAAAATATGCCACCATCCTGTTTACCTGGGGCAAGTACCTGATGCTCGTTTTGTGGCCTCACCCGCTCACCCACGATTACTATCCCAACCAGATTCCTATTATTGATTTTCCTGATATCCGCGCCCTGTTGCCGCTCATGATTTATATGGCACTGATGATTTTCAGCCTGGTCAAAATCTGGTCAAAAAATGTGTTCGCTTTTGCGATACTATTTTTTCTGTTTACTTTTTCCATTGCCTCCAATTTAGTGTTTAATATCGGTACATTCATGAACGAACGTTTTATGTTTGCGCCTTTGCTTGGTTTTACAATCATTATTGCCTACCTCCTCAGCAGGACCATAGCGACGCCAAATAGGATGACAGCAGCAACGATACTGCTGATAGTGCTCGTTTCGTTGTATTCAGTAAAAACTTTCAGCCGCAATTTTGCCTGGAAAAATTCTTATACCTTATTCACTACTGATGTAAAAAATTCGCCCAACAGCGCGAAAGTAAACGCCGGCGCCGGAGAAATGCTCCTCCGAAGCGTGAATGACGCGACACCTGAGCCCGAACGCGCACAAACCATTGAAAAGGCTATCGTTTATTTGAAAAGAAGCGTGGATATTTACCCCGCTTTTAAGTCGGGATGGGTTTTTCTTGGCTATGCATATCATTTACAAAAAGATTATGAAAACAGCCGTACCGCTCTTGAACAGGCATTAAAACTGGAAAACAACAATTCCGATGCTATAGGATACCTGAATTCCGCCGCTTTGGAATGTTACCGGACAAAAAACTATAAACAGTCGGAGGCCAATTTTAAAACGCTTATCAGATACATGCCCGATGGTACGGAATATGTGTACCTGCTGGCTGATTTGTATGCAAACACCAACCGTACCGATACCGCCGTACAAATGCTACGGGATATCATCAGCACACGACCCGGGAACAGCAAAGCTTACAACAAACTTGGCGAGATATACGGACGGATCTTACATGATTTCGGGCAGTCGCTGATATACCTGCAAAAGGCCTATGAGTTGAATCCTCTTGACCTGGAAACTTTAAGAAATCTGGGGACACTTTTCGGCATGCAGGGTAAATTCCAGGAATCGTTAAAATACCTGCTCGAAGCCGAAAAAGTACAACCCGACGACAAGGATATTCTAAACAAATTATCTATAACCTATCTGAATCTCGGGAATA
>DAONFU010000161.1:0-4629 GCA_035403765.1 Bacteroidales bacterium
ATCAAAAAGAGGCTGTTTCTAAACATTATTCTTAATGATTTTCACCGTGTTTCACCCTCCAAAAAGGACAAAAACTGCTGAAAGTCATCACCCACTTCAGAGATGGAGCAATAATAATTTTTTCATCAAAGGCCAGGTTTGAAACAGCCCCTAGTCATATTTTATTTACTTATTTTTTCTCTGATTTTAGTTTCCAGTTCTTCGCAAAGTTCAGGATTGTCGAGCAATAATTGTTTTACGGCATCTCTCCCTTGTCCCAGCTTAGTTTCGTTATAACTGAACCACGAGCCGCTTTTTTTAATAACTTCTTTTTCCACGCCGAGGTCCACAATTTCGCCCATTTTTGAAAATCCTTCGCCGTAAATAATATCCACTTCGGCAGTGCGGAAAGGTGGAGCGACTTTGTTTTTAACGACTTTAACGCGCACCCTGTTTCCGGTAACGGCATCGCCTTCTTTAATTTGCGATACTTTACGAATATCAATACGGACAGAAGAGTAGAACTTCAAGGCGTTTCCCCCGGTTGTAGTTTCGGGGTTACCAAACATCACGCCGATTTTTTCACGTAATTGGTTGATAAAGATACAGCAACAGCGTGTTTTGCTTATAGTGGCGGTGAGCTTGCGGAGCGCCTGCGACATGAGGCGGGCCTGAAGGCCCATCTTGGAATCGCCCATTTCGCCTTCTATCTCACTTTTTGGCGTTAATGCGGCTACAGAGTCGATGACAATGATATCGATAGCGCCTGAGCGAATAAGGTTTTCGGTAATTTCGAGCGCCTGTTCGCCGTTGTCGGGTTGTGAAATAAGCAGGTTTTCAATGTCCACGCCAAGTTTTCGGGCATAGAAACTATCAAAAGCATGTTCGGCATCAATAAAGGCGGCTATTCCTCCTTTTTTCTGCGACTCTGCAATAGCATGCAAGGCCAGCGTGGTTTTCCCTGATGATTCCGGCCCATAGATTTCCACCACTCTTCCTTTGGGAAATCCACCAACGCCCAAAGCGGCATCAATACCAAGAGAACCGGTGGAGATATATTCAATGTCTTCTACCGGATGGTCACCCAGCTTCATAATGGCGCCTTTGCCATAGGATTTTTCAATTTTATCCAGGGTAAGCTGCAGGACTTTTAGTTTTTCTTTATTCAGCCCACTGTCTTTTTTTTCTTCTGTTTCTTTTTCTTTTGCCATAGTAATATTTTTTAAATTATTTTATTTTCAATTCATTGAGTATCTGTTCTGTATGATTGCCGGTATCCACCTTGTTAAAAACCGCTTCGATATAGCCCTTTTCGGAAATAATAAAAGTGGTGCGGTGTATCCCGTCGAAACTTCGTCCCATGAATTTTTTGGGACCCCACACTCCATATAGCTTGCAAATTTTTTTATCCGTATCGGCAATAAGAGAAAAAGGCAATTGAAATTTTGTAATAAACCGTGTATGCGATTTTTCATCATCAGCACTGATGCCAAGGATAGCAAAACCTTTATCCATAAGAAGTTTATAATTATCGCGCAGGTTGCATGCTTCGGCAGTACAACCGGGAGTATTATCCCTGGGATAAAAATACAGCACAAGTTTTTTTCCAAGGAAATCCTTAAGGCTAACTTCGCTACCATCTTGATTTTTCCCGGCAAATTCGGGAGCTTTGTCCCCTATTTTCAAAGTTTCCATACGATAATTATTCTCATACAAAATAAAGAATTTTTATTGTAAGATTTGAAGTTTGAAATAAAAAAAAACAAAAATTCTTATATAATTGTTTTTCAGCATGATAAATTATCAATCATATAAAAAAGAGCTTAGATGAAAAGCCAAAGGGATAGTCTATCATGACTACCGCATTAAAAAAAGCAGTAATTTTGTTTTTTATCTCAAATAAAGAATAAAAGCACTTATGACTATAGAAAACAAATTATTAATGCCAGATTATCTTTTTGAAGTTAGCTGGGAAGTATGCAACAAGGTTGGCGGAATTTACACAGTGATTGCCAGCAAGGCACCGGGGCTGACAAAACAACTTAAAAACAACTACCTTTTAATCGGGCCGGATGTTTGGAAAGAAACTCCGGTTAATCCTGATTTTGTTGAAGACAAATTTCTGTACAAATCGTGGAGGGAGGATTCCGAACTTAAAGGATTGAAGTTCAGAATCGGCAATTGGAATATCCCAAGCAGGCCTGTAGTTATTCTGGTTGACTTTACCCAGTATTTTGCCCAAAAAGACGATATTTTGTCGCGGCTTTGGGAAAAATACCAGGTAGATTCCTACAGTGGTCAATGGGATTATATAGAGCCCGCACTCTTTGGTATTGCTGCTTCGCGTGTTATCGAAAGTTTTTACGAGTTTCATGTGGTTTCCAGCGACCATATTGTGGCACAGTTTCATGAATGGATGACCGGTGCCGGTATCTTATCGCTGAAGGGCCGTGTACCCCAGATTGCCACGGTATTTACCACCCATGCCACCATTCTGGGTAGAAGCATAGCTGGCAGCGGCCTGCCCCTTTATGGCAAACTCACCGAATACGATAGTGAAGTACAGGCCCAGAAAATGAATGTGAAGGCAAAGTTTTCGCTTGAAAAAAATTCAGCCAAATTTTGCGATTGCTTTACCACCGTTAGCGAAATAACTGCCAAAGAATGCGCCCATTTTCTTAAAAAAGAGGTTGATGTGCTAACTCCAAATGGCTTTGACCATTCCCTTGTCCCCAATAATTCGGATTTTGACCAAAAGCGTTCCACAGCTCATGATGCCATAAAAAAAGTTACCGAAGGACTAATAAATCAGCCCCTTGACGACAATTCCGTGTTTGTGCTTAACAGCGGCCGGTACGAATTTCACAACAAAGGTATTGATCTGTTCATTGACGCATTGGGAAAACTTAACCGTGAAGGCAACCTTCCCCATACTGTTGTTGCCTGTTTATCAATACCCGCCTACCATGCCGGCCCCTCACACGAGCTGAGCCAACGTATGGAAAAACGGGATTTCAGCCAGGCAGTTTCTAATGATTACTGCACTCATTACTTGCACAATTACGACAGGGACGCTATGATCAGCCGGATAAAAGCTAACCACTTGAACAACGCTCCTACAGACAAAGTTAAAATAGTCATTATCCCTTGCTATCTCGATGGCAAAGACGGCATAATCAACCTGAATTATTACGATTTCCTGATAGGATTCGACCTGACGGTTTTTCCTTCGTATTACGAACCATGGGGATACACGCCGCTGGAAAGCATTGCATTCCGCATACCCACCATCACCACTTCGCTTGCTGGCTTTGGGCTGTGGACCCGCAGCCAGGCTCCAGACAAGGAAAATGCCGTGAGCGTCATTGAACGCGATGATAACAACAGTGAGTTTGTTACCGAAATGATTGCCAAATACATTATTAATTTTGTCAATAATAATAAGCCCGAAAGAGATAGCGCCAGACAAAACGCTTGGGAAGTGTCAAAACAGGCTCTGTGGGATGAACTAATCAGCAATTACTATCAGGCGTACCAGATTGCGCTTGAAAAAGCTGGCAACCGTTATGAAGAGTACAAAACAAAATCGTTGCCGGTACAATATGAGATAATACCACAAAAACAACTTAATCCCACATGGAACAAGGTACTAGTAAGACCCGGCATCATCGAAAAACTGTCGCCCTTGTACAAACTCACTCAAAATCTATGGTGGACCTGGAATCCTGAAGCCATCGAACTTTTCGAGATGATAAATCCTGAGTTGTGGGAGCAGTGTAAACAAAATCCGATAACGGTTCTTGAATCGCTCTCTCTGGAAGATTACAAAAAGCTGGCAAAAGACAATGTTTTTCGCGAGAAGCTGGATAAAGTGTTTAAACAGTTTACTGATTATTTATCCTATGGTCCCAAAAAAGCCAAAGAACTTGTGGCATATTTCAGTATGGAATTTGGTCTGCATCACTCTTTAAAAACTTATTCCGGCGGCCTGGGCATTCTGGCTGGCGATTACCTGAAAGAAGCCAGCGACTCCAACGCAAATATCATAGGAGTAAGTTTATTATACCGCTATGGGTACTTTGACCAAAACATCTCTCTGCTGGGCGATCAGGTATCATCCTATCATCCCCAGAAATATTCGCATCTGCCGCTGATACCCGTCCGCGACAAGAAACTTGGATCCGATGGAACCAGCACCTGGGTGAAGATTCAGGTAGCTGCGCCTGGAAGAATAATAACTGCGAAAGTGTGGAGAGTGGATGTAGGCAGGGCTGCACTATACCTGTTAGATACTGATATTGAAGAAAATACAGCAGAAGACAGGACTATTACCCATTGTCTATACGGTGATGGTTCGGAACTGCGTTTTAAGCAAGAATTGTTGCTTGGCATCGGGGGTATCCGCCTCCTGGAGCGGCTGAAAATATCGCCCGAAGTGTATCATATCAACGAAGGACATGCTGCCTTCAGCGTTATTGAGCGGCTTCGCAAATATGTACAAGAAGAAAACCTTACTTATCAAGAGGCTCTGGAAGTTGTAAAGGCCTCCACCCTTTTCACCACGCACACTCCGGTGCCTGCCGGACACGACCGTTTCAGCGAAGACATCCTGAGGGCCTATCTGCCTCATTATGCCGATATGCTCAAGAT
>DAONFU010000162.1:0-4624 GCA_035403765.1 Bacteroidales bacterium
CTGCCAATATATTTTACATTTAAAAAATCGGCAAATTCCTTTAAGGTATAACTTTTTTCAAATTTCATAATAACAGTCTTAAACCTATGTTTCCCGTTTATCCTTTTACCCGTTCGTAATAAGAGTGTGTACGGGTATCTATTCTGATTTTTTCGCCTATGTTGATAAACAGGGGCACATCCACGGTAGCTCCCGTTTCGACGGTGGCATGTTTGAGAGTGTTGGTAGCAGTATCTCCTCTCAGGCCGGGTTCGGTATAAGTAATTTCGAGCTCTACAAAAGCCGGAAGTTCGCACGACAGAGGGCGTTCGGTATCGGCATGAAACATAATTTCAACACGTTGTCCTTCTTTAAGCAGATCATAAGATTCAATAAGTTCCTCCATGATATTTACCTGTTCGAATGTTTCGACATGCATAAAATTATAACCGGTATCGTCTTTGTATAAATATTGATACGGCCGTCTTTCCACTCTGGTCACTTCAATTTTTGTCCCGGAAGTAAAGGTATTGGCAAGAACCTTTCCGGTAGTAAGGCTTTTTAGTTTGGTGCGGACAAATGCTCCGCCTTTCCCGGGTTTAACATGCTGAAATTCAACAACAACATACAAGTCATTATTAAATTCTAAACACAAGCCGTTTCTTAAATCTGCCGTAGTCGCCATAAATGTTTCCTTTTTTTTGAAAATTTCGTGCAAAAATAGACAAAATATCCAAACAACAAGCAGGAATTTTACAAGAGGAGTGTTGACACGAAAATCAAAATAATTTATTGATTTTCAACAAAAAACTGAAACAGGCCGAAATTTTGTCAAATTAAGGGTTTATTACACAAACTAAGTAGAAACCCTCTCGTTAATAATTTGTCAGGTAAAACACAATCCATTCATGGGAAACACAAAAAGGGTAATTCCTATAGGATATTTTTTTAACCGCACATTATTATTTCATTATTTTACATATAATTTGTTAATAGATTAGTCTAATTATCTAATAACGTATGTTGTAGCATGTCCAAAAATAGTTATTTTAATTTATCAACAACAGTATTTCAAACCCTTAAATTTTTTAATTTTACAAACAGAAAAAACGCAACGCAATCCAAAAAAAAATCATGGCCAATTTCACTCATTTACATGTACACACGCAATATTCCATACTCGACGGGGCTTCGAATATCAAAAAACTAATACAGAAGGTTAAAGATACGGGGATGACAGCCATTTCCATTACCGACCATGGCAATATGTACGGTGTAAAAGAATTTTATAACATAGCAACCAAAAATAAAATTAAGCCTATCCTGGGCTGCGAAACTTATGTGGCCGCCAAAGGCCGGGCCGACAAATCTGATTCCGACGACCGCTCGGGCTTTCACCTGATTCTGCTTGCCAAAAACGAACAGGGGTACAAAAACCTTTGCAAACTGGTTTCGCTGGCCTTTATCGAAGGTTTTTATTACAAGCCCCGCATCGACTGGGAACTACTGACTCAGCACCACGAAGGACTGATTGCTTCCACAGCATGTATTGCAGGGGAAGTTCCTTACCATATTCTGAATAATGACATTGAAAAAGCGGAACAAAAAATTCAGGATTTCAAAAACCTTTTCGGGGAGGACTTTTACCTGGAGCTGATGCGGCATAAATCGGACGATGCCAAAATTAACGAGGAAGTATTTGCACAACAACAAATTGTAAACAAAGCTCTTATAGAACTCTCCCGCAAACACAATGTAAAACTTATTGCTACCAATGATGTGCATTTTATCAATGCGGAAGACGCCGAAGCACACGACCATCTTTTGTGTATCAACACCGGTAAGCTTATCAGCGATACGCACCGGCTGAAATATACCCAACAGGAATATTTAAAAACACCGCAGGAAATGGAAGCCCTGTTTCCCGATATTCCTGAAGCGATAACAAATACGCAGGAGATCGTTGACAAGATTGAAAGCTACGAACTAAACAAAGATCCTATTTTGCCCGACTTTCCGCTTCCGGAAGGTTTTACCAACAATTACGACTACCTGGAACATCTTACCTACGAAGGCGCCAAAAAGCGCTATCCCGGGATGACCGATGAACTAAAGGAGCGCCTTGAATTTGAGCTGTCCGTGATAAAGAAAATGGATTTTGCCGGGTATTTTCTTATTGTCAACGACTTTATCAACGCTGCCCGCGAGATGGGAGTCTGGGTAGGACCCGGACGTGGATCGGCAGCCGGATCGGTAGTTGTTTATTGTCTTTTCATCACCGACCTTGACCCGCTCAAATACGGCTTGCTCTTCGAGAGGTTTCTCAATCCCGACCGTATCAGCATGCCCGATATGGATATAGACTTTGATGAAGACGGCCGCGAAAAAGTAATCAACTGGGTAGTGGAAAAGTATGGAAGATCAAGGGTGGCACAGATTATCACCTTCGGAACCATGGCCTCAAAAAGCGCTATCAGAGACGTGGCGCGGGTGGAAAACCTACCCTTATCTGATGCCGACAGGCTGGCAAAACTGGTTCCTCTAGGAGCAAAAGATTTAAGCGAAGCCATGACCTCCACCAAAGAATTAAAACAAGCTAAAGACTCCACCAATCCGCTGATAGCCAAAACCATTAAATACGCTGTGGAACTCGAAGGTTCTGTCCGGCACACAGGGATACACGCCTGCGGGGTTATCATAGGCAAGGGCGACCTGATAGACCATATTCCTTTATGCACCAACAAAGATTCTGATTTGATGGTTACCCAATACGAAGGTGCCCACGTGGAATCTGTCGGCTTGCTCAAAATGGATTTTCTGGGCTTGAAAACATTATCCATCATGAAAGACTGCCTGGAAAACATCAAACACTCTCAGGGTATTGATTTTTACCTCGACTCTATTCCCCCCGACGATGCCGAAACCTTTGAGTTATTCAGCAAAGGAAATACCACCGCCGTTTTTCAGTTTGAGTCGGACGGTATGAAAAAACACCTTCGCGAACTGAAACCCAACCGTTTTGAAGACCTTGTCGCCATGAACGCCCTATACCGGCCCGGGCCAATGGAGAATATCCCAAGCTATATCCGCCGTAAATTCGGCAAAGAACAAATTGTGTACGATCATCCCCTGATGGAGGAAAGTCTCAAAGACACTTACGGCATCACAGTGTATCAGGAACAAGTCATGGAGCTTTCGCGCCGGATGGGAAACTTTACCCGGGGCGAAGCCGACCAGCTCCGCAAGGCCATGGGCAAAAAAAACATTGACCTGATGAATGAACTGCACCCTAAATTCCTCAAGGGATGCGAAGCCAACGGAATTTCGGCCGCGATAGTAAACAAGGTTTGGGCCGATTGGCAAGCCTTTGCACAATATGCCTTTAACAAGTCACACTCGGCCTGCTACGCCTTTATGGCATACCGCATGGGTTACCTGAAAGCACACTACCAGAACGAATTTATGGCTGCCGTACTCAGCCGCAACGTTTCCAATATCGACGAAATCACCTCCCTGATTGCCGAATGCAAAACGCTTGGCGTACAGGTACTTGGACCTGACGTAAACGAAAGTCAACTGAAGTTCACCGTAAACACTAAGGGTGAAATACGCTTCGGCCTGGCCGCTATCAAAGGCCTGGGAAATGCTGCCGTTGACACTATTATTGATGAACGTAAAGCAAGAGGGGATTTCAAAAATATTTTTGATTTTCTAAACCGTGTTAGTTTGCGTACGGTAAATAAAAAAAGCATCGAAGCCCTTGCTATGGCCGGAGCATTCGACAGTATGGACATCCACCGCGCACAGTTTTTTTACAAACTGCCTAACGAAGACATTACATTCCTGGAAAAAGTTATCAAACACATAACGCTCATACAAAACAAACAAAACACTTTGCAACAGTCGCTTTTCGGCGAAAGCGAAGAGGCCACCATCCCCGACCCCGAACTGCCCGTTTGCGAGCCATGGAGCACGTTTGAAAAACTCAATCACGAAAAGAAAATAATTGGATTTTATATGTCAGGTCACCCCTTGGACAATTTCAAAATTGAATTGAAGTTTTTCACCAATTTCACTCTCGACAAATCCGACAACCTTAAAGCTATGGCCGGCAGAGACATTCGCTTTGGCGGCATGATAACAAACGCAGGGCATAAACTGAACAAAAATAACAAGCCTTTCGGGTATCTTGAACTGGAAGACTACACGGGCACCACAAAACTCAATCTGTGGGGCGAAAATTATGATAAATACAAACACCTGCTCGAGATTGGAAAATGCATATTTGTGTCAGGGAAAATAGACCAACGCGGCTGGAATAATAAAGAAAAAAATCCTGACCAGCCTATTGAATACGAAATCAAAGTCGTTTCGATTGAACCTCTTTATAGCTTAATGGAAAAGAAGGCTAAAGAAGTAACCATTTTGGTGAGTCTCGAAACAATTTCCCAGCAATTTATCAACCGTATGAAACAACTGGTTGCCCTGTATCCCGGCCCGGTAAAGCTAAAAATTCAAATTGTTGATGAGGAGGAAGGCATCGGGCTGGATATGTTATCGCAAAAAAACAAAGTAAGCTGCGAAGGATTTTTAAAGGAACTCGAAACAATTAAAGGCATCAGATATAGACTGAATTAAAAGAATT
>DAONFU010000163.1:0-4584 GCA_035403765.1 Bacteroidales bacterium
CCATAAATTCCCGGGCCAAATTCAACCACATTCAGATAAGTTTCCATGATCCGTTCTTTTCCCCAAACAAATTCGATGAGAATGGTAAACCATGCTTCCAGCCCTTTACGCACAAAATCGCGGTGCGGCCACAGGAAAACATTTTTAGCGGTTTGCTGGCTGATGGTGCTTCCGCCCTTGGTTCTTTTACTTTTTTGATTCGACTCATACGCCAGTTTTATCGCACGAAAATCGAACCCGTGATGTTTCAAGAAGGTGTCATCTTCCGCTGCCAGTGCAGCCTGAAATAGGTTGGGCGACATTTTTTCGATCGGTATCCATTTATAATCTGTTTTTTTGTCGGTCTCAA
The DNA here is from genome assembly GCA_035403765.1 of Bacteroidales bacterium. Lineage (GTDB taxonomy): Bacteria > Bacteroidota > Bacteroidia > Bacteroidales > CAIWKO01 > CAIWKO01. The sequence continues at coordinate 350 of DAONFU010000163.1, forward strand.
AACCCCGAAGTACCATCAATGGCGTTAAAGGCGGATGAACAAATTTATATAACACAACAGATAGTAAAGATAAACCCAGGAAAATCAACAAAAGCCACAGGAGTAACTTAAATATCCGTTTCCACTTTTTCCCTTTTGCCATTTTTTTACATGAGCCGACACGAGTCAGCGCAGCGCCATCCGTGCCTTTTAACAACAAAATAGTTATTTTCTCTTCAGCACTTTGACAGCCGCATTCACAACATCAGCAGTATCCAGGCCGTATTTAACCATCAGCTCGTCAGGAGTGCCGCTTTCGCCAAATTTGTCGTCCACAGCCACCATTTCCAATGGCAGGGGCATTTTGCGTGAAAGCAACTGAGCGATACTGTCGCCCAGACCACCATTCATCATGTGCTCTTCGGCTGTGACCACGCAGCGGGTTTTGGCAACAGATTTTAAAATAGCATCTTCATCAAGAGGTTTGATAGTATGTATGTTTATCAGTTCCGCACTAATGCCTTTTTCTTTCAAAATTTCAACAGCCTGCAATGCTTTCCACACAAGGTGCCCTGTGGCAAAAATACTCACATCGCTGCCTTCGGCTATCGGGAGTGCTTTTCCAATAACAAAAGGTTCATCTTCGGGAATGAACACAGGTACTTTGGGCCTTCCAAAACGAAGGTAAACAGGTCCGAGATGCCTGGCTATGGCTTTGGTAGCGGCTTTGGTCTGGTTAAAATCGCAAGTGTTGATGACCACCATGTTGGGCAACATCTTCATCAGGCCGATGTCTTCCATGATCTGATGCGTGGCGCCGTCTTCGCCTAGCGTGATTCCTGCATGGGAAGCACATATCTTCACATTTTTATTTGAGTAAGCCACACATTGCCTTATCTGGTCATAAACCCTGCCTGTAGCAAAATTGGCAAAGGTGCCGGCAAAAGGGATTTTTCCGCCTATGGTAAGTCCTGCAGCAATACCAATCATGTTGGCTTCGGCAATACCGACCTGTATAAAACGTTCAGGATAATTCTTGGCAAAAGCATCCATTTTCAGGCTGCCCGTCAAATCAGCCACCAGGGCTATAATTTGTGGATTTTCTTTGCCTAATTCGTTCAGCGCTTCACCAAAACCCGAACGGGTGTCTTTGTCTCCGGTTTTTTGAAATTTACTCATTATATTAATAAAAGTTTACACGTGTTGTTATTCCTGATTCAATTTTAAACGGTTTATCAATAGTATAAAAAGAATGCGTGGCATACTTCGAACGGAAGATTATCCGGTATTTGCCGGGCAATAAATACAACATTTCTTGTTGTCCTTCTTCATTAAGTTTGTATATCCATTTCAATTTATTGTTTTCTTCAACATACAGGTCGCCGTATCCACGCATGGCAATCTGGATAACGGCTGTGCCCGGTGTGGGTATTTCAACGGTGGTATTATAACTTTGCTTTATCTCCACGTCATTAATTTTCATGCGTGGCAGGCTCAGCACTTCCAGGTCGTAGGTGCCGGTAAGGTATTTTGTTTTTTGGGTAAACGACTGCACGTTGAGGGTTTCCATTTTTCCGCTTTGCCTTACAATACATTGAAAAGTGAGATTTGGGGGCACCTTCCCTCCCACTTTTAGTTCCAGAGTTCCCTGCGGAGTATTGGCGGCAATGGTGGTGTGCTTTCCTGCAGTAATCACTATGCTGTCGTGTTCCACGGGGGGGATGGTATGTACCACCAGGTCGTAAGCCAGCAGCGGGTCGAGCATCAGGGTATCAGGCAGGCCTTCGTTGTTGAAGGTATGTACAAAATTATACTTTATTGTTTTTGAGAAATTATCATAAAGCGTCATCCCAACATTAGTTTCTGTGGGTTTTCCATAGCTATCCAGCAGATTAATCTGCGCGGTGGTGGAATTGAGTGCCTGCGAAATAACGGCATTCAACGCTTTGCTGAATTCTTTCTCGGTGGAAGCGTCAAAGTAGGTGCCTACACAGTCGAAAGATTCTTTGAAGTTTTTCCCGATGCCGATAATAAAAGGTTTGAGGACCACCCCTTTTTTCTGCAAGGCCAGGGAAACAGCACAGGGATCGCCACCGCATTCCTCTAAACCATCGGTAATCAAAATAATAATATTCCGGCAATTGTCGCAAGGAGGAAAATCGTTACCGGCAGCTTCCAGCGAAGCCGCTATGGGAGTGGTTCCGCGTGGGTTGACCGTCTTTAGCTTATTTTTAATTTTTTCTATATTATTTTCCCCTATTGGTATTTCCAGCCGTGTGTCATCACAATCCTGAGGCGGATAATACTTCTGGTGCCCATAAATACGAAGACCCAAATGCAGGTTAGTAACGGTTTTCAGGCTGTCGAGCAATTCCGACATCAGCTTGCTGGCAATGGATATCTTACGGTCGCTCTGCCATACGCCAAACATGCTTTGGGATGCATCATAAACGAATAATATTCGGGTTACCGGCGTAGGTTTGGGTTTTTCTTTTTCCGAAATGGTAATCTGTGCAAAAACCTGCCCCGACAATACCAGCGCCGTTACGAATACGATACAATTTTTTAATGATGCCAGGCTCATGTTTACGGTTTTGATCAATAATCTCCCAAGGTCACCGGCAATTGGGAAAGCGCCTTAGTAAGCTGCTCATCACTCGGGGGGCTGCCATGCCATTTGTGCGTGCCCATCATAAAATCAACGCCATTGCCCATTTCGGTCCTCATCAGAATAACGACAGGAAGGCCCTGGCAAGTATGTGATTTGGCAATTTTCAGGGTATCAAGTATTTGTTTGATGTCGTTTCCATTCATTTCCAACACTTTCCATCCAAAGGCCAGGAATTTTGCTTTTAAATCTCCAAGACTTAACACTTCATCGACGGGGCCATCTATTTGTTTGCCATTGTAGTCAATCACGGATATAAGATTATCAACTTTTTTGGCCGCTGCAAACATTACAGCTTCCCATATTTGTCCTTCTTCCAGCTCGCCATCACCATGTAAGCTATACACCAGGTGTGTATCCTCATTTTGTTTTTTTGCCAGGGCAGCTCCAATAGCCACCGACATTCCCTGCCCCAGCGAGCCGGAGGCAATCCTCACTCCCGGAGTATGTTCTGCCGTAGTCGGATGCCCCTGCAAGCGTGTACCCAAGCGCCTGAAAGTAGCCAACTCGCTGACATCAAAATATCCCGAACGTGCAAGAACGCTGTACCATGCGGCAGAAAGATGCCCGTTGGAAAGGAAAAAAAGATCTTCGCCCCTGCCATCCATGCTAAATGGCTGTGGTTTATGTTCCATAAGCTCGAAATAAAGGCAGGTAAGAAAATCAGCACAACCCAGAGAACCGCCAGGATGACCCGACTGCACAGCGTGAATCATGCGTAAAAGGTCGCGCCGTACCTGGGTGGCAATGTTTTTTAAGTCTTCAATAGTGCGCATAAACAATTTTTTTTCAAAAATATAGTATTTTCATGCCTGTTTTCTGATTGTTTAAAAGTATTGAATAAGTTTTTCAATAATAAGATTATCAATATAATAAATAAAAACATACCGCTTATTGATTAGTTGAAATAAGCAATCTGGGCAGTACCCTATCAATCGGGAAAAATAATACCTTTGTAAAAAAAAATTATGGGACTGAATTGCGGAATTGTAGGGCTTGCAAATTGTGGCAAGACCACCATTTTCAACTGTATGTCGAGCACCAAAGCACAAATCACCAATTTTGCATTTAGCTCGAACAAATCTAATATTGCCATTGTCAATGTGCCGGATGAACGCCTGTATGTATTGGAAAAACTGGTAAAAGCGGCCAAAGTGGTTCATGCTTCAGTGGAAATAGTTGACATACCAGGCTTGACCAAAGGTTCGAGCAAAGGCGAAGGTATGGGCAACTCCTTTCTGGCCGACATCCGCCAAACCGACGCTATAATCCATGTGATACGCTGTTTTGATGATGAAAATCTGCCACATATCGAAGGTTCGGTGAATGCAGTGAGGGATAAAGAAATCATCGATCTGGAGCTGCAAATCAACGATCTGGAACAGGTGGAGCGCAAGATACAACGTACTGAAAAAGCAGCTAAAACCGGCGATAAAGAAGCCAAACACCTTCTAGAAGTTCTTACAAAATACAAAAATCATCTGGAATCCTTCCAGTCGGCCCGCACCCTCGATATTGCCGATGAAGAGCGCCGTTTGGTAAAAGACTTGTGCCTGCTGACCGAAAAGCCCGTGCTTTATGTTTGCAA
>DAONFU010000164.1:0-4415 GCA_035403765.1 Bacteroidales bacterium
GCGAACACACTTTGTATTTTCAGGCCAATGGCAGTATCACCGCTTCAATGCCTTCCGGTACCGATGTTTTTAGAGAATTTTTGTATGATCCTCACAATCCTTCGCCTACTATTGGCGGCTCTACCTTGAATTCCAGCCTGGTTCAAGGGCCATACGATCAGGCGCCGCAGGTTGAAAGCCGTAGCGATGTGCTTGTTTTTACTTCCGATGTGCTTATTACCGATGTGGTGATGAAAGGCAAGACAAAGATTCATCTTTTCGTTTCTTCCGATAGAAAAGATACTGATTTTTCTGTCCGTCTGACCGATGTATATCCCGACAACCGTTCCATGTTGCTTTCTGATGGAATTGCCAGGATGCGGTTCCGTGATGGTTTTACGGCAAACGATACCTCATGCATGATACCAGGACAGGTTTATGAAATACTTATTGAATTACCCGATATTGCCGTTACATTTCTTTCGGGGCACCGTATTCGCGTTGATGTCAGTTCATCGGATTATCCCCGGTTCGATTGCAACCTAAATAATGGCGGCGCCATGTACGTAGCCGGTGACACACTGCTTGCCTCAAACAAGGTCTTTGTAAGTTCAAATCATGCATCCTATATTCAAATGCCCCTGAACGGGTTTTATACAGGATTGGCCGAATTTTCAAGAGCTGTAAAACCACAGATGGATATTTTTCCGAATCCGGCAAGTGATTTTATCACGGTGAATTTCTCTGATTTTCCTGAAAAAGACATCACCGTTAGTATTACAGACATGGGCGGAAAAATTGTTTTTTCTGGAAAATTTAATGCGGAAAACTTCAGCGAAAAATCTCTGCGGATTGCAAGTGCAGGGATGACCAATGGCTTGTATAACCTTAAAATAAACAGTGCAAATTATTCGTTTACTGAAAAATTTATTATTCAAAAATAAAAACCTATGATACAATTTTCAGAATACCCGGTTATCACCGAAGAGCAATGGCAGCAAAAGATAAATGCATTGGCTGAAATCCAGCATGACGACAAGGAGTTGCAGCAAATATACCGCAGCATACTTTCTTTAGTTGACCTGACTACCCTTGAGGGTTCAGACACGGCAGCAAGGGTTTCAGCGCTTTGTGCCAAAGCGTGTTCGGTAGAAAACGCTGAAAAGCTCATACCGAAAGTTGCGGCTGTCTGCGTATATCCTCCTTTTGTCAGGCAGTGCAAAAACGAACTGCAGGGAAAGGATGTTAACGTAGCTTCTGTGGCGGGAGCCTTTCCGTCAGGTCAATCGCCCTTGTTTGTAAAACTTGAGGAGATAAAGTATGCGGTTGAAGAAGGTGCTGACGAAATTGATATGGTGATTTCGCGTGGAAAATTTCTGGAAGGCGACTACCAGGTTGTCTTCGATGAAATTGCCGCTATTAAAGCTGTTTGCAAAACTGCACATCTGAAAGTGATACTCGAAACAGGAGAACTGAAGACTCCGGAAAACATCAGAAAGGCAAGCGAAATTTCTATCCTGGCAGGGGGAGATTTTATAAAAACTTCCACCGGTAAAATGCAGCCTGCTGCTACTGAAATGGCGGCTGTGGTCATGTGTGAAACGATCAGGGAATATTTTGAAAAAACCGGAATACGCATTGGTTTCAAACCGGCAGGCGGCATCTCTGACGCAGCTACAGCCGTAAGGTATTATAACATCGTAAACTCATTATTAGGCAATGAATGGCTCAACAAACATTTGTTCCGTTTTGGGGCCAGTCGTCTGGTAGATAATCTTCTGGGTGTTATAAAATAATTTGCGAGATGAAATATTTGCAGGCTTATAAATGGATTGCCGAAATGCAGTCGATATAATAAAAATAATAGTAAAACAGCAAGCCAATAGCTACCGCTATCGCCAAATAAGTCATCGCAATAAAAAATAATTCAGAAATAATTTGGAAAATGTTATCTAAATAGTTAACTTTGCATTGTGGTTGAAAAATTTATCAGGAACATTTATTATTACAAGGACTTTTACCTTGACTTCTTTAACACCCTTCAACCAGAAGTTAAGAAAAAGCTAAACTGGACACTATTATTAATTGCAACTTTAGACAGAGTTCCTGGTAAATATTTCAAGCACATTGAAGGCTCATCTGGACTCTTTGAAATAAGAGTTGAAGTCAGAAGCGATATTTATAGAGTTTTCAGCTTCTTTGACAAGGGGCAACTTGTAATACTCCTAAATGGCTTTCAAAAAAAATCACAAAAAACACCAAAGAACGAAATTGAACAAGCAGAGAAACTAAAAAAACAATACTACGATGAAAAATAAAGCAAATAAAAACCTGACATCTTTTACCGACCATTTAGACCTGCAATACGGAAAGCATGGTACACCTGAAAGAGAAAAATTCGAAGAAGAATTTGAATCTTTTAAACTCGGTGTAATGTTACAAGAACTCAGAAAAGAGAAAGGCCTGACACAAGAGCAAGTTGCCGAAAGATGCGGTACGACAAAAACGTATATTTCAAGAATTGAAAACGATGCTTCTGACATCAGATTATCAACCCTTATGAGAATTATTCGTGAAGGACTAGGTGGACATCTAAAACTAATTGTAAACTTATAGTTGATGGCGCATGCGGGTAACAAAATGCTGCTTTCAGTGGTGGTGTTGCGGCTCGGTGGATAGGAAAGTAAAAAATTTTATTGGCAGTTCGATATGGAAACGACAGTAAGTAAAATCGTCCCCGGTAAGCAGTTACCAAAACCTTATTCAAAAAATCATTTGCAATTATCAAAGGTTTTCAGCATTTATTGTAAGGCTTTCAAAAAAATAATAAAGTAACCGGAAGTGCGTTAAATTTTTATGTTTCAATTAATACAAAGAATTATTTAAGCAAAATTAATATAGATTGACAACACTGCCCAATATAGACAAACCCTGCTGGTGATGAATTGCATTCCCCGTCTGGTAGATAATCTTCTGGGTGTCATAAAATAATTTTTCAATATGAAATTAGTACTTCTGGCGGTTATTTTTCTGGCTTTAGCGGTTGCGGGAATTGCAATCAAACTTCTTATTAAAAAAGACGGCGAATTTAAAAAATCATGCTCATCCATCGATCCCAAAACGGGTAAGGCTTTTGGCTGTACGTGCGGCAATAAAGGAAAAAATCAAGCGAATTGCGAAAATTTTAAACAACACCACCCCGGAAAATAATCAAAAGTGTAAGTTATGGAATGGATATATCTGCTTATTGCAGGAGTCTTTGAAGTGGGATGGCCTTTGGGCTTTAAATTGTCGCAGGTGCAGGCAAACAATAAGTGGCTATGGATAGCTTTTTCGGTAGTCTCTATGGCCCTCAGCGGCTTATTCCTCTGGATGGCGCAACGCAATATTCCTATCGGAACAGCTTATGCTGTTTGGACGGGTATAGGAGCAGCAGGGACTTTTATCATTGGTATTGTTTTTTTTAAAGATCCGGCAACATTACTCAGAATGTTGTCTGTATTGCTGATTATGATGGGCATAGTGGGACTGAAACTGGCAAATTAACAAGGCTGTCTATCCACCAAAATCGTCATAGGCGATATTCTCCTTGGGTACTCCCAGGTTGTCTAACATTTTAAATACGGCTTCATTCATCATCGGAGGGCCGCAAAGATAGTATTCAATATCTTCCGGTTCGGGGTGTTTGCTTAAGTAGTTGTCATAAACCACCTGATGAATAAATCCTGTATAGCCTGTCCAGTTGTCTTCGGGTAATGGCTCTGAAAGGGCGATATTAAAGGTGAAATTGGGGTTTTCTTTTTCGATGGCCCTGAAATGGTCTTCATAAAAAATCTCACGCATCGAGCGTCCGCCATACCAGTAAGATACTTTGCGTTTGGTGTGTTCGGTATGGAACAGGTGGAAAATGTGTGAACGCAAAGGTGCCATTCCGGCGCCTCCACCGATATACACCATTTCCTTGTCGGTATGTTTAATATGAAACTCTCCGTAAGGCCCCGATACCATTACTTTGTCGCCCGGCTTACGCGAAAAGATATAAGAAGAACAAATACCCGGGTTTACTTTCATAAACCCTTTGGTTTTTTTATCCCAGGGCGGAGTGGCAATGCGTATGTTCAGCATCACGATATTGCCTTCCGCGGGGTGGTTGGCCATGGAGTAAGCCCGATAAATAGGTTCGGGATTTTTCATTTTCAGGTCAAACATGTTGAATTTTTCCCAGTCTGTCCTGAATTTTTCTTCGACCTCAATGTCTTTAAAATCAACCGTGCAAACAGGCACATCAATCTGTATGTATCCGCCCGACAGAAAATCCAGAGATTCTCCTTCGGGAAGTTTCACAACAAACTCTTTTATAAACGTAGCTACATTTCTGTTAGAAACCACTTCACATTCCCATTTTTTTATTCCGAAAATTTCTTTAGGGATTGTGA
>DAONFU010000165.1:0-1506 GCA_035403765.1 Bacteroidales bacterium
GCCACATCAAATCCTTTATGCCCTTTAAAATCTTCCCCGTGAAAAGTTCCGTCTTCAGTATATAAATCAGCAATGGCCACGATTCCTCCATTTTTCAGTAAGGCCGAAAAACGCTTTAGTATCAGTTCTACATCATCAATGTGATGCAACACCATCTGCGTAAAAATCACATCAAATTTTTCATCCTTCAGATCCTCTTTTTCGAGGTCGAAGAAACGTGTCTTCAGGTTGACGGCGCCCGCAGCAATTATTTTATCATCGGTAACTTTTAACATTTCTTGCGAGCTGTCAAGCAATACGATTTCTTCAAAATAATCCTTTAACAAAAAACTTAAAATGCCGGTGCCTGCACCATATTCCATTGCCCTCATCCCGGGTATTGCGGGCAGGTGTCCTAGAATTTTTTCGGCTATAGCAACCGATCGTTCCTTGTGCACAGGATTGTCATCCCAGCCTTTCGCTTTCAGATCAAAATCATTCATTAGCAAAAAAATTATTCAAATATACTTAACAACGGCTTATCACATTATGAATTTTCATACAGCGCCTGTTTATTGAAAATCAATTTACGGGTTCTTGCCTGGGTGGCGCTTTTATTTTGTTTCTATAGCGCCGGAAGGGCAAAAACGCACACACCTGCTGCAATTGATACACTTTGAATTGTCTATTAACGGCAACCCGGTATCTGTTTGTGTTATGGCATCAGCCGGACACATGGTTATGAGCGGACAACGGTGGTTTTGCGGGCATTTTATTTGGTTTACTGACAGGGACATATGACATCTACCTTTCTTTGTATTTTTTTCTGGTTAAGAGAAACAAGTAATCAACATCGGTAAGTTTTTATTCTCCGATGGCTGATTTTACAATTTCAAGCGTTTCTTGTGTGGCATCACCCACGGCTTCTAATATTGCTGGAGGCAGGCCGGCCGCCATGGTTTCCATGTTCAGCAGAGAGACATAGGTTTTGTCATCTTCTTTCTCATATACTGCGATGCGGCAGGGCATCATCACAGAGGCTATCCTTTCGTCGTTTTTTTCTAGTATTTTCACAGAGAATTCCGGCTTGCAGATCTCAATAATCTGTACAGGCCTGACGGTTTTGCCTGCCTTGGCCAGCGATTGCTGCAGGTTGTGTACAGCGGGATTCTGCCAGGCTCTTGCCGACGCGGCTGTTATAATTTTTTCAACAGTAGTTGTTAGGTCAAAGCTACTTAACTGTTCGATAAATATATTAGGGTTGTTCATGATTTTGTGTTTTCTTTTTGTTCTTGTTAAATGATTCTCCCAACAGGTACCCAAGGGCGATGCCCCACAAAATACTCATCCAGGGGTTGGAGGTAATGGGGCAGGCCCCCGATGAGCAGCCTACCAGCCGGTAATACAGATAACCGCCAATACCACCAAGAACCATTCCTATAATTGTTCCCCGCCATTCTTTTAACTTTGCAATAAACCGCTCCGTGAATGCAATTTTGTTTGTTTTGTTTTCTTCCATGGTCTGAT
>DAONFU010000165.1:1606-2895 GCA_035403765.1 Bacteroidales bacterium
ATAAACCGCTCCGTGAATGCAATTTTGTTTGTTTTGTTTTCTTCCATGGTCTGATTGCGGTGGAAATTAGTTTTGTTTTTTGTTGAGCAGCACCTCGTCAATAGCCTGTATAAACGATTGTTTAGGCATTGCGCCCATGGTCATTTGCGGTTGACCTTCCATGGGGACGAATAGTATGGAAGGAATGCTCTGTATCCCAAAAGCTCCGGCCAGTTCCTGTTCCTGTTCAGTATCGATTTTGTAAATATCAATTTTGCCTTCGTATTCTTTTGAGAGCTCTTCCAATACAGGGGCCACCATTTTGCAGGGACCGCACCAATCGGCGTAAAAGTCGATGATACAGGGCTTGTTGCCTTCAAATTTCCATTCCTGGTTGATTTCGTAGTTAAATACTTTTTGTTTAAAAGTTTCGGCTGTTAAATGTTCCATTTTTTTAAGTTTTAAAATTTTATGAATAAATTGTTTATTATTTACTTGATATATTTGTTTATTTCGGCCACTATTACCTCTTTTGAGGTAACGCCGACAAATGTTTTTACCACCTTGCCGTCTTTGAATAGCAGCATGGTAGGTATGCTCTGTATGAAGTAGCGGTCTCTGATTTTTGGGTTCTGGTCTATATCTAATTTGCCTATCATGGCTTTTCCGTTCATCAGGGCGCTTACCTCGTCAAGGATTGGTGCCTGTATCCTGCAGGGCCTGCACCATACAGCCCAAAAATCTACCAGGACCAATCCTTTTTTGATTTTTTCATCAAAAGAATTATCGGTAAGAATTATTACGCCAGCAGTATTTTCTGTTGCTGATGCCTTGATCGCAACCACTTTTTTTGCTGACGGCAAGGTGTTTGAAGCTTTTCCGGGTGTGCTTTCATAAATTATTATGACAGCAATCAGCGCAGTGGCTGCAATAAATGCCCAGGAGTATTTTTTCAGATGTTTCATGTTTCTATATTTGTTTTGTTGATTATTGTTTTTGTTGTCTTAAATAAACATTCTGTCAAATGTGTTAAGCAGCGTTTGTTTTTGTTGTATGCCTACAAACTGTTTTACCATCTTGCCGTTTCTGAATAATAACATGGTGGGTATGCTGCTGATACGATAACGCGAAGCGATGTCGCGGAATTTCTCCACGTTTAATTTAGCTATGGTAACTTTATCCTTCATTTCCGCAGCAACTTCTTCGAGTATGGGCGACTGTATGCGGCAGGGGACACACCATTCTGCCCAGAAATCTACCAGGGTGAGCTTTCCTTTTATCGCCTGTTGAAAATTTTCGGCTGTCAGGTT
>DAONFU010000165.1:2995-4361 GCA_035403765.1 Bacteroidales bacterium
CCCTGCGGCATTTTTTTTACAGACCGGACCCTGACCATTACTTTTTGGAATGAAGAGATGCGCCGCATGACCGGCCTGGACAGGAATGATGCCGTGCACAGGAAACTTTCTCTGCTGAAATTTTATGATATCAGGCACAACGACAAAAAGACCCTTGATTTCAGGCAGTGTCTGAAAGGAGCAAAGGCCAATATTGCCAAAACCGCTTTTCTGGAAGGGAAAGAGGGAAAACAAATTTTGGTTTTCATCAATGCCAGGTTCATTCAAACGGGCCCAGTGCCAGAGTTGTTTGTGGTTGTTACCGATATTTCAAAAGAGATTACCTGCAGCACGGTGGCAGCGGTGCCGCTGATTGTTCAGGAAAAGGAAGCCCTGCAAAAAATTGTTGGCCACGATGATAAAATCCGGGAGTTGTACCGCATGATAGAGCTGGCGGCCGATTCGATAGCTACGGTCAATATTTCCGGCGAAAGCGGCACGGGGAAGGAACTGGTGGCTAGCGCCATTCACCAATTATCTCCACGCAAAAACAAGCCTTTCATAAAAGTTAACTGTTCCGCCCTGACGGAAACCCTGCTGGAAAGCGAATTGTTTGGCCATATTAAGGGTTCTTTTACCGGAGCCTATAAAGACAAAACCGGCAAGTTTGAAGCGGCAGGAGGAGGTACTATCTTTCTAGATGAGATAGGCGAAATCAGTCCGTTGATACAACTCAAGCTGCTGCGTGTGATTCAGGAAAAAACTATCGAAAGGGTAGGCGATAATAAACCATTGAAAGTGGATATGCGTATCATTACAGCCACAAACAAAAGCCTCAGAGAACTTGTCAGCAAGGGTTTATTTCGCGAAGACCTGTTTTACCGCCTGAACGTATTTCCGATTGTTACCACACCCTTGCGCGACCGTATGAACGACATTCCGCTGCTGGTGGAACATTTTATTGCAAAGTTTAACCGTCAGACAGGGAAAAAGTTACAAGGACTCACCGAAAATGCCTACCGGGTAATGATGGATTATTGCTGGTTAGGCAACGTGCGTGAGCTTGAAAACAGCATTGAACATGCTTTTGTGGTGTGCAACAAAAAACTGATTGATGTGTTTGATTTGCCTCAGGAACTCAGGGTTACCTCTATCAGGCAGGAATTGTGCAGAAGAATTTCAGCACCGGGCGTGGCGGCTTCCGAAGTTATAGAAACCAGTCCGGCACTGGTGCAGGCATCTTTCAGAATCATCACTAAAGAACAACTTGAAAATGCCCTTCTCCTCAACAATTTCAGACGTAATGAAACCGCCCGTCAACTGGGCGTCAGCACGGTGGCATTATGGAAAAAAATGAAAAAATTTGGCATATTAAAATAAAACCGGC
>DAONFU010000166.1:0-4360 GCA_035403765.1 Bacteroidales bacterium
GCCCCCACAATATCCACACGGGTGATTTCTTTCAGCGATTCTATCCTGTCCTGTGCCATTTCTGCAAATTTCTTCAGGCGCTCCAGATCGTAATTACCCGAAATCTGGATATTCATGATAGGCATTTCAGCAAAATCAATCTGGATAACTTCAGGATCCTTGTAAAGGTCATTGGGCAGGGACGATTTTGCTTTATCAATGGCATCGCGCACCTTTTGTTTGGCTTCGGCCTGATCAATATTGGTGTTGAATTCTATAATGATACTCGAAAAATCCTGGACGGAGGTACTGCTGACATTTTTGACATTGGAAACAGCTTTCAACTGTTTTTCTATAGGGCGGGTAACCAGATTTTCTATATCCTGCGGAGAAGTGCCGGGATAAATGGTATTGACCATGATCGTGGGGATTACCACATCGGGAAGCTGCTCCTTGGGTAAGGTGCTATAATTAAAAATTCCGAGGATCGTGATAAGGGCAACCAACACATAGATACTGGATTTATTGTCGATTGCCCAGCTTGTCGCGAAAAACTCTTTTATTTTGCCTTTTTTCATTTCCAAAGTATTAATCGTCACAATCAGAATTTGACTTTTTCGCCGCCATTCAGGTTGTTATATCCAGTGGTAATAAGCTTATCGCCCGGCTGAAGCCCGCTAAGGATTTCTGTATTGCCATTGTAAGTAACACCCGTGGTAACCATGCGTTTTTGGGCCACCATCTCGTTATTGAGCTTTTCAGCCACAAAAACATAATACTCATTCATTGACTTATGAATCAGGTTGGCCGAAACAGCTATGGCATCCTGGGCAGCATAATCATTTATCTTTATCACGGCAATCATATTGGCGCGCAATTCGCGTCCATGGATGTTGGGTATGGCCGCCTCCACAGCGAAGGTGCGGTTCAGCAAATTGATATACTTGCTGGTAAAACTAAGTTTTGAGTCTATTTCCTCATCAAAATCCGGGAAATAAATTCTTACGCTGTCGCCTTGTTTAACCTTTGCAGAATGGGCTTCAGCCACCTCAGCCACGATCTTGAGACGATCGAAATTTACCACCCTGAAAGTAGGGTATCCGGGCGAAATAGCCTGGCCCACCTTCAGCGAAATCTCCTCCACCGTTCCGTCAATGGGCGATGTGATGGTGGACAGGGCAATCTGGTCTTTCATGGCCTGTATCTTGTTTTCCAGGCTTTCTTTATTGTTTTTGGCAGTCAGGTACTGCACTTCCGAACCGATCTTCTGGTCCCACAGGTTTTTTTGCCGTATGTACAAATCGTTGACAAACTCCAGCTGGGTTTCCATATCGCGCAGCGTGGTGTACAATATCTGGGCGTCGAGGGTGGCAAGCAGTTGGCCCCTGGTCACCCGCTGTCCTTCCTTAACATTGATGCTCGTAATCACCCCGACGTTTTTGGCGCTGACAGAAACGTTGTCGTCTCCGTCCACTTTGCCCTGCACCTCGAGATAATGGCGGAAGGTTTCAGGTTTAATTTCGGTAACAGCCACCGGTACCACTTTTTTCCCCGATTCGCTGCTGATAAATTTTTCGAGTTCCTGTATTTCGAGGGTAATTTTATCGCGTTGTTTTTTCAGTTTCTCAAGCCGGGCCGTCTTGTCTCCGCTATTACACGAGGCTACAAGTATGATGAGGCTTAACAATAAAATTGTTTTTTTCATAAGATTTCGTTTTTCTGTAATTACAATGTGTTTAAAGCTTTACTCAGGCTGGCGTAGGTGTTCAGTAACTGCAGCATGGTGTTCAGGTAAGTGCCGTGCTGGGAAAGTATTTGCAGGTAGGCCTGGTTGAGATCCATGCCTGAAGCCAGACCCTCTTTAAATTTGGCATAGGTTTTATCGTAAATCGTCACCGACAGGTCGTAGTTTTTCTTATCGGTATAAAACTGGTCGCTGTATGTTTTTAGTAATGACCTGGAGTTGTTGATATCTATTTTCAGCCCGTCCTCGGCTTCTTTGAGCGTGATGCGGTGTTTTTCCAGCGCAAATTTATCCTGCATAACTTTATAATGTCTCACTCCCGAACTCCATATCGGAATAGAAAGATTGACTCCTACCAGGGTGGTATTATACCAACGGCCATCATCAAAAAAATCAAACTTTTCGCGCATCGCTGCAGATTGTGTATTAAAGAATAAAGCCATGGTAGGATAATAGGCCGATTTATCCACCTTAACCACCTGATTGAGGAGGCGTTCCTGGCTTTTCAATAATCGAAAATCAATATGGTCATTCACTTCAAATTGTTTATCAGCAAGGTTAAACGCAATGGCCTGATCCAGCAGGGTTGTCAACTCGTCTTTTAGTATTATTTCCTGGTCAATATCCATACCCATCTGCAGTTGCAGTAAATCCACAGCGAGGTCGATATTTCTGTCGGTCATGTCCATTTTGTTTTTAAGGTTAGAAACCATCAGCGAGAGTTGTTCCGCGTCGGTATCTTCGATGAAGCCGCTGGTTTGAAATTGCCGTGTCTGTTGGAGTATCACATTCATTTTTGTAAAGGTAGAATCGAGGATACGGCGGTTTTCTCTGGCAATAAGCACCAGATAATAGGCCTGGGCTACATTGGATTTTATCTCCCGCATGGATTTATCCACCGCGGCTTTGCTTAAATCAACCAGCATAGAGGCGGCTTTGAGGCCCACTAAATAAGTTCCGTCAAATACAACCTGTGAAGCACTGAGGCCAACTGTGAGGTTGTTGGTCGATCCAAACTGTATCGGCAGTTTCTCATCGCCCACGGGCATCATCTGGTCGGGTGTAATCAATCCGTGCTGCACCAAAGAGCCGTCCACAGCAGTTGTAAGGATATTGGGCATTAGCTGCACCGGAAGGTTGAAATAGTATTGGTAGCTGACATTGCCGTTAATCTGTGGCATACCTAATGACAGATAACCCTTGCGGCGAGCAATGGTGGACTGCAGATCGACTGCGGATGCACGCACTTTATAACTATTGGTAACGGCATAATCCATGGCCTCCTGTAATGAAAAACCCTCCGTAGTCGTGCTCTGCGACATGGCGGGAACCAACCTGCAACAGCACAATACCAGTAAAACAATAATCTTCTGTAGCAATTTTTCGCTCATTCGTAAATTATTTGGTAGTAAGACAAATCTTTTTTTCAAAATATTCAAGGCCTTTTTTACTGGCTATCCCACGAATATGGTAAGTAAACATCTCGCTGAACAGCTCGTGGGTAGTGAATTCGGAACTGCTGATAAAACCCGAGCCCAAAGAAGATTCTATCTGGTTAACATACATCTGTGCCACAATATCCGGATTGAAATCTGAGCGATACAGTCCGTCTTTGATGCCTCTGCCGAGGTTGGCCTTGATGCTGTCGTGCATAAAACCTCTTTTATATTCAAACATCGACCTGAACACCGATGGGTAATACTTTTGCAGGTCGTAGTGAACCGTGGGACTGAAATTCGTAAGGAAAGCCGTAATGATATGGCTTATTTCCAGCAAATGGTCAATGGCATTGGTGGAGTCATCCTTCTCCACATCAAAAACAGTGCGGATTTTCGACATTTGAAACTCCAATACTTTTATGACCAGATCTTCTTTATCTGCAAAACATTCATATAACGTTTTTTTTGATATTGAGAGCTCGCGGGCCACATCATCCATAGAGACACTCTTTATACCATATTTTTGGTATAAATCAGAAACCTGTTGCAGTATTGCGCTAATTTTTTCTTCCATGACACAAAAATAAACAAAAAAACGCTGGAAACGTTTTTATCAAAAAAAGTTTATTACGTTTTTTTGTGCACTTTATCGGGCAGAAATTTCCAAATCCATATCAAAGACATCTGTTATTTTTTCTAACAGAACTTTTTTTACTTCCTCGATATCCGCGAGTGTTTTAAGCTCATTTGATAAAGAGGTGACGGCTTTGTCGGTAAATCCGCAAGGGTTGATATGAGAAAAATAATTCAGGTCGGTATTTACATTAAAAGCAAACCCGTGCATACTCACATACCTGCTGGTGCGCACACCGATAGCGCAGATTTTTCTCACTTGAGGCGTTTCGGGCTCCAGCCACACGCCTGTAGCTCCTTCGAGCCGTCCGGCAGTAATGCCATAATGCAACAGGGTGTTGATGATGCTTTGTTCCAGGGCATAAATATAGGTCTTCACACCCAGGCCAAACATTTCGAGGTCCAATATGGGGTAGCCCACTATTTGTCCCGGGCCATGATAAGTAATATCCCCTCCCCTGTTAGTTTTGTAAAAAACAGCATTTTTTGCCTGAAGCTGTATATAATTTATCAGCAGATTTTTCTCCGAGCCGCTTTTCCCTAAGGTATAAACATGAGGATGTTC
>DAONFU010000167.1:0-4301 GCA_035403765.1 Bacteroidales bacterium
TTAAAATAATTGCCGGATAATACCACGGCATTATCTATATTTGTACTATCATGAAAAAGGTTTTTTTAAAAATCTGGAGTGTACTGAAAAATTATTACGTGCTTGCCTCCGTTGTATTTATTGTATGGGTAGGCTTTTTGGATACCGACAACCTGATGAGTCAGATTTCGCAACGCAAAGAAATGAACGGGTTGCTGGAACAAAAAAAGTTCTATACAGAAGAAATTCAACGGATGAAAGAACTTTCGCAATCGCTGAAAACCGACAGGGAAGCCATGGAATGTTATGGCCGCGAAAATTATCAGATGAAGAAAAAGTCAGAGGATATATTTCTGATTGTTCCTTCCAAATCTGATACGGTTGAAAAATAGTCTTTCAGTCCTTATCTCCAAAAATCATTATTATTGTCAGGTACATCGTAGTTAAGGGATATCCTTATGCTATGGTCTGCCCTGTATTGTGTGCTGCTGAACAAAGGTCAATAAGCGCTGGCAAGGGCTCATTAGCCGGTCGGTGATTTTTGAGGCATGCACAACTGTTATGATTTTCAGGTCGCTTGGTAAAGGTTTCTTTTTATATTTGTGAGGATTTTCGGTAAGTATTAAACGCAATTTTTGCGTTTGCTTGCGCTGTTTAAATATGAACAAAATACAATGAAATCGGGCAATAAGGCCATATTACTATTGATAATGATTGCAGCCTGTGGCTTGCGATTCTATGATTTTTTTGCGATTCCTTATACCCACGATGAGTTCAGCGCCCTTTTCCGTACACGCTTTGATACGTTCACAGAGCTTATAAATAAAGGAGTGATAGTAGATACCCTGCCCGCAGGTGTGCAGGTTTTTTTATTTTATTGGATAAAATTGTTTGGCGAGGCGGAGTGGGTGGTTAAACTTCCTTTTTTGCTGTGTGGTGTTTGCTCCGTTTATCTGGTTTATAAGGTGGCAAAAAAATGGTATAACGAAACCGTAGCCCTTATTACGGCAGCTTTTGTTGCCAGCCTGCAGTACACGGTTTTTTATAGCCAGGTGGCGCGGCCGTATATTTCGGGTTTGTTTTTTTCGCTGCTGATGGTTAATGCCCTCACTAATTTGATAAAAACGCCCGAAAAAAGATATTACCTCAATTGTCTGGTTTTCATTCTGGCTGCTGCTGCCTGTGCGTATAACCATCATTTTAGCCTGGTGTTTGCTGCCATGGTGGGCTTCACCGGCATGTTCATGATCCGAAAAGAATTTTTGGTGAAATACCTTGCCGCTTGTTTGCTTATTATACTATTGTATCTGCCCCATATAAACATGATCCTGGCTCAATTGCAAATGGGAGGAAATGAAAATTGGCTCGGCGCATTTAAGTGGAGTTTTTTATACAATTATTTTAGGTACATTTTTCAGTTTTCGACCGTAACATATATTATGGTGGGATTCCTGATTGTTTTTGGAATACTGGGTTACAAAAAAAGTAATTTTAAGCCAGGGCCGGCACTTTTGTTTTTGAGTTGGTTTGTGCTTCCTTTATTGGTGGGTGTGGTGTATTCGTTATTTGTCAACAATGTAATGCAGTATTCGGTGCTGATTTTCAGCTTCCCTTATCTGCTGTTTTTGCTGTTCGGACTTATTCAAGAGCAGAAACCCATGGTCAATCTGATGTTGATTCTTCTGATACTTCTTGTCAATGTAAGTGCCTTGGTTTTCGAACGCCAGCACTATTCATCTTTGTATGAGTCGGCTTATCTGCATATCCTGAAGGATGGCGAGGAGGCAGTAAAAAGCTATAAAAGTGTGGCTGCACTTATCGATACCGACAAGGAAATTTCGGACTACTATCTGCAAAAGGAGGTTTATTCAGCCAACTTTTACTGGGTGGACTCCGCATTTACGCGTAAGCGCCTGGTGGCTTTTCTTGACGAACAAAGCCATAAAACATCGTACTTCTATTACGGGTGTCTGTCAACTCATGATCCGGTAAGCGTGGCGCTTATCAGGGATTATTATCCTAAAATCATACAACAAAACAACTATTTCGGCGGCACTACTTTTTTGTTTTCAAAAGGTCAGGCCACCGATGAGAACATCATCGAGTGGAACGGATTCGAAACCACTGAGAGAAATTTCTGGTCGTTGGTGGATACAAGCAGATTTGTTGATAGCATAAGTTTTACAGGTAAGTATGCCTACCTGGTTGATAGCACTGATGAGTGGTCCTTAACGTATTTGCGCCCTTTGCACGAAATGGCCGGAGACAAGGATTTCATTGACATTTCGGTGGAGGTGATGCGGGAAGATGTGCCGAATAGCGCGCTTTTGGTGGCCTGTATCGAGAAAGGCGATTCGGTGTGCCATTGGAGTTCGTCGGTATTTGCCGATTTTGAGATGAACCAAAGCCCCCGGCCAGGCTGGATAAGAACGCATCACTCAGTAAAGCTTTCGGATGTGGCCATGGAAAAAAGAGATCTTGTGATAAAGATATATATCTGGAATCCGGGTAAAAACCGTTTTGTGATTGATGATTTCATTATTTCGAGGAGGGCCGGGAATCCTCTTATTTACAGCTGGTATCAGAAAATTTAATGGCTGCGGTACCCGAGCTTAAAGTACCGGCTACAGGTTATACAAATACACAATCTTTTTCGTTTCAAAATACTCTTCCGGGAAGTAATGGTAAATATCGAAAATAAATTTTCCGGCTTTTAGTTTTTTTATTTCGTTGGCGGCATCATCGCCTTTTAAATATAATATCCCGTTGGTAAGGGTATTAAAATTTTCTGTACTGATATTTTTCTTAACCAGTTTGATAAAATCGGGCAGGCTGGTTACAGCGCGTGAAACAATAAAATCAAATGTTACATCCACTTCTTCCACTCTTTTTTGCTCGGCAATTACATTTTCGAGGCCAAGCGATTTTACGATCTCGCTGACCACGGTAATTTTTTTTCCGGTGGAATCGATCAGGTAGAAATCGGCTTCGGGAAACATGATGGCAAGCGGGATGCCCGGGAAACCGCCGCCGGTTCCGACATCCATAACGGTGGTGCCTTCCGCAAACTGTATGAGGCGGGCAATACTCAACGAATGCAGGATGTGGTGCAGATACAGATTGTCAATATCTTGCCTGGAAATGACATTTATCTTTTCGTTCCATTCGGAGTACAAGGGTCCAAGTTGTTCAAAACGTTGTATTTGTTGCTCGCTCAGGCCGGGGAAATATTTTTTCAGCAGTTCCATAGGTTTTAACAAATTGATGTGGAAAATTACATAAAAACAACAGGTAGCGGTAACAAAAACTGTAATACTTTTGAACAAAGTTTTGTCAGTGAAAAAATATATTATTCTGGTTATTGGTTTGATGGTGTCACTTAATGTGTCAGCGCAGTCGAAAATGACCGTGGCCGGATATATTCAGAAATATCAGACACTTGCCTTAGAAGAGATGAAGCAATACAAGATTCCGGCAAGTATCACGCTGGCTCAGGGGATTCTGGAGTCGGCCAACGGCAATAGCGAGCTTGCCCGCAACGCCAACAACCATTTTGGTATTAAATGTAAGGTGGAGTGGACCGGCGATAAATACTACTACGACGATGATGCCGAAAACGAATGTTTCCGCAAATACAAAACGGATAGGGATTCATATCGCGACCACTCGCTTTTTTTAACGACAAGGAAATATTATGCCGCTTTGTTTTCTCTGGATATAATGGATTATAAGGCCTGGGCTTTTGGCTTGAAAAAAGCCGGCTATGCCACAGAACCGAAATATGCCGAGATGCTCATAAAAATTGTTGAAGAAAACAAGCTTTATAAGCTTGATTCCGGACAATTATTGGGTGTGCCGGAGGCCTTGGTGGAAAATGATTTAATTGTAGTCAATAAGCCCGATATTTCTCAGACCGAAAAAAAAATCCCCGACAGTTTAATAAAAGTGGAGAAGATAAAGGAAATAAATAATGGACCGGGTGATTTTCCTGATATACCGTTGTCAGGCAAAAAAAGGGAAGTTTTTGTAAATAATGGCGTGAAATATATAATAGCTGAAAAAAAAGATTCCTTTCAGTCTGTGGCTGACTATTTTGGACTTGCCGAATTTGATATTCTCCGGTACAACGATATAAAAAACATCAAGCCATTGGTGCCCGGCGACAAAGTATATATCGAATCAAAAAAGAAATCTGCTGCCATTGACTTTCATGTAGCCAGGCCAGGAGAAACCATGCAGGGCATCTCGCAGTTATATGCTGTTCAGATGAAAGAGTTGTACAGGAAAAACCGTATGAAACAGGGTACACAGCCGCGGCAGGG
>DAONFU010000168.1:0-4298 GCA_035403765.1 Bacteroidales bacterium
CAGCGACTCGGCAAAAATTCAAACCCTCATAAAATCGCCTTTCTATAAAAAATATGCCGGCAAAAATCCTTACATCGAAATGCCTCAGGGTATAGATGCCATTTTTTATGACTCGGCCATGCGTATTAAAACGCGCCTCACGGCAAAATATGCCATAAAATATGACAAAAAATATGTAATGGAAGTAAAAAACAATGTGGTGGTCATTAATGAAAAAAAAGAAAAGCTCAATACCGAACACCTGATATGGGATGAACAGCTCCGAAGGATATATACCGATGAATTTGTCAAAATCACTACGCCTGATAAAGTCTTTTACGGTGACGGCCTTGATGCCGATGACTCGTTTATGAAATGGGTAATAAAAAAACCCAGGGGTACTTTTTACGTTAACACCGAAGAAGAACCAGAACCCGATGTTGAAAACAACAATTAAATAATGGATAACAATATCATTATCGTTCTGATTACCATTTTGTTTTCTGCTTTTTTTTCAGGAATCGAAATAGCTTTTATCAGTGCCAATAAGCTTCAGATAGAGTTAGACAAAAAAAACAGGCTGTTTTCGGGAAGAATGCTTTCCGGATTCCAAAAAAATCCTTCGGATTTTATTTCTACTATTTTGCTGGGAAGCACCATTACCCTTGTGATTTACGGTATAGCCATATCGCATCTGCTGGAAAAACCTATCAGCCGTTTGTTGCCCGAGAGCCTGCAATCAGGCTTCACCACCACCGTTCTTCAAACCCTGGTGTCCACCCTGATAATATTGTTTCTTGGAGAATTTGCACCCAAAGCCATTTTCAGAACCAATCCCAACCGTTTTTTAAAAATTTTTTCCTTCCCGTTATTCATTACTTATTATCTGCTTTTTCCCTTACAATTCATTTTTGTTGAATTATCGGAGTTCATACTCGAACATATTTTCAGGATTAAACTCAAAACCGAAAAATACAAGTTTGACCATACAGATCTTGATTATTATATCAAAGACTTTTCGGCCAAGGAAACGGAAGACGAAACCCATCTGCCTGAAATTCAAATGTTCCAAAATGCT
Organism: Bacteroidales bacterium; assembly: GCA_035403765.1. GTDB lineage: Bacteria > Bacteroidota > Bacteroidia > Bacteroidales > CAIWKO01 > CAIWKO01. Next base: position 1,058 of record DAONFU010000168.1, read on the forward strand.
ATTGACTTTACCAGCACCCGTGTCAGAGAATGCATGGTGCCACGCAACGAAATAATAGCCATCGAAGAAAATGACAGCATCGACGAACTGATAAAAAAATTTGTCAGTACCGGACATTCCAAAATCCTCGTTTATCAAAAACACATCGATAACATCATCGGCTACGTACATTCGTATGATATTTTCAGCAATCCCCACAGCATAAAGTCAATCAACAAGCCCATCATCATTGTTCCTGAAACACTGCTGGCCAAAGAAGTGCTTCCAATGTTTATCCAGCAACACAAAAGCGTGGCTGTGGTGGTTGATGAGTTTGGCGGCACATCAGGCATGGTTACCCTCGAAGACCTTATCGAAGAAATCATTGGCGAAATTAACGATGAATTTGACGAATCTCCACCAGTTGAAAAACAGATTAGCGAAAATGAACTTATTTTATCCGGCCGCCTCGAAATTGACTACCTCAACGAAAAATACCTGCTCAATCTGCCGGTAAACGATGATTATGAAACACTGGCCGGCTATATTATTCACTATCTTGAACGCATCCCGGCCGAAAAAGAAACATTTTATATCCCGCCTTTTGAAATTACAATTCTCAAGGCCAGCAATAAACGTATTGAACAGATTTGCCTTACCAGAAAAAGCGAAGAGAATATTTTGACATAATTCTGTTAATATTTCACTTATTGTTGTACATTTGCAAACTCAAAAAAACAAATTTTTATGGCAGTTATTGGAAAATTACGTAAACATTCAGCGCTGATTGTTATCCTGGTAGGTATAGCTATTGCCGGTTTTGTGCTGCAGGATTTATTCAGAAAAAGTGGAAGTAACAGAGGGGGCCCCGATCATTTTGCAGTGATAGGTGGCGAAAAACTTAGTAAGATAGATTTTGACAAGAGGGTGGAGGAACAGGTTGAACTTTATAAACAACAGGCTGAAAAAGAAAACCTCACTTCGGAAGAAAATTTTCAACTGATGGTGCAAACCTGGAACCAGTTGGAGAAAGAGCTGATTATGCAGCATGAATATGAGCAACTCGGTCTTGCCATCGAACGGGATAAATCAAACAAACCATCCATTTCGCCCGAAGAACTTTATGAGCTTATGATGGGAAAAAATCTGCATCCATACATTATCCGCAGTTTCACCGACCCAAATACCGGCAAGGTAAATACCCAGCAAATACAAAATATCATTACCAACTTTGACCAGCTGAAAGATGATGAAAAAAAACAGTGGAAACAGCTGGAACAAGGTATTAAAGAAGACAGGCTGGCCACCAAATACAACAACCTGGTTGAAAAAGCTTATTATATGCCGAAAGTTTTCCTGCAAAAACAGGTTAATGAAGCCAGCAAAACGGCCAACCTCCGTTGTTACGGAATCAAATACCAGACGATTTCGGACAGTGCCGTCACCGTTACTGACGACGACATGAAAAAGTATTATGAAGAACACAAACACGAATTTGAACAGGAAAATGCACGTGATATCGACTATGTGGTTTTTGACGTTCTCCCCTCAAAAGAAGATTTAGCACAGATACAGGAAAAGGTGGACACCATGTTTAAAGATTTTCAGACACTGGAACCCGAAAACATTGAAAACTTCATCAAAGCAAACAGTGATGCCCCGTACGACAGCAATTTTTACAAAAAAGGCTCCCTGCCTGTCACCCTCGATTCCATCATGTTCAATGCGCCACTGGGAACTATCGTACCGCCATACGTTGATAACAACTCTTATTTCATGGCACGGCTCATGCAGGTTCAGAACCGCCCAGATTCTATTAAGGCAAGCCAGATTCTGGTCGCCTATAAAGATGCTCCCAATCCTTTGCAAAACATCACCCGCTCTAAAGAACAGGCTAAAAAAATGGTGGATAGTTTACTGATGGTTGCCAAAGCAGATAAAAATAGTTTCCCGACACTGGCGAGTATCAATTCTGATTTCCCTTCAGCAAAAAAAGACGGCGGAGACCTGGGATGGATCATTGACGGTAATGTGGAAACTAAATTTTTCTTCGACTCATCATTTAACGCTAACGTCGGCGATATTAAGATCATCCAGTCAACCATGGGTTATCACCTGCTGTATGTAGCCGACAAAAAAGCTTCGATGAAAAAAGTTAAAGTGGCTATACTGCAACACGACATCAAGGCCAGCAGCGAGACATACAACAAATACCTCGCCGATGCCAGTGCATTTGCGGGCGAAAGCCGCAGCGCCGAACAATTCAGTAAAAACATCGCCGATAAAGGCCTAAACAAAAGACAGGCCCAGTTTGTGAAAGAAATGGACTATACCTTACCCGGTCTGCCTTCGGCCAGAGAAATCATACGATGGGCTTTTCAAGAAGACACTGAAAAAGGCATGGTCTCCGAACAGGTCTTCGACTGCGAAGGAAAATATGTAGTGGCTATGCTGCTTGAAAAACGCGAAAAAGGCATCGCTCCGCTGGATCAGGTGAAGACTTATATGGAACCTCTTGTAAAACGCGAGAAAAAAGCTGCTCAGCTTATTGAAAAAGTAAAAGCGGCAACCGGCTCTTCTAAAGACATATATCTGATTGCCTCCAAACTAAACGCAGAAATCGACACCGTCAATGCCCTTACTTTTTCAGCCTACAACTTCCCGAAATTCGGCCCCGAACCAGAACTCATAGGTACTATCTTTACCTTAAAGAAAAATACTCTCTCCGCTCCTATCAAAGGAAAAATGGCTGTTTATCAGGTATGGATCGACGATATTGCTCAAAATGCCGGACAAATCAATCCCGACATGATGATGATGCAGTTGGCCAGCTATTTCCGTCAACGCGTAAGAGGCGACCAGTATGGCCAGAGCGAATTGTTTAACGCCATCAAAAAAGAAACAAAAATTGTCGACAACAGGATATTCTATTATTAAAACTTAAATCGGGATAAAACGAGCCACTCATAAAGCTCTGCCCAACAAAAAAAAACGGTTCTGATATTTCGGAACCGTTTTTTTTTGACACTTTTTTCTCATATAATCCGGATAGCTAAAATACCGATGTATGTAATTGCCCAACTGCCCCGCAAGCCACACACATACCTGGCATATTGTTACTTGCATTTAATCGGATAACCCAAACAGCCCGTAGGGCTTAAATAGGGCCTGCTGAAAAACGCGCAACACACACATTTTTAATACAGTATGCTGTCATTTAAGCATTTAAATGCAGGCTTTTTATCGAAATTTATTGAATAAC
>DAONFU010000169.1:0-4285 GCA_035403765.1 Bacteroidales bacterium
TTGGCCATGGGAACCCCTGTAATGTCATTCCTGATTGATGAGTTCAACTGGCGACGGTCGCGCGCAGCCATGGGATTTGGGTTCTCGGTGTTGTTGCTCGGACTTCCTACGGTAGTATTTTTTCAGAAAGGAGTGTTCGACGAATATGATTATTGGGCAGGCACCGTCTCTTTGGTGGTATTTGCCATGTTTGAGGCTATATTGTTTGCCTGGGTTTTTGGACTCAAAAAAGGGTGGAAAGAGATTACTGCTGGCGCCGACATCAAAGTGCCGGTCATCTTTAAATTTATCCTGAAATACGTTACTCCGGTAATACTGATCCTGGTCTTTGTAACTTCGCTTATCCGTCCGGCCAATGATGACTGGAGCAGGGTGAGCATCACCGGCTGGGAGTTGCACCCCGAAAGTATTATTGCGAAAATCCGCAACGACCATGTTGGCCCCAACTGTGAATACTTTGCCGATAAGTATTTTGCTGAAACGGCCGGTGTGGTTGATTCTGTTTATACAAGCGAAGAAAAAAAAGTGGTAAGCGTCATCAAACAAGACCAAAGCGTCAAAACTTACGAAACAAGCATGGAAAACATTGTTGTGGTTAAAAAAGGTGACCGCGTGGATACCGGCATGGCTATTATTAGCGGGAGTTTTGTCAATAATGTGTTTTATGTGGATATGTCGCGGCTCCTGCTGGTGGCATTATTTTTTTCCATCTGCGTGCTGATATTTATTGCCTATCGTAAACGTAAAAAGGAAGGGACGATATAATTATGAATTCAAGTGCATTATTGTTCATGATCATCACCCAGGCCATCATCACCGGCCTGATGTTGTATTTCTTCTTTCGGGTGCTTTTTGCCAAACCCAAAGTTGATATCAATGAAGATTCCTATGCAGATAACGATAGCCCAGCCGGAAAACAATAAAATATAGGTTAACAAGTCAATAGTGCGGCTGGAGCCTTGTTCAGGCGGATTTAGTTTATGTAAAATGCTGCAAGAGGCAGGAAGAAATGATTATAGTTTTAGGTTATGATGCATAAGCTTTTTAAAATAAAAATATCGATGTTGCTGGCATTTTTGCTGATATTTTTTTCTGCCGGTGTCTTTTCACAAAACTTCGATATTGACTTGTTACGAAAAATCAACCTGAATCGTAACCGGAACTTTGACAATACCTTCAGGGTGATTACCAACAGCCTGCGGCCTGTGCAGATAGCAACGCCCATCGTGTTGTTCGGATTGAGTCTTACTACAAAGGATAGTGTGATGAGGCGGAATTTTTATTATGTGGGTGCTACTATCCTTGTTACTACTGCCATCACCTCTGTTTTAAAACTCAGTATCCGCCGGCCACGGCCTTTTGTCAGCTACCCCGATATTGAGAAAGAAACCGAAGCGGGGCACTTGTCGTTTCCTTCAGGCCATACCTCTGATGCCTTTGCCCTGGCCACTTCTGTAAGTCTGGCTTATCCCAGATGGTATGTCATCGTGCCAATGTACCTGTGGGCCGGTACTGTAGGCTACTCCAGGATGCACCTAGGAGTACATTACCCCAGCGATGTGCTGGCAGGGGCTATTATTGGCGCCGGTGCGGCTTATCTGTGTTACAAAGGACAGCAATGGTTGAGCAAAAGAAGAAAGCTTAGTTTATGAAAATTGGTTATGTACAGACTTCGCCGGTTTTTGGCGACAAAGAAAAAAACCTTGACGAGGTACGCCGGCAAACTCTTGGTGTGCGAGCCGACCTGCTGGTCCTGCCCGAGCTTTTTGCCACCGGCTATGCCTTCACCTCAAGGGATGAGGCCGAGGCTATGGCCGAAACAGCAGAAGGCCCCACTGCTGCTATGCTTATGGAAATTTCGCAGCAAAGCGGCGCTGTGGTGGTAGCGGGTTATATCGAAAGGGAAAACGGCCGCCTTTATAATGCTGCGCTGATGGTGTCAGGTAAGGGTGTGATTGGCAACTACCGCAAGATACACCTGTTTAACAAGGAAAAACTGTGGTTCGATGCCGGCGACAAACCCCTGATGGTGTTCGACATAAATAATGTAAAGATTGGCATGATGATTTGTTTCGACTGGATGTTTCCCGAAGTCTGCCGTACCATGGCCCTGCAGGGGATGCAGGTACTTGCTCATCCGTCGAACCTGGTTATGCCCTGGTGTCAGCGGGCTATGGTAACCCGTTGTCTCGAAAACAGAATTTTCGCTGTAACAGCTAACAGAGTAGGTGAAGAAAATAGGGGCGGAGACCATTTTGTGTTTACAGGTGCCAGCCAGATTACCGCCACCGATGGCTCCGTATTATCTTCAGCGCCTGTTGCAGACATCTGTACAACTGTTGTTGTGGTAGATATTAATCAAGCAAACGGAAAAAATATTAATGCATATAACAATGTCATCTCTGACCGCAGAACCGACTTTTATGTGTTATAATGTTTTCGGGTTATTGAAAGACCTCAAACAATTATGCATCAGTTTTGGCATTAATTCATGAATCATAAAAACTCAAATCTATGAAAACATTTCAAGTCTTTTTAATTTTTGCTGCCTTTGTCATGATGACAGCAGGAGGGTGCCGCCACAGCACCCTGGCCGGCAAGGAAATCAATGTTAAGCTCGATTCCCTGAGCCTGGCCGGCAAAAAATCCATCGAGAGCGATCTGGCCAAAGAAACCGGTGTGCTATACGTAAAAGTACATCTGAAAAAACAGGTGGTTACTATTATTTTTGACTCGGTGAATGGAGATCAGAAACAACTGTTGTCAGCCCTGCAAAAAATGGGTTACCAGACTACCCTTACCGCTCCGGTATTGCCCGGCGAAAATTAATTTTTGTGAATAGTATTATTAAAAATTGTCTGGAATAAAATAATTCTTAAATTCGCTCTGATTAAATTAAATGCTAATGAGAAATCAAAAATTGTTTTTGCTCATCATCTTGTTGCTTTGCTTTCAGCATACTTTTTCGCAACAATGGGAGCTAAAAAAAGAAAGCGACGGAGTAAAAGTATATACACGGCCTGTCAAGGGTTCAGGCATCAGGGAATTCAAGGGCGAGATTACCGTAAAATCCAATCTGGGTAATATATTATCAGTTATTGAAAGGATTTCTGAATACCCCAAATGGATGTACAATTGTTCCTATGCAGAGCAACTCAAAAAAAACAATGAAGCCTCGGGTTATATCTATACCGTACTCAAACAGTCGTGGCCCGTGCAGGACAGAGATATTTGCTCTTTTTACAGCGTGGTGCAGGATAGCATTACCAAGGTAATAACTATTACCATGAAAGGCGTTAAGGACTATATCCCTGCCAAATCCGACAAAGTAAGGGTGCCCAGCCTGAACGGTTTTTGGAAACTCATACCGCTGGCAAAAGGGGTGACCAAGATCATTTATCAAGTGCATTCCGAGTCGGGAGGCAATGTACCCGAAGCCATTGTCAATGCCTTTATTACCGATACTCCCTACTATAACCTGCTCAACCTGAAAAAAATTGTAGAATCGCCTCTGTGTCCCCGTTCAAAGATAGAAAACCTGAAAGAGTTATAAAACAATAAAAAAATGCTTTGCGGTTTATTTGTATTGCCTCAGCAATGGTGAAGAGCAGGAACCATATTAAAAACGGAGGAAATACCAGTTTATGAGAATCACCGATGACGCACTTATTTCATCCTGTTGCAAAAGTGTGCACGCATTCCTGGCCGCCCATGATGATCCGGAAATAGTAAAAAAATATGCCCGTTATTTCCGTGAGGGCTACGATGCCTGGGGTGTTGACGATAAGGTCATGCGGGCGCAGCGCGACATCTGGTATAGTCAATGGAAACAGCAACTGAGCCGAAAGCAATTATTAGTGCTGGGCGACAAGCTGATGGCATCGGGGAAATACGAAGAAAGTATTCTTGCTATAAATATCCTGATACAATTGCAAAAAGAGGATAGCAGCGGGATATTGGCGAAGGCAGGGGAGTGGCTCGAAAGCAATATTTCAAACTGGGCACAGACAGATTATATCTCAGGAGAAGTTATTTCTTTGCAGATAAATAAAGATATTACCGTGTTGAAAGAACTTGAGGTATGGAAAAAATCCGCATCTAAATGGCGCAGGCGTGCAGTTCCGGTTTCCCTGATCAAAGTGTTGAAGCAAGGATATGACCCGGCAAAACTGCTCAGCATCATTGATTCGATGATGAGCGACAGCGTAAGGGAAGTACACCAGGGGCTGGGATGGTTCCTGCGCGAAACATGGAAAAAATACCCTGATCTGACAGAGAATTTTCT
>DAONFU010000170.1:0-4247 GCA_035403765.1 Bacteroidales bacterium
ACTCACAATCGGGAGCATAGCTAAAATATGTGCGCAGGGCATAAGCTGCTTTGTGATTGTGCATGCCGCTACCGTTGGGATCGTAGTTCAGGTCAACCGACACCCCGAGATGGTACAGCAACTGGGCGACGGCAGAATCGTTCTGACGTTCGGTAACAGCCAGCGGCATCAGGTCCCAGCGATACACCGTATTGCCAAAATCGGCTTCCAGCGAATCATAAACAAAAGGGCCTACGGTGTCGTTGTACACATAAGAGCCTGTTCCTGTTTGCGGATGCCGGTAATAATTCATAATCTGTCCCATGGCTGTAGGCACACAACCTGCGAATGCCCGGCCGTCGGGGCCTCCGGCGGCGGGGGGGCAAAAATTGTTATAATATTTGTCCTGGTTCCAGGTGGTTTTCAGCAGGGGCCCAATGGCGGGCGTATCTTTGCTCGTGATTAACTGTTCCGGAGGGGAGGTGAGCAGCCGGTTCCATTCGTCAGCTACCGGTGATTTTGCATCCGGCTGGTTATGTAATACATAAAGCATCTGGTTTTCATAATCTTCCATCCACCTCACAAAGGCCGGAGGCAGGTTCAACCCGTCGAAACGACTGTCGAAGACATAACACAGTACGGGCCGGAAAATATCGTCTCCGGAAACTACTATAAACCCTTTGTTTTTAAAAGTAATAGTATAATAAAGTAGGTGGTCGTCAACAGTTCTGGAAAGGACACTTTCTGTTTCAAGTGTTTTATAATCAATGTTTGTTATGCGGCTTAACCTTTCATAATAAAAGTTTTTTCCGGCGAGTATGGCCTGCTGCTGACTGACTTTTTTTGAAAAGGCAACACTCTGAATCAGAATGCAGCAGATGAGAACCACAATTTTTTTTTGCATAAATGGGTTATTGTTCAATAATAACTTTTTTGCATGCAGATAAGCTGTCGCCGGCAATCTTTAGCAGATACAAACCCTGGCTGAGGTTGGAAGTATTGATGGTTTTGATATATTCTCCAGAGAAATGCTTGAGTTGTTCGTTGAAAACAACTATCCCGGTAATTGTACACAGTTCAATGCTGACATCCTGCGGGTCGTCAAGAGTAAACTGAACATTCAAGGAGGTATTAGCAGGGTTCGGAAAGATGTTCATGAGGCTAGTGCCGCTATTGTCATCCAGACCAACCTGGCTGGATGAGGTGTAATTGAAGCTGAACCCCTGTGCATTAAGGTAGCCATCGGATTTAAAAAGGACAAGAACCTTGCTGGTATTGTATGTTTTCACACCCGGCAGACTTGTTCCGGTATAATCGTCTAACAGGGTGTTGCTATTCTGATCGTAAATCTTAACATTATCATTGGTGGCAAGATTAAAAGCGGTGAATGTCAGGGTTATCGAGGAGGCGTTGGTGGGCGCAATCAGCCAACGGCAAAGGTGGTTGTAGGTATAGTTTTCCGCAGCGCTGCCGTCGTTCACCGTTCCCGTGGCAGCGGTTAAATTGGTTATTCCTGTGCAATAAGTAGGAAACGTGCAACGGTAATTGGCTCTCCATCCCGTGTTGGTAGTGCTGGCATTGGTCTGAAAGCGAATCAGCATCTGAGGCCCGGTAGAAGTTACAGCGGCGGGCAAGGTGCTACCCGAGAAGGTGCCTAATACCGGTGCAGCGGTGGTGCTGCCGTCATAAACGGTGACCACATCGCTGGTAGCCTGTGTGCTGAATGCGGTGAAAGTCAGGATGATTTTTGAAACCGTCTCTGCCGGATCAATAAGCCACAGGCAATCTTTGTTGTTCGCATAATCATTAAACCCGCTGCCGTCTTCCACAGTACCTGTAGTTCCGGTTATTGATTTGGTGCCTGCACAGTTGTATGGATAACTTGCTGCCGGAGGGTAAATATTTCGGACCACAGCCTGATTGCTGTTGAAAGTGCTGCCACCGGCAACCAGGTTGCTGACGGCAAAGTACCCGTTTGAGTAGCCGCCCCATCCCCAGTTCATGTGAAAATTATCACTGGCATCGTATCCGTCGCAGTTCCAGGCATGTCCACCTGACCAGTAATCTCCCGAGCCGGAATATATCATTGGATGTTTGGCATCGATGTTGGCTTTTAGCAGACTAGTCCATCCTGAAGCCGTATATCCAGATTTATTAGAATAAGTACAAGCACCATCGTATTTGAAATAATCTACCAGGGCGTCCGGAGCGTCATAAGTTTGAGCTCCCGAGCCGTCGGCGGCATAACTCATATCAACGGCTTTACCGCAGTGATACATAAGCTTTGCAACGGGTTCGTTGTAATTGCTGAGTTCATCGAGCATATTATCCCATTCATAGGTTGTAGTGCCAAAATTTATTCCTCCGTGAGTGCCCTGTCCGGTAAGCGGATACCGGTAATAATACATAACCTGCGACATGGCGGTAGCCACGCATCCTGCATAAGCCCTGCCATCGGGGCCACCTTCGGCTATCGGACAAAACAGATTGTAATATTTATCCTGGTTCCAGTTGCTGGGCAAAAGAGGAGCTACGGCCTTGCTTTTTTTTACGCTGAGGTTTTCAGCCGTGCTATAATACTCCCACAAATTACTAATGTTTTCGTCCGCTTTAATGTTCTCGGCCAGCGCAGTTTTTATTTCCTTCCGAACCTCCGACATAAAGCATGAAAGGTTGACGGGCATTTTTGCAGGATTAAGAGAGGATTCATAGGAATAGCCAATCACAGGACTGATGTTGTCATCGGCAGAAACTATCACAAAGCCTTTGGGCGAAAAATTTATTATGTAATACAAAGGAACATTACCATCCCATTCTGTAAAGACATCGCTCACCGTCATGTTTTTTAAATTAATTTCAGTAAATTGGCCGGCATGTTCGTAATAATAAGCAATTCCAGTTTTTGTCGCCAGGGGCAGGTCAACTTTTTTTGCTTCGGTGGCACTGACAATAAGCAGTGCAGAGATAATAATAAATATACGTTTCATTCTTCTATTAAATTTTAACAAAAATAATAATAATTTTGCAGGTACAGAAGTGCATAAAACGCTTGTTTGTTCTTTAACAAATAATTAACTAAAGAATCTGTTTATAGCTGCTTTTTTTGCATTTATCTGTTTTTTTTTATTGTTGATTTATAAAAATTTAAGGATAATGCTGGTAATAAAAAACATTAAAGAATTGGTTCAGGTGGAAACTAATCCTGAAAAAGTTGTATTGAAAGTTTCCGGGAAAAAGATGTCGGAATTGAAATCCATAAAAGATGCCTTTCTGATTATTGACAAAGGAACTATCCTGGAGTTTGGGCAGATGAAAAATTTTGATACTCCTCTGGGCCTCCCCGATAAAAGGAATATAGTGCTGGATGCCAGCGACCGTATGGTTTTTCCTTGTTTTTGCGATTCACACACACATCTGGTATATGCCGGCAGCCGCGAAATTGAATATATTGATAAAATAAAAGGCTTGTCTTATGAAGAAATCGCCAAGCGGGGAGGCGGCATACTTAACTCGGCAAAAAAACTTCACAAAACATCAGAGGAAGAATTGATCAGGCAGGCCTTGCCGCGTCTTGAAGAAATTAAAATGCTTGGTACGGGCGCTGTTGAGATAAAAAGCGGTTACGGACTGACCACTGCTGACGAACTCAAAATGCTGCGGGTGATAAAAAAACTGAAAAAACTTTCTCCGCTGACCATCAGCGCCACTTTTCTGGGAGCACATGCTGTCCCGCTTGAATATAAAGGAAAACAAGGCGAATATGTTGATTTGATCATAAACGAAATGATACCTTTGGTCGCCTCGGAAGAACTTGCCGACTACATAGATGTATTTTGCGACCGCGGCTTTTTTACCGTGGAAGAAACCGAACGTATGCTGATGGCTGGGATGAAATATGGCTTACGGCCTAAGATACATGCCAACGAGCTTGATTTCTCCGGTGGAATTCAGGTTGGGGTAAAATATAATGCGCTTTCTGTGGACCATCTGGAATATACGGGAGATGACGAAATTAATTCGCTGCTGAATACTGAAACCATGCCCACCTTGCTTCCCGGTGCGGCTTTTTTCCTGGGCATGCCTTATGCTCCGGCGCGTAAAATGATCAATGCCGGGCTGCCACTTGCCCTGGCCAGCGATTTCAACCCCGGTTCTTCTCCCTCCGGAAATATGCAACTGATACTTTCTATGGGCTGTGTCAAATATAAAATGCTGCCCGAAGAAGCCATCAACGCGGTTACCATCAATGGTGCCTATGCCATGGGCGT
>DAONFU010000171.1:0-2750 GCA_035403765.1 Bacteroidales bacterium
TCCATAAATTTTTCGCCAAAATACTTGTACAAATACGACACAGCCATGCGCCAGGGTTCTTCAGTAACTTTATCTCCACCCGGCATGGGGATGTAGTCAAAATGATTGATCCTTTGATAATCAGCCAGATTGCAAATAAAAAATTCACTGCCCCAGATGTTCCCGTCATCGCCCAGCCCGGTGCCATCAAAACTTACACCAATAACCGTTTCATCGACATTGTTTTCAGCCATGCAGGAGGCAATATGCGCATGATGGTGTTGAACACGCATGGGTGCCAGCCCTGTGGCCAGCGCATATTGTGTGGACAGGTAATCGGGGTGCAGGTCGCTGACAAGCAATTTTGTTTGAAATAAAAACAACTTCTTGAACCGTTCTATTGTTTCGGTATAAAACCCGTAAGTCTCTAAGTTTTTCAAATCCCCGATATGCTGACTGATAATCGCCTTGTTTTCCCTGCCAAGGGCAAAACAATTGACAAGTTCGGCACCCGTTGCCAGTATGCCGTCAACGTTCATTGCCAGGGTAATCGGGGTGGGGACGTAGCCCCTGGATCTTCTGATAAGCCGTTCGTGGCCGTTGACTACCATTACCACCGAATCGTCTGTCCTGTTGTAAATATCACGGTTGTATGTAAGTATGGCATCGGTGATGCCTGAAAGTTTTTCCAGGGCAAGTTGGTTGTCAGTGATAATAGGCTCTTCCGATATGTTTCCGCTGGTCAGCACAATGGCCGGAATATCCAATGCATGAAATAAAAGATAGTGAATGGGCATATAGGGTAACATACAGCCAATGGTGCCAAAACCAATATTGACGGATGGTGCCAGCCCTTTTTTCTGATCCAGGAGTACAATAGGCCGCCGGAATGATTGAAGTGCCTTTTGTTCTTGTTCATTCACATCAGCATATTCACGCAAGGAATCCATTCCGGAGAACATCACGGCAAAAGGTTTGCCTTCCCTGTTTTTCAGCTTACGCAGCCGGGCCACCGTTTCTTCGCTTTGCGCGTCGCAGGCAATAAAAAAACCGCCGATACCTTTAATGGCTATGATTTTTTTGTTTTTCAGCAGGTGCTGAAGTCTGCTGATGATTGGCTCAATACCTTTTGTTGTTTTGTTGCCCTCATACAGCATATATTCGGGCCCGCAAAGCGAACAGGCAATAGGCTGAGCATGAAACCTGCGGTCGGTAACATCCTGATACTCTTTACTACAATCTGGACACATCACAAAAGGGCTCATAGTAGTCTTGGCCCTGTCGTAAGGTATGTTCTGAATAATTGTAAACCGCGGCCCGCAGTTGGTACAATTGATAAAAGGGTAATCAATACGGTGCTGCTGGGTTTTCATATCCCGGAGGCAGTCTTCGCATACCGCAATATCGGGACTTATTTCGGTGATGCGGTTCGAAACCGTCCTGCTTTTTACAATCTGAAAATCATCAAAAACCTCGTTACCGGTAGTACGGAAATCAACCGATTCAATGGCGGCTGCCTGGGGTGCCTGCTGCCATATGGCCTGAATAAAACTTCTCAACGTTTTTTCATCACAGTTTACCTTGATGAAGACCCCGTCGTTACGGTTTTCTACTCTTCCGTTCAGATGAAAGCTGGCCGCAATGCGGTAGATAAACGGGCGGAATCCTACTCCCTGCACCAAACCTTTTATTTCAATGAGATAAGTATTCACGCGCTGGCCTAACTTAATTTTACCCTGGTAATTGTTTTCGGCAAAACTACAAAATATTGAAACAAAAGAGGCCTGCAATTTTGCAGGCCTCTTGAATAAATAGATTCACGTTTTTTATTCGATGATGAGTTTTTCAGAGAAAGTATTTTTTTCTGAAGTAAATTTAACTACATACAGGCCTTTTTCCAGGCTGCGAATGTCAATAGTTTGAGATGTTTTCACAATACTTTTTTTCAGCACGAGTTTTCCCGTGATGTCAACGATCTCAAGTAAGCCATTTCCGCTGGTATTGGCGATAATATACTCCGATGCAGGGTTAGGATATAGACTTATGCTGTTGCCGTTGATTTCATCCATGCCGATAGCTGCCGACATATCGAATTTGGCAGTTTGTGTTACCAATTTGGTCACAGGATCCTGAATGAAAACAACCAACTGGCATTTTTCTGTCACAAAACCTGTGGTGGCGAAATCGATATTAAAAGTTTGTGAGCTTTGGGACGAAAAATCTATGCTTGTTCCATTGGCATCCGGAAACATTCCCCTGCACACAAAATCAATATCTGTGAGGCCACCCCACGAAACCGGAATATCAGATTCGGTAAGAGCTACGTGAAGTTTTACCGGAGAAAATGCGCTAAAGGTTTCTACGGCGGTAATAGTTGCAGTATAAGTGTCGGTACCTGTTGGGGCTACTGTCAAATCAAGGTTATGGAACGATGCCGCATTTATCCGGTCGTTATAATATGGCAGATAAACGGAACTGTATTGACGTCCGTAAGGTGAAGTAACGCCATTTATTCTCCATTTACCATCAGAAATAATACTTGGAAATCCCGTCATCTGGTAATAAATCAATCGGCTGACAGAAGAAGGATTACTGTAATTGTCAGCAAAAGTTCCCCATTGCGAATTCGGATGATAGGCTATGGCCACAGCTTCCTTATGGTTTACCATGATCAGGCTGTCGATACCTTTGGCGGCATAAGGACAATAAGAACAGTTGGTGGAAGTGCCTTCTTCAAATAATACCAGGTCGCGGGTAACGCCGCCGACAAT
>DAONFU010000171.1:2850-4208 GCA_035403765.1 Bacteroidales bacterium
ACCGCATCAAGTTTAACGGTAGAACCTTCGCCAAAAGGCCCTTTGCTCCACTGATAGCTGACAAGTTCGGTATCATCTTTATAAAATGTGGCATAGTCGTCATCAAGGTCGATGATTATATGCAGTTTTATCCAGGTGTTCGAAGCGAAAGTTGTGGATGCGGCATAGCTGCCATTGGCATCAACGAAAATGGAATCGTGATAGATATAGGCCTGAAATCCCCATATACTACTTGCTCCGTTGAAATTATTCAGCATGTTGAAATATCCCAGTTTCCCCGATTCTACATACATATACCATTCAATTTTGTAGCGGCCGCTAATCTTGTCGAATAACTGCAACACACAGTCGTTGTTGTTGATAACCTTGAAAGAATTTGGGCTGCTATGAGACTGAGCCGATGATACCAATGGATCTTCGCTGGTCCCCGGTGCGTTCGACCAGGTGGTCCATGGTGTACCCAGTTGGGAAGCCAGATTCTGGCCTGAGGTGCAGGTGTCGAAATTGCTGGTGTAAACTACCTGAGCATGTATTGCAAGTGCAGGCAGCATTGTAAACATTAAGATAAAATAAATCTTTTTCATTTGTTTGATTTTGGTTAATAATTATTTACTTCTTATCAGAAGATAAAAATACGATTTTTCTTTAAAGACAAGCAAAAATTTATAAACTCCTGGCCGCCTCCAGTGCTTTGTCGTAGTCAGGATGGGTAGTAACTTCTTTCACATATTCTACATAGCGCACGATGCCTTCTTTGTCCACAATTACAATGCCGCGCGACAATAGCCGCAGTTCTTCAATTAAAAATCCGTATTTCAGGCCGAATTCGGTTTCTCTGTGATCGGATAAGGTAACCACTTTGTCAATGCCTTCAGCAGCACAAAAACGGCCAAGGGCAAAAGGCAGGTCGCATGAAATGGTAAGAATAACTGTATTGTCCAATTTGGCTGCTTCTACATTGAAACGGCGTGTTTGCGCTGCACACACTCCCGTGTCCACCGAAGGCACTACCGAGATAATACGTGTTTTCCCAGCATAATCGCTCAGTTTATGTGGTTTCAGATCGTTTGCCAGCACAGTAAAATCCTGGGCTTTATCGCCCACTTTTACCATAGTTCCTGCCAGCGTAAGAGGATTCCCTCCAAAAGTAATGATTCCCTGATGTCTTTCCATAGAAATATTTTATGTATTAGTTATGTACAAAAATACGAAAATAAATTGAAAATTATTAAATCAAATCTCCGAAGGAAAAGTACCTACATTTTTTCAAAATAATGTGCTACTTCTTTGTGCCTGCTGAAGTCAACATTGTCTTTTTGTGCGCTTCTGAAAATATTTGCAGGAATAACAAACACCCT
>DAONFU010000172.1:0-4206 GCA_035403765.1 Bacteroidales bacterium
GTTTGTCTATTGGCTCTGTAAGCAATAAATTCGGGGTTGGCCAGATTTTCCTTATTATATTTTAAAGGCTCTGAATTTTCAACATTCCTTATCTTTCCTCCTGCAGAGCGTAATATGGCATCCCCTGCTGCGATATCCCATTCCATAGTACGCCCGAAACGCGGGTATTCATCGGCGCGGCCTTCGGCCAGGGCGCATAGTTTCAACGAACTACCCATACTAACAAAATGTTTGGGATTTTGCTTTGCCTCAAGATATTTGCTTGTTTTGGCATTGATGTGCGATTTGCTGACCACGTAAGTATATATTTCGGTTTGGGTATCAGGCAATGGGGTACTTAGGGGAATAATAGCATCTAAGGTATTTTCACTACCTTTAATTACCGCTTTCGAGGCTGCTTCCACCTTAAAAGCACCCTGCCGTATGGTGCCAAAATAAAGTACATCATGCGCCGGGGCATAAATCACTCCCAAAACAGGGACACCTTCTTTAACAAGCGCGATGTTTACTGTGAAATCATTGCTTCGGGATATAAATTCTTTGGTTCCATCCAACGGATCAACGAGCCAGAAAACATTCCATTTTTGTCGATCCCTGAAAGGAATTTTTGTTGATTCTTCAGAAATAACAGGTATGTTCAAATGCGCCAAACGTTCCAGAATAAGCTCATTTGCCGCTATGTCGGCATTGGTAACAGGCGACAAATTCAACTTTAAACGGATACGTACCTTGTTATTAAAAATTTCCATGATTCTAAGTCCAGCTTCAACAGCAGCTTTAATGGAAATCATAGTGAGTTCAGACATATCTTGTACCATAGTGCATATTTATTAAGAATTGCATGATGAAAAAGGGAAAAGCCAAATGTTTCTCAAGTAGAAGCCTGTTTTTCAGCACAAGAACCGGTGAACCCTGCACGCATTTTGAGGTACGTAGTCTGCCCGTCGTTAATAACAATGTTAAAGGCTAGCGGATTTTCGGATTTTGGTCTGTTCTTTATCTCTATCCTCAGGACATCAACCATCAGGGGATTTACAATATTCAGAAATTTTATTTCATCGGCTTCGGCGAGCATAAGCTTTTGGTCTTTCAGCACCTCGATCACTTCACGTATCATCTGTATGAGGCACACGCCGGGAGCTACCGGATTGCCCGGAAAATGCCCCTCATAGATACTATGCTGTTTCTCCAGTTGTACAATAACCACTGTTTTATCATCCTCCCTGGATGTTTCAACAATTTTAAAAAAAGAATGTAAAAGCATGGCAAATTATTTTATTAGAAATTGCTCATCCGAAAGGGCGCCGTTAATCTTACGGTTATTAAACCAGATATCGGTTACATCGCCCGAAACTTCGTTCATTTGGACACGGGAAACAGAAAACATCTTTTTATCAAAAAACAAAACGATTTCACGAAAGTAATCTTTTATCTCTCCGGACCGTGGAGTTAGTATGAGTTTATAGGTGATTTCATTTTCATAAAAACGGCAAGTAAAATTCTTATTATCATGCAATACCTCTCCTTTTAATATTTTGCCAAGTAAAGAACTCAAGTTATTAAAAGATTCACTTGCTGTAAAATCGTAGGCATTGCATTTTTCACCGTCTTTTACAATAATCTTTCCATCGTTGATTATGATCAGGTAGCTGAACGGTGCCGTGTATTCCCACCGGACCATCGTTTCGTTTTTATAGCAGAAATAGCCTTCCGATTTTACTGCATTATTCAAAATCTGCATTGTCTTGTACTGAACAAAATCACTTTCTATACTTTTCAATCCAGCATTATACGATTTCAGCAACCCGGCAAAAAGGGCTGTATCTTTCATGGTTTTATATGTCGTATCAGGAACACCGGCATTGATGTTTCCTGCACTAAGGATAAACAGGCACAATAATTTTACAATCAATCTAATCATAAGCGTTAATTTCTAAAGCTTCGTCCAAACGGGCAAATGCCAGATTTTTTTGCCTGCATGTCAAAATAAAATTCTCAATTACTTCATCCTCTCCTGCTATTCTGTCGTGAAAAAGAACTATATCGCCCGCTTTGACTTTTGAAACTCGCTTTGTTATTTTTCCAACATTTTTCGAGGTAGTATCCAACGACCTTAGGCTCCATCCTACAGGGGACAAGTTAAGTTTTTTCACAGCATTTTTGATATTCGGATTGGTAACTCCAAAAGGCGGCCTGAAAAAATGCGGAGTTACACCAATTATTTTTTTTATCGTTTCTCCAGCTTTTGCAATATCATCGGCAACTTTTTGCGAAGACCAGAAACCAAAAAAGTTATGATGCCTATAGGAATGATTTCCAATGATATGCCCTTCATCAAAAAGTTGTTTTACCAGGCTTGGAAACCTTTCAGCTTTATGTCCAATAACAAAAAAAACCGCCTGCACATTATTTTTCCGGAGCACTTCAAGAATTTTCGGGGTAACCGCTTCGTCGGGGCCATCATCAAAAGTCAATACTACCGAGTTGTTGGTATGGATTCTGTCGATTACATCAAAATAAAATGACCAGCCGATGTTAAATGTGCCAAGCACAATACCAGAAGCCAATAGGGCTACTGGTAACACCAGCCACCATAACGAAAGGCCAAAAAGAAAAGTTAAAACACCTGTAATCACAGCCATTACAAATGCAATGAGGAGTGTATTTTTAAATGTCAACATGAGGAGAGCAATATCAAAGCATGTTCTTCATTGTCGAAATGATTGTACACAAGGATATTTCTAAGCTGGTCATTATCAACACTGCGAAGTTTCAGTGCTTCGGGGCAGTAATTATTTTTGAGAATATTGGCGGAGGCCCATGTGGCAAAAGCTGTTGAAGTAAAATAATCTCCACACAAATGTTTGTAATATAGAATGTTGTTATCCGCAAAAATACTTGCCGAGAGGGCATCATAGACAATATCGGAAGCTTTGTCGCCGCTGTATCCCATCATTACGGCGTCGATTTCATGAACCGAAAGGCCTTGTTGCCGGATAAAATCAGCAATAAAACCAACGGTTTTTCCGGGGTCCGCAGGTTTGTAAAAGGTTTTCACGCCATCAATGGCGGCATAAGCATTTTCAGGATTAGCCGAAACCACAAAGAAGGAAGCGCCTTCACCGGCTATGCCGCCATCGGTGCGGTCAGCAAAAAGGGAGGTATCGGAACCCAACACGCTTTTGTATATGCCCAGCCGTTTCATTATTGAGTAGGAATCCTGGGTTATTTCGTCCACACCGCCTAGCAGGATTTTTGCACCTGACTGTTCATCAGCCATCATCATGGCGTCAAGCAAGGCATTTTCAAAAGAAAAACAGCGGTGCACATAAGCGTAGTTATAACTGTTACACTTTAGCAGCAGCGCAATCTGCCCTGCAATGGTATTATGAGTGGACTGAATGAATGAGGTAGGTGGTAAAAATTGTTCTTTGTTTTTAATGATTTCGTTCAGAAAAGATTCTGTATCCTCAATGCATCCAAGGCCTGTACCGGTGATGATGGCATCGGGTTTTTCCACACCAGCCTCTTTTAAACATTGCAAAGCCGCTGCCACTCCCATTTTTACAACACGACCCATACGACGGATCAAGGTAGCATTGATATAGGTTTTATAGTCAGGCTCAATACACTTCAGAAATTCCGTTTCGTATTTTTCAGGTTTTTGAAGTGCAAAATCAGTACCCAAGGTAGCTTGCGGACTAATAGCAACGGCAGCATTAATATACATTTTCATTTACTTACTCGTTTATTTAATTGCAGAAATAACCAATGTGGAATTGTTACCACCGAAGCCAAAGGAATTGGACAACACATGGCCGACCTTACAGTTTTCGATTAGCTTCACCACCGGTGAAAAGCCCAACTCCGGAATCGGTTCGGAAAAATTCAGGTTGGGAAAAATCATTTTATGTTGAATGGCCAGCACCGAGATGACGGCCTCCAGGCCACCTGCCGCCCCAAGGGTATGTCCGGTAAAAGGCTTGGTTGAGCTAAACCGAGGGATATTTTCGCCAAAGATTCTTTTCATAGCCACACCTTCCGAAAGATCGTTGTTCCCGGTACCCGTGCCATGAACATTGATATAATCAATTTCATGAGGCTGCAGCCCACTCATCTCCAGAGCCTTGGTCATCGCCAGAAAAGCGCCTTGGCCATCGGGCGAAGAGGCTGTCTGATGATAAGCGTCGTTGGCATTGCCAAAGC
>DAONFU010000173.1:0-4200 GCA_035403765.1 Bacteroidales bacterium
TGGTGTTTTTTTGCAAAAAGGTAGTTGTATAAAGCTGTACGAACGCCTCCTATGTGAAGAGGCCCGGTGGGGCTGGGCGCAAAGCGAACCCTGATTTTGTTTGTCATCATAAAAATTTTTGCAAAAATATCGTATTTTAAGTTAACAAGCTTCATGGGGCCGGTCATTAAGTTTTCCACGGGTAGTAAATACGATAAAACATCCGTTGTGGCCGAAAACTTGAAAAACCCTACCGTTAACTGATTTAGTGGGTATTAACCCAGTGCAGGGGAGTAATTTTACGTTACATAATCAAACAAATAAGAAAGGAGCAAGCGATGTCAACCACTAAAAACAATTTAACGATGAAAACAGCAAAACCATATTTACTATGGATCATCTTTGCTGCATGGATGCTTGCGATTTTTGCAGTAATGATGCTGATAGAGTACAAAATGTAGCCGGAGACCCGGAGCAAGCCAAATTTTTAAACCAAACCACTCTTAAAGGGGTGGTTTTTTTTATTTTTGTTGTAAAAAATTAAATGATTGACCAGGATTTTCAAAAAGCATTGCAACAACAAGACATTAATCTGTTGGCAAAAGTACCAAAAAGCGACCTTCATAATCATGCGGAGATGGGAAGCCGCCTCCAGTTTATGGAGGAATGGGTGGGGCAAGCGATTATCAGGCCGCCGCAGAAAATGGAAAAATTTTCTGATTTTGAGGATTATCTGGAGCAGGCATTTAAAAAATTTATACACAAGCCAGGTTATTTTGAATATACAAAAACAGCCAATTTCAAACAAGCCCAAAGCGATGGCGTGAAGGTGCTGCAAATAAGTCTGGATACCCGTTTTTTTGAAGGCCCCGACGGAAATTGCCGTACGAAAATAGAAATAATACAAAAAGCACACAGACTGACAGCTCCCGATGTGTATTTTGTACCTCAGCTTGGGCTTCAGCGAAATCATGACCTGAAAAAACTTTTTTATGAAGCCGAAAAACTTCTTGACACAGGCTATTTTAGGTCAATAGATTTGTATGGCGATGAATTGTGCGGCGATATAGAAAGTTATATTCCGATTTACCGGAAAGCCAAAAAACAAAAATTAGTTCTTACTGCACATGTCGGCGAGTATGGAACGGCGGACGCGGTGAAAAAAACCGTTGAAATACTGGAGCTCGATCAGGTGCAACACGGAATTGCCGCTTCGGAATCAGAAGAAGTGATGTACTGGCTTGCCGACAATCAAATACTCCTCAACGTATGTCCTACCAGCAACGTAATGTTGTGCCGGGTGCCCTCCATGGCAGAACATCCCATTCGCACACTTCACGAACATGGGGTAAGGATATCTATTAATACCGATGATATGATGGTGTTCAATCAATCGGTAAGCCAGGAATATCTTAACCTTTACAATGCCGGAGTATTGGGTATCGGGGCGCTTGACGATATCCGGCAGAACGGTCTCCGGACATTTGAAGAGCAATAAAACAGAGTTTTTTTTATCAACAGGGTCGAAATTTAATTAAAGGGTATATCTTTGCTTATCTAAAGCAAAAAAAATGAAATTTGGTGTCGTAATATTCCCGGGATCTAATTGTGATCATGACTTGTTGTATGTATTAAAAAAAATCCTCAAAAAGGAGGTTGTTGCCCTGTGGCATAAAGATAAAGACCTGCAAAAATGTGATTTTATTTTTCTTCCGGGAGGGTTTTCTTATGGTGATTACCTGCGTTCGGGGGCCATTGCGCGCTTTTCGCCCATCATGGAAAAAATTATTGATTATGCCAATCATGGAGGATATCTGATGGGAATATGCAATGGGTTCCAGATACTTTGCGAAGCTCAATTGTTGCCGGGAGCCCTGCTGAGCAATAACAACCAGCAGTTTATCTGTAAAAATGTTTTTATTAAACCAGTTTCGCAAAAAGCCGCACCGGTCAAATACCTTGATCCGGAAAAAGCGCTGAAAATACCCGTGGCACATGCCGAGGGCCGTTATTATGCAGATAAAAAAACCATAAAACAACTTTACGAAAACGACCAGATACTTTTTAAATATTGCGATGCCGACGGCAATATCACTGCAGGGGCCAATCCTAATGGCACCATCGACAACATAGCGGGAATTTGTAACCGCACCAGGAATGTTTTTGGCATGATGCCTCACCCCGAAAGGGCTTGCGACAGCGAACTGGGAAATATTGACGGGAAGCAGATATTCGATTCAATATTGAAACAATTAAAATAAACGAAAATAATGGGTAATATATCATTAGTAACTGGTGGCGCTGGTTTTATTGGCGCACATGTAGTAAATGAGTTGATTAAAAAAGGAGACAGGGTAATTGTCTTGGACGACCTTAGCGGAGGATATGAAGATAATGTAAATAAAAATGCAATTTTTATTAAAGGTTCTGTAACCGATGCGGACCTGGTTTCTGAGTTATTCGGAAAATATAAGTTTGACTTTGTTTATCACCTTGCGGCATACGCTGCTGAAGGGTTAAGTCATTTTATCAAACGGTTTAATTACAATAACAACCTAATAGGGAGCATTAACCTTATTAATGAATCAATAAAAAACAAAATTAAATGTTTTGTTTTCACATCATCCATTGCAGTTTATGGTAAGGGACAGGTTCCTATGCGAGAGGAGATGGTCCCGCATCCCGAAGACCCCTATGGCATATCAAAATTTGCTGTTGAACTGGAACTGGAAGTTTCAAAAAAAATGTTTGATCTGAATTATATTATATTCAGGCCTCACAATGTTTATGGAGAATATCAGAATATCGGAGACAGGTATCGCAATGTTATCGGTATTTTTATGAATCAACTTCTACAGGGGAAACCCATTACTGTTTTTGGTGATGGTTCTCAAACCAGAGCATTCAGCTATATAGGCGATGTGGCTCCGTATATTGCTAATTCCGTTCAAATTAAAGAATGTTATAATGAAATTTTTAATATCGGTGCAGATAAAGATTTTTCCGTAAATGAGCTTACTGCCGTTGTGATGGAGGCGCTTGGAAAAAAAGGTGAAATAAGATATCTGCCAGCAAGAAACGAGGTTCTTCATGCCTATTCAGATCATTCCAAGGCAAATAAAGCGTTTAATATTCATCAATACACATCATTAAAAGATGGTGTTATTAAAATGGCAGAGTGGGTAAAAGCTTCCGGGGTCCGAAAAACAAAAAAATTCGACAATATAGAGATTTTCGAAAAATTACCTTCGGTATGGCTGGAAGATTAAAGGGTAAAAAGATTTTATTTATTACCCCGCACAGACCCGGAAGGTCGCCGAGCCAGCGTTTCAGATTCGAAGAATATTTAGATTATTTTAAAGAAAAAGGATACAACTATACGCTTTCTTTTTTAATTAAAGAAACTGAAGACAAGCTTTTTTACAGCAAGGGCAAAGAGATACAAAAATTCTTTTTGTTTGTAAAATTTTTTTTAAAAAGATGTTTTGATGTTGTCAGGTCCTTCAGATATGATATTGTTTTCATTCAAAGGGAAATGTATTTTATTGGTCCTCCCATATTTGAATGGCTCCTGAGATTTTCCAGGGCAAAAATGATTTTTGATTTTGACGATTCTATCTGGCTGCAAAATGTTTCGGATGCAAACAAAAAATACCAATGGCTGAAGAGTTTCGGCAAAACAGCAAAAATCATTTCTTATGCCGACATGGTTTTTGCAGGTAATAATTATTTGAAAGAATATGCATCAGAATACAGTAAAAATATTAAAATTGTTCCAACAACAATAGATACGACAGAATATACCCCGGTCGAAGACAAACACAGGAACGGCGCTATTAATATTGGCTGGAGCGGTAGTTTTACCACTATTCAGCATTTTAAATATGCCGAAGGTTTCTTAAAGAAACTGGCTGAAAAATACCCGGGCAAAATATCCATAACGGTTATTGGGGACAGTCATTATCAAAATAAAACCCTGCCTGTACGGGCATATGATTGGAATAAAGATGAAGAGCTTGAAAAACTTGCATCTTTTGATATAGGCATTATGCCGCTTCCCGATGATAACTGGGCTAAAGGAAAGTGCGGACTGAAAGGTCTTCAATATATGGCGCTTGGAATACCGACCTTAATGTCGCCCGTTGGCGTCAATACTGAAATAATCCAGGATGGCGAAAATGGCTATCTGGCCGGTAATGATGAAGAATGGATTGAAAAAAT
>DAONFU010000174.1:0-4200 GCA_035403765.1 Bacteroidales bacterium
ATTCCCGATTACCACAGCAGCCTGGCGCGTGAAAAAAAATTTGTGGAATGGCTGGATATGGTAAGGGCCGACGCTTCGGAGATTTATATCCTGGGCGACCTCTTTGATTTCTGGTTTGAGTATAAGACGGTAATACCCAAAGGATATACCCGTCTTTTGGGCAAACTTGCCGAACTGACCGACAGCGGGATAAAAATTCATCTGTTTACCGGCAACCACGATATGTGGATGTTCAGATACTTTGAGCAGGAATTGGGTATTGGTATAATCAGGAACCCGGTGGTTAAGGAAATCAACGGGCTGAAAATGATGATTGGCCATGGCGACGGACTGGGTCCCGGTGATTATGGTTATAAGATGCTGAAAAAGTTTTTTGCCAGCAAAACCTGCCAATGGCTTTTTGCCCGGCTGCATCCGAATTTTGCCATGGGGCTGGGCCTGTTTTTTTCGCGTCGCAGTCGCCTGGCCAGAGGCGATATCGACTGGATTTATAAGGGCGAAAACCGCGAACGCCTGATAGTGTATGCCAAAGAAATGCTGAAAAAAGAACATTTCGACCTGTTTGTGTTTGGTCACCGGCATCTGCCTATCGACATGAGAATAGGCGAAAACTCACGCTATATAAACCTGGGCGACTGGCTACAGCATTTTTCGTATGCCCTGCTCGACGGCAAGGATTTTATCACCAAAAAGTTTTAGCATTTTGCTTCCCGCTTGTCAGGGGATGAAAATACCCTTGTCTAAAAAGGCCAATATCGTTTTTATTATCAGGTATAAGCCAAAAAGAAATAATAAGGTTCCCAATCCGCGGTTGACAATCGAAAGAATATTGGGACGCAACAGCCTTTTGAGTTTATTGGCTACAAAACATTTTAACAGGTCGGTAGAAAATACAGTGCCCAGGGCAACGCCGAAAAAAACAGCCAGTTTTTTTATGTCCGAATTATATTCGGCGGCCACATAGCCCATGATACCCATCCAGGTGATTAACAAAAAAGGATTTAATAGATTCAGAAAATAGCCTTTCAGGATATACACATAAGGTTTGGAAGGCGAGTCGCCAAAGATACTGTTGCTTTTTTTCTCCAATTTGTTGATTTCTTTTTCGTTAAAAACCACTTTTTTTCGGAAGACAAAGGCGCCGTAGGCCAGTAATATCAAGCCGCCTATAATGCCAAACAGCTTGCTGTAATTGTCGTTGGTGATTAATTGCGTTACACCTAAAAAACTTAAGGCTATAAGGGTGAAATCGCTCAGCATGATCCCCAGCGCCAGGTACATGCCTCTGCGAAAACCCCTGAGGATGCTGGTTTGCAAAAGCGAAAAAAATGCCGGGCCAAAAATAACGGCAAGGGTTAACCCCAAAATCAATCCGCTGAGTAAGGCATGCAGCATCGTAAAATTTTTTGCTAAATTATTATTTTTAAAAATTAAGTTTCATTTCCTGTACAAAAAATTTACTGATACAGCACAAAATCACTATTCCACAATAAGAAGCACATCGTTATCCATATTATTTTTTCTCTGCCGCCACCTTGCTTTTGCGTAACTCAATACGGAACAGGGTCCCCTTGCCAATGGCAGACGATTTGACATAAATCCTGCCCTTATGATAATTTTCAATAATACGTTCCGACAAGGAAAGGCCCAGACCCCATCCCGTTTTTTTGCTGGTGTATCCAGGGTTGAAGATGGCCTTAAATTTTGATTTGTGTATTCCCTTGCCGGTATCCTGTATGTCAACATACACGTGGCGGTCGTCTTCAAATATGCTTATCTCAATATTGCCGCTGCCGCTCATGGCGTCGATGGCGTTTTTGCAAAGATTTTCAATCACCCACTCAAAAAGATACCCATTCAGCGGAACCATAATTTCGGGGGCAGCAGGCGAAATGATATAGTTTATCTTTTTTGACGTGCGTTTTTTCAGGTAGTCGATAGACTTGTACACGGCGTCAACAATATTTTGTTTTTCCAGCCGTGGCTCCGAACCTATCTTTGAAAAACGTTCGGTGATAGTCTCCAGGCGCACGATGTCTTTCGAGACTTCCGCCAGTGTTTCCTCGTCGATGCCCTTCAACCGCAGCAGCTCCACCCAGGCCATCAGCGACGACAGTGGCGTCCCAAGCTGGTGGGCTGTTTCTTTGGCTAATCCCAGCCACACCTTGTTTTGTTCCGAACGGCGCGAAGTGCTGAAAAGCAGGTACGCAATGAAAATAAACACCCCGATGATGATAAACTGAACATAAGGAAAATACTTCAGCTGCACCAGCAGCGGCGAGTCGCGGTAAAACACGATGCAATCGTCTTTTCCGGGCAGGTTAACCACTATAGTGTTGTTGTCGGCCTCCATCGACTGTATGGTCTGGGTAACATAATTCTGATCCTGCAGTTTTACCGTGTCGATATTGCCATAGGCAATAACCTGCTTGCGGTCGGCATCGGTTACGATAACAGGCACCGAAGGCGCATTGGTAACAATCTCCGAAAGAAAGGCTTTTACCTGCTTGTCCAACACTTCCCTCAATCCCGTAAAAACCTTGGAGTCCCTGTAATGCAGCAGAAGCTTTTTGTTGCCGATATAGTTGATCTCGATGGGGGGATATATTGAAAAATCTTCTTTTATCTTTCCTGATAAGGTTTTTACCGAATCGCGATTGAAATCCACGTTTTTCGCCAGGGTTATTTTGTCGTTTTCGTCGGTGAGCACCACCGGAATGGTATTGTTGCCTGCGATGATGTCGAGGTAGAAAGTCAGGTCTTCTTCGTAGGTGGCATTGTTAAGGCGCATGTTGGCATTGGCCCACAGTTCCACTTTTTTTCGTTCTTCTGTCTGCAGCAGCGTAAAAAAAGTGTCCGTGGCATTTACCAGGCTGGCTTTTTTGGTGATGGCATCCACCCACAGTTTAATCTTGTTTCGCTGGTCGGTTTCAATCTGGTTGGCCACCCGGTCTATATACCACAATGATAAAGAGAAAATTATCAGCAGGGTTACAAAAAGCAAAATCTTCCACCTTCTTTTTTTGATGTATATGTTCATCAGTACTGGTTTTTTTCCTGTTCAGCAGGTGTTGAAACGTTCATTTGCCACTATTTATTGCCGTTACGGGCAGGCTTACCGGCATAAATTATTGCAAATATACATAAACCTTATAAAAAAAGCATACTGCTATACACAGTGAAACAAAAGCGTAAAAGATGTATTTTTGATGAAAATTTTTGCAGATGAAGAATTTCGTGTTTTTTTTATGCTTCGCAGCCATAGCGTTTACGGCTTGCGGACCTGATAAACAAAAAAATGACAAAACTGCCGCAGATGACCGCCAGACAGTTGTGAGCGGTGCTATCAACATTGATGGCGACGCCATCCTTGTTCCGCTGATGAACAAATGGAAACAGGAATTCGCCAAAGAACTCAGCGAAGTTAAGATTGGTATAAAAACCGGCAACACGGGCAGCGCTTTAAAAAGACTTGCCGCCGGAGAACTGCAACTGGTAATGGCCGCCCGTGAACTTAACGAAACTGAAAAGCAAAACGGCTATTGGGCCGTGGCGGTTGCCAAAGATGTGGTGCTGCCTGTGATAAGTTTTGATAACGGTAGTTTGCAGAAAATTGTTTTCACAGGCCTTACCAAAGAAAAAATGGCCGGCGCCTTTACCGGAAAAATAGCTACCTGGGGACAGTTGCTGCCACAGCCATCCAAAGATATTGTTGAAGTATATGCCTTGTCCGACAGTTCGGATATTTCCTTGTTTTGGGCGGGTTTTCTGGGGGTGGACGCCAGGAATATCAAGGGAACCCAAGTTACAAGCGAAAATGAAATGGCCCTCAAGGTGGCCGCCAACAAAAATGCCCTGGGCTTTTGCAGCATGACCTATGTGTTTGATGTTAGCACCGGTTTCAAAAAGAGAAACCTTTATGTGCTGCCCCTCGACCTGAACGCCAACAATATGGCCGACGACAAGGAGCTGGTTTTCGATAAGCTCGAAGATATACAAAGTGCCTTATCTTCGGGGAAATATCCTTCGCCTCCGGCCCGTAAGCTTTATCTGGTCTGCAAAACAAAACCTACCGACAAGACCACGCTATCTTTTATCCAATGGATACTGACCTTAGGGCAGAACTACTGCGGACAATATGGTTTTGTAAACATCAGCAAAGAAGAAGCCGCCGGATATCTTAAACAGTTGGAGTAGGCC
>DAONFU010000175.1:0-4117 GCA_035403765.1 Bacteroidales bacterium
CTGCCTTCCAATATGGTGTTCACTGCTCTTGTATAATCAGTGGTGGAGCCGCACCATTTTGGGGTGTAATTGCCCGCCGAAGGATTAAAAAGAAAGGAACAGGTGGCCGCAATCGGCGACTGTACAGATACGTAAGCAGTAACTCCACGGTCAATCAGTGTGGCATCGCCCCACATGCCCATGATTCCGTAATGCAGGTTGCCAGGTTGGCTGTAGCTTCCCATGCTCATGATGCTTAGGGCCGTAATCAGTAAAAACGATTTGTAAATTTTTTTCATAAGTTAGTTTTTTAATTTAACTATTAACATAAATTATATTTATTTCTGGTGTTTGTATTTGCAAAATTAAGAAATATACTTCTGAATATCAAAAGATATTTTCTGTCGCTTCATTGATTAACATAGTGTCCTTTGAAATTGAAGTTTGCACCGACATTATATGGACCAATTTTCAAACGAAAAAATAAAATTATTGTGTAATTTTACGGGCTTGTTATTATTCTTTTTATACATGAAGACTTACAGAGCGTGTGCTTTTGCAGTTGTTATCCTGTTTTTGGTATTTCAGAACGTCCTGTCGGTTAAGTCTCAGACTCCTGGCGGAAAGCATCCGGGGATGTTTGGTATAGCGGCACCCATAACCCTCAAACAGGACACCACGCTGGTTTATCTCGAGGATTTTTTTCAGGATGTAAGCCTTATCGACTCTGTGAGTGCGGAAAAATGTTTTTTTTATCATTTTACCGCAGATAAAAAGCAGGTTATTCTCATTGCCAATGCTAAAATACCGGCTCTTTCCGAACTGAAAATATGGATGGGCGCCACTTCTTATTCGGTGCTGCTAAAAAAGTCTGAAAAGCAAGAAGTTAAGGTGGTATTCGACCCTAAAGGCAGGACGTATAAAGCGGTTCAGCTGGCCGGAGATGTCAATGGCTGGAATCCTGCAGCCACACCCATGACTTATGGAGATAAACTATGGACTGCCACTTTGTTTTTAAATCCTGGCACCTATTATTATCAGCTGGTGGCGGACGGAAAGTGGATGCTCGATCCCGCCAATGCGGATTCGGCGGATAACAACATCGGCGGATTTAATTCGGTGCTGAAAGTCAGCAATCAGGCGGGCATTCCCCGTCCAGAGATTTTTACACAAAGCGCTTCGGGCAAAAAAATAATTATCCGGAAAGAAAACAAAGTCAGCAAACTGTTTGTTTTCTGGCAAAATTTCAGACTTCCGGCTCAATCAATCCATGAAAAAGGAAATCTGGTGGAAATAAAAATTCCTGAAGCTGCTACAGCTATTGAGCGTTCGTTCATCCGGGTATTTGCCTGCAATGAATCGGGCAGCGGCAACGACCTGATGATACCGCTTCATCATGGAAAAGTGCTCACGGAAGTTTCCGGCCTTTCCCGTTATGACAAGGAAGCTCAGGTGATGTATTTTATGATGGTGGACCGTTTTTATGACGCCGATCCGGCCAACAACTCTCCGGTGAATGATCCCGAAGTGTTGCCCAAAGCCAATTATATGGGAGGGGATATCGCCGGACTGAAGAAAAAAATTGACGAGGGCTACTTTTCTGAACTGGGTGTAAATATGCTGTGGGTTTCGCCGCTTAATCAGAATCCCGAAAAAGCGTTCAGGGAATTCCCCGAACCACACCGCAAATACTCTGGATATCACGGTTACTGGCCGGTTTCTTCAACAAAGGTTGACTACCGCTACGGAACGGATACTGAATTGAAGCAGATGGTGTCTTCGGCACACGGTAAAGAAATTAATGTCATTCTCGATTATGTGGCCCATCACATCCATTCGGAACATCCTCTGGCCACGCAGCATCCCGGCTGGTTTACCCAGCTTGACCTGCCCGACGGCAGAAAAAATATCCGCCTGTGGGAAGAATGCCGCCTGACCACCTGGTTCGATACCTTCCTGCCCACTTTTGATTTTTCAAAACCCGAAGTGGTGGAATGTATGTCGGATTCCGCCTTGCGCTGGATCACCAACTTTGACCTTGACGGATTCAGACACGATGCTACCAAACACATTCCCGAAAGCTTTCAGCGGCGGCTGACACAAAAGATTAAGAACCAAATTATCATACCTCAGAACAAAAGTTTTTACCAGATTGGAGAAACTTATGGAAACCGCGAACTGGTTGGCAGCTATGTCAATTCCGGCGAACTCGACGGGCAGTTCGACTTCAATCTGTATTTCGACCTTCGCTCTGTACTTCTCAACGAAAACGAATCTTTTACAAAACTAGCCAACTCGCTGCAGGAGAGCCTTAACCAATACGGTTGCCATAACCTGATGGGCAACATCAGCGGAAACCACGATATGGCTCGGTTTATTTCTTATGCTGACGGCTCACTGAGTTCACGGGAGGATGACAAAGAGGCCGGATGGTCACGAAATATTCAGGTAAAAGATACTTCTGCGTATCAAAAACTTTCGTTGCTAACGGCATATATCATGACAATTCCGGGTATCCCTGTGTTGTATTATGGTGATGAAATCGGCATGCCCGGCGCCGGAGATCCCGATAACAGACGTATGATGAAATTTGATAACCTCACCAGCAAAGAGCAAGAAACAAAAACTACCGCCACCCGGCTGATTTCACTGCGAAGAAACAGCCTGCCCCTGATTTACGGTGATTATCAGGTGATCAGCATTACTAAGGATACCTACGTTTTTGTCCGCACCTACTTCGGCAAAGCGGTAATCGCAATTTTTAATAAAGGTAAGCATTCTGAAAAAATTTCCTTTAAATTGCCGCCAGCTATTGCCAATCAGGCATTTCAATCTAATTTCGGTCATTCTTTTGTTCAATCGGAAAATATAATTGAAATAACCCTGCCTGCCTACAAGTTTGAATTATTGAATAATTAGTAATATAATAATACAATATGAGAAATACTTTTAAATTTTTTATCATAACATTAATCTTCTGTTCTATGACATTTTGCAACACTGATTTGGTTGAAGCACAAACGCTCGTTGAAACCCCTGTTCGTGAAAAAACCGTTCCCGAATGGTCACAAAATCTAACTATTTATGAAGTTAACCTCAGGCAATACTCTTCATCCGGTACTTTTAAGGATTTTGAAAGCCATCTGCCACGCCTCAAAGAAATGGGCGTGGGCATACTGTGGTTTATGCCGGTAAGCCCTATCGGCGAAAAGAACCGCAAGGGCAGTCTCGGAAGCTACTATTCCGTGCGGGATTATATGGCGGTGAACCCTGAGTTTGGCACCATGGAAGATTTTAAAAGTCTGGTAAAAAAATGTCATCAGTACGGTATGTATGTTTTAATTGATTGGGTAGCCAATCATTGTTCCTGGGATAACGAGCTCCTCAGCCAGCATCCCGACTGGTTTACCCAGGATGCAGCCGGCAATATCATTGCCCCGGTGCCCGACTGGACCGATGTAGCCGACCTTAATTACGATAATAAAGAAATGCGCCGGTATATGGTCAAGGCTATGCAATACTGGCTCACCGAGACGGATATCGATGGTTTTCGCTGCGATGTGGCAGGCATGTGCCCGGTAGATTTCTGGAACGAAGCCCGGCCTGCACTCGACAGTGTGAAAAAAGTTTTTATGCTTGCCGAATGGGAAGACCCTGCATTTCACGAGAAGGCTTTTGATATGTCCTATACCTGGGAGTTTCATCACCTGATTACCGATATCGCCAAAGGGAAAAAAACGGCTTTGTCGCTGGATTCGCTGTTTCTCAACGAAAGCCATAAGTACCGTACCGGCGACTACCGGATGTATTTTACTTCTAACCACGACGAAAATTCGTGGAATGGCACGGCCTACGAAAAATTTGGCGCCGGCGTAAAAACCTTTGCCGTGCTTACCTTTTTGATTCCCGGCATGCCCCTGATATACAGCGGACAGGAAGCGGGATTAAACAAACGATTGCAGTTTTTTGATAAGGATACCATCGAATGGAAAAAAGATGAATTTTTCGATTTGTACAAGGTACTCATTGCCTTAAAAAAGGAAAACCAGGCCTTGTGGAACGGTGCCTCCGGCGGCACGATGCACAAAATCAAAACCTCCGATGATGACGCTGTGTACGCTTTTTGCAGGGAAAAAGA
>DAONFU010000176.1:0-4089 GCA_035403765.1 Bacteroidales bacterium
CCGAAGGGTTTGTAACGATCTCCACTTTTTCGATCATGCTGGCGGGCATCTGATCGAGGCTGGTGAGGCCCGAAGGGCGCCCGTCAATAAATATGGTCACATTCTGCGAACCCCGTAAACTTACGTTTCCTTCAATATCAACATCTACAGAAGGTATCGTCTGCATGATATCCAGGGCAGTGCCCCCCGAGGTCAGCAGGTTCTTATCAACGTTGATCACTTTTTTATCGAGATTATATTCAACCTGGTCTTTCTGGCCTGTGATGGTGACCGCATCAAGGTTTGTTGCCGCATTTTCGAGAAAAACGGTATGGATATTCACGTAAGTGTTATTATCATCGATGTTGACATTTGATATTGTCTGAACGCCATATCCTATAAAATTTACTTTAATATAATAATTTCCGTAGGGCACATTATCAATGGTAAATCTCCCTTTGGCATTGGTGAGCGCACCGTTCACCATGGACGAATCGGAATTTTTGCAAACAATTACATTGGCAAACTCCACGGGGGCGCCCGTATTTTTGTCGTGCACTATTCCCGTTACAACTCCTTTAGAAACAGTAGCATTTCCATTTTTTGGTGCAGCATTTTTTTGAGCTGCAACAAATAGCGTTACCATCAATAAAGATATAGTAATAAAAACCGCTCTCTTCATTCTCTTCTTTTGTAGTACTAAAAAAAACCGGCCCTTCAGGAAAACCGTCCAGGCCGGCTTGGGTTAGGAAAAATTATTTTTTGTCATGCTGACAGCCGCTATTCGGACTGCCGGCTTTGTCCTTACAAGAACCTTGTCCTTGTTGCTGACAGCCACTTCCCTTGCCCTGTTGCGGACAACAACTTCCCTGGCTCTTTTGCATACCGCAACCAGCGGGGGAATGCTGACCATTAGCACAACCCTGTCTGTCCTTACCCTTGTCCATGCCGCAACCTGCGCCCGAATGCTGGCCCATGCCACGACCCATGTTCTCTCCTGATTCGCAACCTTTTCCTTTGTTTTTTGCGTGTTTCATGTCGAACATAAGTTTTTGGTCATCATCCAATAATTTTCTAATGTCCTGCTTCATGGCAGCTTGTTTTTTGGCGATGTCGGCTTTTAATGCATACAACTCGTCAATAGTTTTATTTACGGCCACGAGGTCCACATTGTCGCCTGTTGAAACGGTAACCAGATGTGCCTTTTTCTCTGCAATGAGATTTTTCAGCGGGAGCACTTCTTTCATATGTTTCTGATGAATGGCTTGCATTTGTTTTTCCTGCTCAGCGGTGAGATTCATCATTCCCGGACTCTTCATACAAGCGGCTTTTTCATCCTGTCCTGCTCCCTGTTGAGCTTTTGGGGCTGTTTGTTTTTTGTCGCACTGGCCGAAAGTGTTAGTGGAGACAAACACCATGACAATGGCTACTACCAATGCCAAAAGATAATTTACTTTTTTTGTTTTCATTTTTTTGTTTTTTAATTAATTTATTGTTATAATTTGCATCTGTGTTTATTTGTTCTTTTATGGTTTTTGCAGCCCTCATGCCCGGTACGACTCTCCGGCTCTATGCCGCATTTATCGCCACTACAAAAGGCGCCTGAAAAAATTTTTGCCAGTTTTTCCTGTTGTTGAGGGTCGCAAAGCTTGCGAAGCTCAAAATAATGACTTACAAACATCCGGCGTGTTTGTGCATAAAGCGCACCAAGCTCTTCCGTGGTTTTATCAAGCAGCGCGGTGTCGGGTTCGGGCATGACCATGGTTTGGGAAATAAGAAGGCGCTTTTCAGCCATAATTGTTCGTATGAGCTGCAAACTGTCGTGATGAGCTTTTTTTAGAAGGGCAAACTCCTGTACCTGACCGGTACTCAAACCCAGTTCGTCTTGCAGATAATCCTGAACACAGGGTTTGTCTTTTACGCGAAGATGCCGCTGGGGCTCAGTCCTCATATTATATATTATGGTACCTGTGGCTGCCAAATTGATTATTAATAAGGCACCCAAAAACCACAACAATGTTTTGTTTTTATTAAAATAGCTCATGGTTGTTATTCATTAAAAAAATATGTGTTTAGTAGTTCTTCGTTATCGCCTTTCGGCAGGTATTCGTCTGCTAATTGTACTTCGGCCTTACCTGCAGCGTCAATTTGGGCGGTATAGGGTTCGACTTGCTGAAGCTTATCGTAGATTTTATATCCGACAAAGACACCAAAAATTGCAAAACAAGCAGCCAGCAAAGGTTGTGCAATCCTCAACAGCCAACGTGTATGGGCAGGTGAATCATGCATAGTAGTAATTTTGGCCGATAAGCGGGTATAATAAAAGGCATCCGGACTTTCATTTTTCACGGCATCGGCCGACCCCAGCACAGCGGAAATCTTCCCGAACAAGGTGGCGCACTGATGGCAGCCGTCCATATGTTCACGCATTTGTAAGCAGGTATCTTTATTACATTCCTTGTAATAAAAATCCAGGAGATTACTTTTGAAAAAATCGCAATTCATATAAAAGAGTATAACAGTTTGACAACCTTTGATAGAAAAACTTGCGGGGGCTTAGAAATTTTTACTTAAAAAAATCCAACAGAATGTTTTGGAGCTTGATTTTAGCTCTGTGTATCAGCGATTCAACGGATGAAACAGAAATCATCATGATATCTGAAATCTCCTTATAAGATAACTCATCAAGTTTGTTCAGTGTGAAAGCTATCCGCTGATTTTCCGACAACTTTTCTATACTATTATATAATAGTGTTCTTTGCTCTCCTGTTACAAATTGTTGTTCTGAACTTTCCACAGACCAGTTCCTGTCAAACGTATTTATATCCTCAAGCTGGAAATTGGCCCGTTTAGAACCTTTGTGCTTTTTAACAAAATTCAGTGATTTGTTGATGGCGATACGATACAACCAGGTGGATATTTCGGAATCGTTGCGAAACTTGCGGATATTGCGAAAAGCATCCAGAAAAACTTCCTGGCTCAGATCTTCGGCATCTTCGCGTCTGACACCAAAATTCATTATCACACGAAAAATCATCGGGGCATTAGTGTCCACCACCATTTTAAATGCCCTTTCATCTCCCGAAATAAGCCTGTTGATTAACTCGGATGCAGCCATTTATTATTTAAAATGCAAAGCTACTATTATTTTCAGCATATGAAAAACAAAATCAACAATACGTAATTAGCGCATAGTAGTATTTTATTATGGTCAAAAAATAACTATTGATGATAAAATGTTTAAAAATATTTTATCTTTTTTTTTGTAATATTAAAAAATTATGATATCTTTGTATGTTTTTTACTAATTTTCTTTACTAAAAGGTATTCTTTTACCTAAATTTATGCGAATTAATACAATAAGGGTTCAAAGTACAATAATCGGAGAGTATTTATGATGCATTAAATAGAAATAATAGATTAACTTTTAAAGTAAACAATAATATTTAAAAAAACAAGTTTAATTAATAAATTACAAATCACAATTAACAATTAAAAAAATGACACTAAGCAAAAAAATCGACGTTAACAAATTTGATTCAGCCGCAAGAAAAATGAGATCAATTGCGCATCCAATGAGAATTAACATCATTGAACTTCTGGAAGCTAACAAAGAAATGAATGTTACCCAGATTTATGAAAAACTGAATATTGAACAGGCTGCAGCATCACTGCATCTCAACCTGCTCCGTACTCATGGAATTCTCAACAGGCGCAGAAGCGGAAAAATGACATTTTATTCATTAAAAAATGATTCATTAAACAAGCTCATCGATTTTGTTGAAAATTGCAATAAATAAGGATTTTACTCTCCTATTATTGTTATCACAACAGTTCGTTGTTGCTTTTTGCTTCTGAATTCGCATAAAAATATACCCTGCCAGGCGCCCAAGGCCAGGCTATGGTAGCGAATCGGAATATTCAGTGAAGCCCCTGCAAGGCTCGATTTAATATGAGCTGGCATATCATCACTGCCTTCATCATTATGCTTATATAGTGTGGAGTTTTCGGGAACTATACGGTCAAAAGCGATTGACAAATCCGAGCGCACCGTTGCATCAAAGTTCTCGTTAATGGTTAATCCTGCAGAGGTATGCCTGATAAAAATGT
>DAONFU010000177.1:0-2490 GCA_035403765.1 Bacteroidales bacterium
TCTTTTCTATCATCATTACTTTTGTGGCTATATTGTTCGGTTCGCAAATCATGTCGCTGTTTACGGATAGTGGCGAAGTGGTGAGCATAGGACATTCTTACCTGGTTATTGTGTGTTCTTTTTATATTCTATTTTCCACTATGATTACTACGCAGGGCCTGATACGGGGTGCCGGTGATACCTTAATACCAATGTTTATCACCTTAATGTCGCTTTGGCTGCTCAGGATTCCGCTTTCGTATATGCTTTCGCGGGCAATCGGTTCAGATGGTATATGGTGGAGCATCCCTATTGCCTGGGCTTTTGGGATGATAGCATCGTGGATTTATTATACCACTGGCAGGTGGAAAAATAAAGTAGTTACCAGGTCAATCCCCCCTTCGGAGAACTAGATATTTTTTTCGTCCAGGTTGTTTTCGTTGGGCTCTATATGTATATATACTTCAATATTATCAACCTGATGTTCAATGTCGTATTCGATGAGGTCGCACAGGTCGTGTGATTCTTTAACGGTGATGCTTCCGGGCACTTCGAGGTGGAGATCCACATATTTATGGGCGCCGGCTTTGCGTGAGCGCAACATGTGAAAACTCATTCCGGGTGTGAGATGCTTGTTGATGGTGTTCCTGATAATGTCGATTTCATTGGAAGGCAGCGGGGTGTCGAGCAGGGGATAATAAGCTTTCTTTAGCAAAATGTATGATTCTCTCAATATTAATAGGGCTACCAGTATGGCTACTATCGGATCAAGAATGGCAATGCCGGTGAGCCATATCAGCAGCAGACCCACAGCAACCCCCAGAGATGTATATACATCAGTCCTTAAATGCAGACCGTCGGCTTCCAGCGCCACCGAATCCGTCTCCTTGCCAACCTTATAAAGCCGTTGCGAAACAATAAAGTTTATCAGTGCCGAGATACCCATGACTATTGCTCCAATGCCTAGTGATTCAGGCAAGGTGGGTTCGATGATTTTTTTTATGGCTTCAAAAATAATCCAGCCGGCGGCAATAAAAATCAATAAGGCTTCAATTACGCCGCTGATATTCTCAAATTTTCCGTGCCCGTACTGGTGATTCTTATCGGGAGGCATACCCGAAATGCGTACCGAGAAAAAAGCTATGATGGCTGCCATCAGGTCCATGCCCGAATGTATGGCTTCCGAGATTATACTTACTGATCCGCTGATAATTCCTGTGACTATTTTGAGCACTATCAGCACCGAGTTTGAGATTATTGACAGACTGGCAGTCCTCACTTTTTTTCGCTGTAATGACTTGCTTTGCATTTGGTTTTTTATTAAATTCGATGTTCAGATAATTTGAAGATAAAAAAATATAGAACAGTTTTATTTTATAGCTCTAACTGTATATCCCATTTGTTGAAGCATAGTTAACACGCCCTTTTCTCCTGGTAAATGGGCTGCACCTACTGCGATAAAACAGCTGTGGTCTTTTATTTTTTCTTCTATTTTCGGTATCCAGTTCTGGTTGCGTCTGAAGATAAAATTTTCGTTGAATTCCGGATTGGCATCAGCATAATTCACAACAAAATCATACAGTTTATCCAAATCCTGATCCTTATAAGCTGCTACCATATCCGTTAATTGTTGTTCCATCTTTTTGTATCCGTGAATGTCCGAAACCAAAGTTCTGGCCTGTTCTTCGATAGGCGTTTCTTCAATAAGGGATAGCTGGAAGTCGAGCGATTCCAGTCCATCAGATATCATCCCTTTCTTTTTGGATAGTTTATATAGCTCCTGTTCATACGATTTGATTTTTCCTGCAATGTGTTTTGCAAATATCGAGCTCATAAAAAAAGGTTTCAGCCTGATATACTTTTCCAGTTTTGATTTTTTTATGCCGATAGAATCAATAACGTAATTACTAAAATCAGTGTACTCATCGCGCGATATGTAGTCGCGCAGGGTTTTGGTTTCGGGCAGGTACATTTTTTTTGCCAGGTCGAGTTGTTGTGCCAGCGAAATGTTCATGTCTATTTCAGTAACAAAATACTGACATTTTTCCAGGCTGGATACCATGGCAGGAGTAATAAAAAAATCTTGTTTTTTTATCATGTGAATCGTTCCGAAAATATAGGATTTCTGGCTTAGTCCCTTGCCTGAAATTTCCCAAAGCAAAGAGTTGTCTGTTTGTGAAAAGGCCTGAAGCGAAAAAACAGCCAAAACAGCTATCAGTAATAATTTTCTGAACATAGTTTGTTTTTTTACAAAGGTAGTATTAATCAAATTCACTGATGCGTTTTCAAGTGAAATGTTGCCTTACGTTAACTTTTATTTTGGAGGGTTTTTGCGTTGCTTATTACCTGTGATTTTCAAATAATAACCGATGATATTACTTTTCAGACACTTCATTTGTCTTACTGCATTGAGTCCACTGCAGTGGATCGGCCTGCAAACTTTCTGTGCTTAACCAGTCCATTAGTTATCTATCTACTTTTTATAAAACATGGAATTTTGCTGGCATGCGT
>DAONFU010000177.1:2590-4079 GCA_035403765.1 Bacteroidales bacterium
ATCAATGCGGTTGATATCGCCCGGTTAAAATCCAAAATAGGCCAACCTTATCTGGCGAGTGGAAACTTTCCGAGGGGAAACTGGGTGGCATTTGACACAGCCGTTA
This sequence comes from Bacteroidales bacterium, assembly GCA_035403765.1. GTDB lineage: Bacteria > Bacteroidota > Bacteroidia > Bacteroidales > CAIWKO01 > CAIWKO01. The sequence goes on from DAONFU010000177.1 coordinate 2,697, forward strand.
GTGTAAACGGTTCCAACCTTAATCTGACTCTAAAAACCGTTGGTTACGGCGATTATGATGCGTCCAGCACGCGTTACAAAGATTCCGCTGCCAATTGGGACATGTCCAAGGCGCTATCTGAAGAGATACTTATTACTTCAAATGAGTATATCCAGGTTAGTGATCCGTCATATTTTGAAATACCATTCATAAGTAGCACCGTAATCAAGGATTTTAGCGCCCTGGGCCTGGAAATGGAATATCCGCGGGGAGACTTTAAACTGGTTTCGGCGCGAATGCAGGGCGAAGGTGTTAAAGGATTGAATGTCAAAATTAACCCTACGCTGGAAGAGATTATAGCAGATGATAACGACCTGCTGGTTACGGATTATCAGGGGGTGATCAGGGTGGTTTATGCGACTACCGATTTTTATGATATTCTGGCTAATGCTCCCGTAATGATTCTGGGTTTTGAGCCACGCAGGGTTGTACCAGCTGGCGTGTATGAATTTTTCCTGAAGGGAACCGGTGTAATAGGCGATCAATACGGCAATGCATTGACAGATACTTATCTGATGGTGCCTAAGCTTTCGATTCAGAACACTTCGGATATAGCGCCATCACTTGAATTTTCAGGGTATCCCAACCCCTTTCACAGCGAAACATCCATCAGTTTTAATCTTCCTGAAGACGGGACTGCCCGTTTGAAAGTCTTTAATTCTATTGGAGAGGAGGTGGCCGTGCTGGTAAATGGAAGCATCCAAAGAGGCCGGCATACAGTTATCTTTTCACCCGAAACGCTGGCAGTTGGCATGTACACCTTTAAACTTGAATTCACAGGAGCAAAAACTACGGCACAATCCTATCTTAAAATGATAAATAATTAAATAAATATACCATGAAAAAAGTCATCACAAATTCAGTAAAAAGATTGGTCCTGATTTTTGTTCTGGGCTTATCTTCGGTTTTCCCTCTGGCAGCCCAGTCGCCCAACCTGATAAATTACCAAACTGTAGTCAGGGATAGTTATGGAAATATCCTTTCCAACCAGATTGTGTCATTAAGGATAAGTATCCTGCAGGGCAGCATGACCGGAACAACGGAGTATGTTGAAACGCATAATGATACAACCAATCTGTATGGTCTGTTGGCCTTAAGGCTAGGCGGAGGTAGTCCGCAATACGGGACATTCTCAAGCATTAACTGGGCAAATGGTCCATACTACATTAAGGTTGAACTTGACCAGGCAGGCGGGACATCCTATACGGTAATGGGTATCACACAAATGGTCAGTGTCCCTTATGCTCTGTACGCCGAGAAGGCCAATGTCCCCGGAGTTCCGGGCCCTACAGGTGCGCAGGGACCAGCAGGTAGCGATGGCGCCAGTGGCGACCAATATGCAAC
>DAONFU010000178.1:0-1127 GCA_035403765.1 Bacteroidales bacterium
AGATAAGATGCTGTGGTTGACAGGGTAATTTCCGGCAAATTTATTCCATTGGGATAGCCCGCTTCGGCCAGCAACGAACGTGCCTTATCAGGATTGTAAGAATAGCCTTTTATTATAGCCGTATCGTGATAAGGCATGCCCACCGGGACAATACCATAAATGCCTGGCGTACCAAGACTATTGCGCAGGTATTTTATCATCTTTTTGCGGTCGAGGCCATAATTAATTGCCTGGCGGACTTTCCGGTTCAAAAGCGGGTTATTTTTGTTTTCAGTCATGGATTCATCCACAAGGAAACCTAAATATTCTGTATTAAGATAAGGTTGTTTGACCAGGTTGATCCTGGACTGATATTTTTCATTCAGCTCACCTTGTTTGGTGATAAGTTCATCAATATAACTCGGTGCCAGGCCCGACATAAAATCAAGGTTCCCCCTGATAAATTCGAGAAAAGCCGATTGTTTGTCCACCACAAAAGAAACTGACACGGCATCGAGATAAGGTAATCTGCGACCATTTTCTTTCTCAAAATAATTATTGTTTTTAACCAAAATCAGCCGTTGATTTTCCATCCAGAGCTTTAGTTTAAAAGGGCCTGTGCCCACGGCATGCGAACGAAAATCCCTGCCGTAATGATCCACAGCTTCGTGCGGCACCACAGCGCAATAGGGCATTTGGAGCATACTCAAAAATGGAGGAAAGGGCTGTTTTAAAGTTACCACAAATACCGAATCGGCAGGAGCTGAAAACATTGGTGTGCCTGAGAAATCGATTGCCACATCATTAAATATCCAGGCACCGGGCGAGGCGAGTTTATCATCGGCGATACGGCCAAAACTATAAACAAAGTCTGAAGCTTTCACACACCTTCCCTTACTGCCGGGAAAAACTGCGTCGTCATGAAAATACACATCATCGCGTAACACAAAAGTATAAACCAGCCCATCGGCAGATACGCTCCAGGATTTGGCAATACAAGGCCTGATAAACATGGAATCATCGGCTTGCACCAAACCATTATACAGTTGGTTGCACACCCATATATGCGCCTGATCTTTTGCAAATGCAGGGTCGAGAGAGCTTATTCCCGCCGATTCGTTGTAGCGAAAAACCGTCCTGGTTTCATT
>DAONFU010000178.1:1227-4077 GCA_035403765.1 Bacteroidales bacterium
TTAATATCTTTGATCATCTCACTGATGGAACTTGTCTGAGTCATTTTTACTTTCACCGAGACCATAATATCAGGCCCTAACTGTATAGTTATCATGTTGTAAATCATGGCTATTTCCGGTCGCGATTCCAAAAAACGTGTTATCTCTTCACGGGTATCACCTTCGGAGCTTTGCCCTATCAGGAGGCTTTTCACTTTAAAAGCAAGGAAAAAAGAAATGATTACCAGCAAAACACCAATGCTGATACTTCCCAGCGCATCGTACACAGGGTTTCCCGTGACCATAGCCAGTATAACGGCCACCAAAGCAAAAAACAATCCCAGCAGGGCGGCAATATCCTCGCCCAGCACAACAATCAGCTCGCTTTTACGACTTTCCTTAACCCACCTCAATAATTTCTTTTCTTTTCTGATTTTCTTTATTTGCTTCAGGCAACCAAAAAGTGATGCAGCCTCCAATGTCATACTCACCGTCAACACAACTATAGCAATAACAGGACTTCTAAGCCCCTGATGAGCCGTAATTTTATGAATGCCCTCATAAATAGAAAACAGTCCACCCATACTGAACAGAATAAGCGCCACAATAAAAGACCAGAAATATATCTCTTTACCATATCCCAAAGGGTGTTCGCTGTCGGGTTTTTTCTTTGATGAACGCAATCCAAGAAACAATAAACCCTGGTTGCCGCAGTCGGCAAAAGAATGGATGGATTCGGCCAGCATAGCGCCCGAACCGGTTATTATCGCGGCTATTGTTTTGGTGACGGCAATGCCGAAATTGGCCAGCAAAGCAAAAAGAATGGACTTGACCGAAGCGTTCTGATGAGACATTATGGAATAGTATTAATGGCCTTATTTTGGGAAGTAAAAGTATAGCTTATTGTCCGCGATTTTGCAATTAGCCTTCAAATTTATAAAAAAATCCAGCGCAAAACAAAGCACAAACAATTTGAAATGGTTGAAATGCGGCCTTACCGGGAAACGATTACCTTATGATTCCGGAAATTATTTCCTGCACGCACATTTACGATATAAATCCCAGCCGCAAGCGAGCCGGCATCAAATATCATCTTATGAGTGCCGCAGCCGGTATATTCATGATCAGCCACCACAGCCATTTCGCAGCCCATCAGGTTATAAATTTTAATGGTTACGTAATCATTTTTCGGCAGGTTGAACAAAACAGAAGTGCTGCCGGCACATGGGTTCGGAGCCACAGTGCTTTCGAAAGCATAGGGCACAAGTTCCTTAACCGAAGCGGTGGAATCGATGATAAATTTAATATTGTCAATCCTTACCTCCGAGCTTATCTCGCTGCTTCCGCCACATTCATCCACTAGTTTAAATTCCAGTGTTTTTATACTGTTTTGTGCATTAAAAACAGGCATCCATACACTGGCCCATTCAGTCATGCTGCTATCCATCATTATGGGGTTCATGGCCGGATTATTGTTAAGTAGAACCACCAATCTATCCACTTCGGGAAAAGGATTTTCATCATCTTTTTCATAGATTAAATAATCAAACTTAATACCCAGGGCATTGTCAGGAATATAAAACCTGTTATGAATTTTGTTGGATGCCCCGGAAGATTTCAAAGCAAGATAGTTTCCATCTATAGTCGCATTTCCGCTACCGCCGTTATAAGACCAGCCGGGAAAAGTTTCATTAAGAAAATTGCCTCGTTCAAAATTCCCATTTACCACACCATCACGAGCAAATGTAAAGAATGGCGTTTGCGGTGTTCCGCTTATGGCGGGCCTGTTGTTGTATCCTCCACCATTTATGGAATAATAATATCCTTCGTGTCGGGTGGAATCCAATATGGTTTCGGTGTACCAATCGTGAACGTCATTATGTCCGATGCTTCCCAGAAAAACCTGATAGGTACCTTCCACCGGCCTTCCGTTAAGTTCTATCAGATTTTCCTGATAATAAGAGTCGGCCCAGCTTATGCCCTGCCATGCCTCAACGCCGGAGTGCCAGGTATCGGGATTGCAGTCATAATCATCAAAAAAACTAACAGCCCCCCAGTCGTGAGCATCCAGGGAGGTGGTTTGAGCAACAGGGAAACCAGCCACCAGCAGGCGTTCGGCACACTCGCTGTTAACTACTGTACCACGGCTGTGTCCGATAAAATGTAATGTGGTGATATCAAAATCTCCTTGCAGATGACCTTGAATCAGCGAAGTAAACAAGGCGGCACCGGCGTCTTCGCTAAAGCCAGCCTGAAAATTATTACTTGCCGTCATCCAGTCGAAAATCAGCACAGTCTGTGTTCCCGAACCGATAAGATAATCAAAATTGCCTGTTTGTGCATTATATACTCTTACTACAGCATCGCCAAGTCTGTAACGCAGGGCATTGGCCATATCGAGCATCCAGCCGTACACCTGGTCCGAAGCAGGTGGTGTATAACCATGAGAAATAACGGTGGTTTGAGGCATACCGGTAAAACACAATACAAACAAAAAATAACAGACTAATAAAATTCTTTTCATAAAAATATATTATTGGCGCAAGTCATTAACACACAGTTATTTTGGTACCGACATACATAATATTTAAACTAGCAACAATGCCTCATCAACTACACAAAATTAAATATTTTTTATGTGCAAAATTAAAATTTTTCGAAATAGACTCAAGAAACAGCAACCATATTCTTGACTAAGGAGTTTGCCTTAAAGGCAAAAAAACATCAGTATTTTCCTAAGTTGACAAATGTGTAGATCCACCCACCCCTACCATCTGAAACAGCAGTTCCAGGCATACAGTTACAAAATATCAATAACTTAAGTTTTGCATGATTTTTTATGTCACGCAGAGCCGAAGACAGCGTGGCAAT
>DAONFU010000179.1:0-4066 GCA_035403765.1 Bacteroidales bacterium
ATTTCCGCTGATCTGGCTGTTTCTCAAAAATTTTTCAAAACCCTGCGAGCGGGCCTGATTAAAAGAAAAAATGCCCACCACAATAAAGGTGAGGACAAAAATAATTTTGTATCTCATAAAAAAAACTTAAAAATAATTGGTAAAGGCTATTAGTGTGCATCCAGCGTTTCGCCTTTGGCTATTTTTCTGACAATGTTAATCAACTCCAGTTCGCTCCCCTGCGAAAAAGAGGTGTGTTGCCACACGATTTCGTTATTTCCGTTGATGACAAAAGTATGAGGAATAAGGTTAACATTCATGGCTCTTTTAAAATCGCTGTTGATATCCAGATACACTTCGTAATCCCAGTTTTTGCCGTTGACCAGGGGGCTTACATTGGCTGATGTTTTGGAGTCATCAATGGAAATGGCAATCAGTTTCACGCCGGTTTCTTCCTGCCAGTCTTCGTACACGTCGGCAATGGTGGTAAGTTCGTTGATGCAGGGCTTACACCAGGTTGCCCAAAAACTGATAATAACCGGCTTGCCTTGGTTATCGAGGGCTGCAGTGTTAAATGTTTTGCCGTCAAGGGTTTTTAACTCGGTGGCGGGAATTTTTTTTAAACCGAGAGGATTGGCCGGTTGCTGTTCCTGGGCAAAAGCCATGGTTATGCATAACAAAAATATCAATCCAAAATTTAATGTTGTTTTCATAAATTGATTTTTAAGGCACAAATTTACTTCAATTAAACAAAAACCAGGCTATTAAATTATTTTGTTAGTTAATTTAGTGTTAATGGTTGAAAACAGGCCTTTTTTGTATTATTTTTGTTAAGTAGAATAAACCAATTGTTTTCAACGTTAAAAAAAGAAAAAATAAGGTACAACCAAAAATATTAGCCATGAAAAAAACACTATTATTTACTTTCGGACTGTTCCTGATTTTCTTATCGGGAAGCGCTCAAAACCTGGTAATATCCACCAGCGGACACAACCTTGCCAACGGTGATACGGTAACAGTGAGCGGCCCTTCGACTAACACCTTGCATGCAATGGCTGATGTGACTAATAATGGTGCCACAGCCCTGTCCGTAGTTTGTCGCAGGAAGGTGATACAAACGCTCCCTGGCTCTACAAATTCAATATGCTGGGGTGGCCAGTGCTGGCCTCCTGACACCGTGCAAACTCCCGATTTCACAGTAATTGATCCCGGTGCCACCACCACCGAGTTTATGGGTGATTTTAGCCCTGCAGGGGCCGAAGGAACTGCCATAATCCGATACACCTTTTTTGATATAGCCAACACCAATGATTCGGTATGTTTTATGGCTAAGTTTGTGAGCACCGCCAATGCTGGTGTAAGTGAGCGTTCAAACTCATTATCGGTTAGCAGTATTTATCCCAATCCGTCAGATAAAGCAGGTTTTATTGAGTATCGGCTGCAAGAATCAGGCAGTACTGCAAAAGTAATTATCAACGATATGATTGGCAACGAAGTAAGGGTTATACCATTGCAGGAAAAGGAAGGAAAAATACGCATTGCCACCAACGATATGCCCGAAGGAGTTTACTTTTATTCTTTTGTCATCAATGGCAAAGTACATTACACCAAAAAACTGGTGGTTGCGCACAACTAATTCTTCGGTTGTTGCATAAAAAAAAGCCGCAATTCAAGAGGTTGCGGCTTTTTTATTTTAAGAGAAATACTTATTTAAACTTGAACTCTTTTTTTATCTTATCAACATAGTCGAGTTTTTCCCAAGCAAAGAATTCTACTTTTTTGAAGTGCCTGACTTCGCCGTTAACTTTTTTGGATTTGGTAGAACCGTTCTGATAATAAACTTCTACTTCTTCAAAGCGGTTTGTTCTTCCAAAATGTCCATAGGTAGTGGTTTCCTGGAAAATAGGGTTTTTCAGGCTAAAGCGTTCGATGATGGCATAAGGCCGAAGGTCAAATATTTTTTCCACTTTTTTGGCAATTTCTCCGTCCGTCATTATCTTTCCTTTGGCATCTTTAACTTTGGCTGTGCCGTGGGTATCCACATAAACGCCAACGGGTTGTGCCACGCCGATAGCATAAGCCACCTGAATAAGCACCTCGTCGGCCAGGCCTGCAGCCACCAGATTTTTAGCAATATGACGAGCCGCATAGGCTGCTGAACGGTCAACTTTGGAGCTATCTTTTCCCGAGAAAGCGCCACCCCCATGCGCACCCTTGCCGCCATAGGTATCCACAATAATTTTTCTTCCGGTCAATCCGGTATCTCCGTGAGGCCCGCCGATGATAAATTTTCCGGTAGGGTTAACAAAAAGCTTAAAGTTGCTTTGAAACAAATTCTGCACACGTTTGGGTAATGTTTTAACCACGCGGGGAACCAGAATATTTCTAATATCCGTGGCAATCTGATCTTGCATAGCTTTTTCGGCAGCCTTGATATCTTTTTCGCTATTAGATTTTGATGGAATAAAATCATCGTGCTGTGTAGAAATAACAATGGTATCGATGCGGACGGGTTTGCCATCGTCATCATATTCGATGGTAACCTGCGATTTGGAATCAGGCCGAAGGTATTTCATTTTTTTTCCTTCGCGGCGGATGGCGGCCAGTTCCTGGAGCAGGATATGCGCCAGTTCGATAGGCATCGGCATGTAGTTGTCCATGTCTTTGCAGGCATAGCCAAACATCATGCCCTGGTCGCCGGCCCCCTGATCTTCTTTTTTCTGGCGGACAACGCCCTGGTTGATGTCGGGGGATTGTCCGTGGATAGTAGATATTACGCCGCAGGAAGTAGCATCGAAGTTGTATGCGGCCTTGGTATAACCAATTTTTTTTATGACCTCGCGCACCACTTTTTGAATATCAACGTAGCCAGTAGTTTTTACCTCGCCGCTGCACACGGCCAAGCCTGTGGTAACAAGGGTTTCGCAGGCAACTTTCGATTCGGGGTCGAAACGAAGAAATTCATCAAGTAAGGCGTCTGAAATCTGATCGGCAACTTTATCCGGGTGTCCTTCAGAAACGGACTCGGATGTAAATAAATATCCCATAACAATTTTTTTAGTTAGTTAATAAATTAATCAGAAAAGCTTGGATTGTATTGTCGGGATAAACATGTTTTAGCATTTTTTTCCGTGGTTGCAAGCAATCCAAATCTTTCCACTTTTGTATGCAAAGATAGTACTTTTTTAAAAAACAAAATTTATTTTTTGGTGAGCTGATGAAAAACATCTTCCATGCTAACAAGCTCTTTATGCATAGAGAGCACTTCGATATTGTTTTTTACGGCAAATTTGAAAATTTCGCTTCGCACATCCACTTCTTCGTCGGATTCCACTTCCCAGACATTAGCTTTCTTATGAGTCAGCTTCAGAACTCCCGGAATTTTTTTCAGGTATTCGCTGTCGATGTTCGCATTGAATTCAACCTTGATGGTGTTGCGTTTTTTCAGGTATTGATACATATTGGCGGTAAGGTCGTCGGCGACGATGATTCCCTGGTTTATGATGATTGCCCGGTTGCACACAGCCTCTACTTCCTGCATGATATGGGTGGAAAGCATCACCGTTTTTTCTTGTCCGATTTTTTTGATCAGGCCTCTGATTTCAAGTATCTGATTTGGGTCCAGGCCGGTGGTGGGTTCGTCGAGGATGAGCACCTCAGGATTGTGCATAAGTGCCTGGGCCAAACCCACCCGCTGACGATAGCCCTTGGAAAGGGCGCCGATTTTTTTGTTTTGTTCGGCTTCCAGGCCTGTAATTTCGATCATTTGCCGGACCCTGGGATGTTTTTCCTTTCCCAGTTTGTGCAGGCCTGCCACAAAAAGCAGAAATTCTTTAACATACATTTCGAGATACAAGGGGTTGTGCTCGGCCAGATAACCTACTTTTTTTCGCACCTCCAGCGATTGTTCCCTGACATCAAACCCACATACCCTTGCTTCTCCGGATGTTGGCGGGATAAACCCCGTGAGGATTTTCATCAGGGTGGACTTTCCTGCACCGTTAGGGCCGAGCAGGCCTACAATTTCGCCACTTTTTATTTCAAAAGAAACCTTGTTAAGGGCGTTTTGTTTCCCATATTTTTTGGT
>DAONFU010000180.1:0-4056 GCA_035403765.1 Bacteroidales bacterium
GTTTTTTTTTATAAATTGCACCGGCATATCAGATAACAAATGAATTATTGTAAAGTATCAGCAGGAGCCCTGATTATAGTATTTTGGGCGCTTTTCTGTGCGGGTCAACAGGTAAATACAGACAATAAAACCTCCACAGATTTGTGGAAGTTAAAACTGGCAGGAAGCGTAAAATCTGTTCTGGAATCAAACTATAAAGCAGAAAGTTTATCCGGAGAAATAAAAATGCTTATGGACCGGAAATCTTTTTCCGTCTTCACTGCCGGAGGATTGTTGTCAGAAAAAAGCGAGTATGGCCCTGACGGAAATCTCACCGTTAAGTACACTTATATTTATGACAGTAGCGCTAACCGCATAGAATGGACTGCCAGCAAAACTGACGGAAGCCTGAGAAATAAGACTACCTATAAGTTTGATAATAATCATCATAAGATTGTGGAAAACCGGTATTTATCCGATGGGACCCTGGATGCCAGCCATACTTTTTTATATGATGAAAAAGGAAACTGTATTATGTGGAGCATTTATAAGGCCGATGGCAGTATGAGTTACAAAGAAACCCACCAATTTAACGCAGGGGGCCTGCCAATTGAGGTTTGTGTTTACAAACCCGATAGCACCCTGCTCCATATGGATACCTACCTGTATGACAATAAGGGAAATAAAACTGAATGGTGCAATTATTATTCGGACAGAAGCCTGAATTTTAAAGAAGTTTATACTTATAACGATAAAGGACGCTTGATTGAAATGAAGCATTTTTATTCCGGCAAAACGCTGGCCTACAAACAAACATATATTTACGATGACAAGGAAAATCTGATTGAAGAAGGCCGATACAAACCCAATGGGGGCATACATTTTAAAAACACTTACCAATACGACCATAAGGGAAGGCGTGTTGAAAATTGCGCCTATAAACCTGATGGAACCCTGAAACACAAAACCACTTTCCGCTACGACAATAAGGACAATCTGATTGAAGAATTCCGGTGTAAATCAGACGGGAATCCGGAGTACAAAACGACCTGGAACTATGATGAATACGGAAACCAAACTGAATGGTGCAAATATTATCCCGACGGAACAATAAATTATAAATATACCTATAAGTACATTTATGACAAATCCGGCAATTGGACCACGAAAACCGTATTATTGAATAATGTAACTGAAACAGTTACAGAACGTTTAATAGAATATTACTGAAAAATATTAATTTGTATTTCCTGTAAATAACAGGCAGATACCTTGCGCCCCATCAGTTAGCGGGTAATTACCAGCTTGCCGAATCCTGCCTGTTTGTCAGAAAGGCCAGAAAGTCTGATAAAATAAATACCATTGTTTAGAGCCGAAATATCCAGGCTTTGCGAATAGGTTTGATGCAACACTTTTTGTCCCAGTTCGTTAAAAACTTCAATAAGAATGTTTTCCTTAGTGTCCGATATTGAGCCTGTGGCGGGCAGATTGATGTGAATGGTGCTGCCACTGGCGGGGTTGGGGTAAATGGACAATCCTGATTTGGTGTCTTGTGTCCCTATACCGCTGAAGGTCTGTTGCCACTTTGTTCCCACCAGCGGACGCAACATCAGCGAACCGTTGTAGGAGGAGTTGGCCCAGGTTCCGTCAACATTATAAAAAATGAAGTCTTTGGAATTGGTGTTTCTGTCAAATCCGATATTCAGAATATCGTCGGTGGTTTGTTGCCATCCCACATAAAAATCACCGCTTACCAATACCAGGGTGTCGTCGATAAGGTAATTACAATAAGCATTAATGCTGTCCATAAATTCAGGGCGGTGGCGCTTTGATTTATAAATGACTGTTTCAGGGTCGAGCGATGACCATATCGTGATATAGAAGTATTTTAAATAAGGAGAACTGTAGGTCTGGTTAAAATACATCTGCACTCCGCCAATGGTGTCGGGTTGATTCAACGAAAACTTGTAGGCCAGTTTGGCGTTTTCCACCGAAAGGCCGTAGCCGTTTTCGGCAGTCCCGTCATCGTATGCATAACAATTATAAAAATCCTGATGGTAGGTTATGGTATCGTTGGTAAGTATTTTATCTATCCATCCGTTGCTATTTACCATATGCGACACGGTAAAACCCACGCTGTCATAGCCTGCCATTGACGGCAGGGTGAAATCCACGGCCGGCGATGTGTGCAGTGAGTAAGAGTGGAAGCCGTTGGTGATAAATGGCAGGATGTCGTAAACCCCTCCGGAATAGGTGTGCAGGAAAGGACCGTTTTTTTGTTTCACAATATATTGATAACCAATATTGTCGAGCACATTGTTGAGGTTGCTCATTTTTAGTTGCAGCGAGCTTTTAAGGTCGGCATTGGTAAACTGCCGGGCAGGCATCAGGGTGTATTTTTTGAGGATGGTGGGAGCGGGGTCAACAAAAGCCACGTCCATGGAAACAGTATCATATTTTGTACGGTTTATATTCAGGTACACATAATCAATATTCCATTGATCGGCATTACTTTGAAAGCTCGGCAGGCTCATACTGGCCAGGCTGGCATAATTTTTAAAACGAAACCTGAATCCTTTCTGGATAAAAGTGGTATCGGTAATAGGTATCATCACATGGCGGAAATAGCTATTGTACTTTGCCAGAAAAGTGTCGAGTTTCATGCCGGGAGTGCTCCACACACGAAACCAGTGATTGAGATGCGGAGAATAAAATTCGAGCAACAAAGAGTCTGCGCTTTCAGGGGCGTCGCTGCTGATGCCCTGAGGCTGATAATAAAAACTGAAATAAATAGAATCGGCAACAGTTATGGCCTGTGCAGGGCCGGAAAGCAGCGAATCGAGCCGGATGGGCAAGGAGGTGAGTGTGTCGGCAATAAAGGGCGTAGTGGTGGCATAAGGATAAATGGCCCCGGTATCATCAATAGCGTCAAAGGTGGCTACACCAACAGAGGGAGGATTAACAGGATAGGATGAGTTAATGAAAACCTTATGGTTGCTCCACAAGGAATCGGTGGGGAAAACAGTATTGGGATAGGAAAAGTCGTCGAGAAAAGGAAGCGCAATGTATGATGATTGTTTTGGAACAGAAAGGGCCTGCATGTGTTTTGGGTTTAGTGCAGGGTTTGAAATAAGCCCGGTAAGCACCTCCTGCGAATAGGCCATAACACAAAACAACAGTAATACACTAACAAAAAGTGGTTTTTTATTCATCCTGCTCGGGTTTTTTATTAAAATCAAATTTTTTATCTGATCTGTACCACAGATCTACGGTTCTGCCATATTGTATGGAGGCATTGGAGGCCGGTTGCTGCTTGTACACACGCACGTGTTCGTCGTTGCCGTCAAGAAAAACTTCGTTGCCGATGTTTAATGAGGCTTCCTGGAGCAATTCGGCGGCTTCTTGTTGTGTTTTTCCAAACAGGTCGGGCACGCCGGTGGAGGTGTTTTCTTTGTCCTGCCCCAGTACAAGGTCGATACGTGACCCTTTTTCAATCATAACACCGGCTTCTATCTCTACTCCTTTAAATTTTTGCCGGAGCACAGCGTTGTGAGCAATATCGGGAACATAGGTTAACGAGCCGCTTTTGAGCCCGTAGGTTTCCAACATGGAGGTAGCCTGCCGCAGGGTGAGGTCTACCAGGTTGGGCATGGCCACCTGTTCGGGTTTTAGGGCAACTACGGTTAGATAGATAATGCGGTTTTTTTTCACAAAGGTGCCCGGCTTGGGGTCCTGAAGGGCAACAGTTCCTTTTGTCATGGAATAATCGTACAACGAATCATTGATAATATATTCCACATCGTGATCGGAAGCAAAATCCTCCAGAGAGGCCAGGCTTATTCCTTTAAAATCGGGAACCACAATGGAAGAGCCATGCCTGGTATAGGCATTTAAAAAGCGCAGCGAAACCCAAAGCAATACCACAGTAAGGATAAAGGCTATCAGCGTGTGTTTCCAAAACAATCTGGTTTTTACAAAACTAAAAAAACTCATAAGATATGATAAATGTTTCTATACAGTAATAATACCGTAATTAATTAACTGTCAGCGGCCGTTTTTATTTTAATAAGCTGCAAA
>DAONFU010000181.1:0-2110 GCA_035403765.1 Bacteroidales bacterium
AAAATTATTAAAAAAAGAAAAATAGGAAGTCAATGACAACTACTCACAAGTGGTTTTGCTTATCGTAACTGTATCATTAACTGCTTGTTCGTAATTAAAACAAGTGCCATCGAGGTTATTTTCAGAATACATAACAATCTGCTGATTTTCAATTTCAACTCCATTTACATGCTTAGTAATTTGTTGAGTACACTGATACTCTTTCTGACAACCGGCCAGAAAACAAACAAAAGGTACTATTAACAGGATTTTTTTCATGTTTTATCTGGATTATTTATTTATTTTCATACACAGAAAATTGACATACGATAAAATACTGTGTGTCAATTTTTGGTTTTAAGTATTATACCTTTAAAATTTGTGTACGAATTTACTAAGGATTTTTGTAATATCCAAATTTTTGTGAAAAAAATTTATCAACAAAGAATTAAAATTATCAGACCAACGCATAAAAAAGTAGCTCAACCGGATGAAAAGCCGATTTTCCTGTGCCCTCTTTGATCTGTTGGCGGCAACTGGTACCCGGAGCAACAATAATATAATCATCACCGGTTTTTTTCAGCGCGGGAAATAAAACCAAACTTCCAATTTTCATGGAAAGGTCATAGTGTTCTTTTTCATAACCAAAAGATCCCGCCATTCCGCAGCAGCCAGACGGTATTTCTTCTACAAGAAAATTTTTGGGAATGGAAAGCATATTTCGCGTTGGCAGGGTTGTTGACAATGCTTTCTGATGACAATGGCCGTGCAGTTTTATCTTTTTGGCCTCGGAGGTAAACAGAGAAGCTTCAAAGACTCCCTTCTCATATTCGTTCACAATAAACTCTTCAATAGTAAAAGAATGGCCGGCCACAGCTTCTGCCATTTTTTTAAGGTCCTCTCCCACTATATCAGGTATTTCATCCCTGAAACTCAAAATTGCTGAGGGTTCAATTCCAACAAGGGGAACATGCTCACTGACAAGAGTGGAAAGCTTTTTGATGTTATTTTGGGAAATCTTTTTTGCCTGCCTGAGCATCCCTTTGGAAAACCAGGTCCGGCCGCTTTCGCTAACAGGGGCTATTTCAACGTGATAACCCAAGCGTACCAGTAACATCAAGGCTTTTTTACCGATTTCAACATCAGAATAATTAGTAAATTCATCGGCAAAAAATAGTATCTTTTTCCCGAGTCCGTTGTTTTGCTTTAAATATGTTTTTGCCCACTTCTTAAGAGTAGTCTTTCCCAGAATGGGTAGATGCCTCTGATGCTCAAAACCCAATAAATTTTTAAGTGCTGTTGAAAAAAATTTATTGGTAGCAATAAAATTGAATACCGCTGGAAAACAGGACCCGATCCTGTTGATCCGGGTTATACCAGCCACCAGCCAGGTGCGCAAAGTGGCACGGTGCGCGAGATAATAGTGCTGCAAAAATTCAGCTTTATACCTGGCCATATCAATTCCCGACGGGCATTCCACCTTGCAGCCTTTGCACATCAGGCACAGGTCGAGGATATCGTAAAGCTCCCGCCTGGCAAAAGGCTTGCTGAGCTTTTCATCCGCAAGGATTTCGCGTAACAGGTTTGCACGGGCACGGGTGCTGTCTTTTTCGTCGTGGCTAGCCATAAATGACGGGCACATCAGGCCGCCGATAAAATGGCTTTTGCGACAATCGGCCGAACCATTGCACCGCACAATGGCGTGCAGCAACCCATTAGTTTTTGAAAAATCAAAAAAGCTTGTCATTTTTGGCTCATTCAACAGCCGTTGCTCTCTGAGGTCTTCTGCTATGCAAGGGGCATCAATAATCTTCCCCCTGTTGAAGATGTGTTGGGGGTCGAACACATTTTTTACTTCTGTCAGGCATTGGTAAACTGTTTTGCCCAGCACCAAAGGAATGAACTCCGCACGCAGCCGGCCGTCGCCGTGTTCGCCGCTGAGGGAGCCACGGTATTTTTTAACCAGCAGCGCGGTGTTGTATGAGATTTTCTGAAGAAGCTCCACTCCCCGGGCAGTTCTGAGGTTCAGGATTGGTTTTAAATGTAGCTCTCCCGTGGCTATGTGGCCATAAAAAGCACATTTCACCCCATAGCTTTCTATCATGATACGAAATTCAGCCATGTACAAACC
>DAONFU010000181.1:2210-4039 GCA_035403765.1 Bacteroidales bacterium
CTCAATTATCAGAATGGCCCCGGGTTCGCCCTGAACAAAAAAACGGTTTTGCTGCTGGCTCAGGTTATCCTTTGTTAGTGAGATAATTACCTCATCGATAAGTTCAATGGAGGTGGGCTGGTATTGCAGTGCAATCAGGTTAGCATGAAATGCTTGTTCCAGGGTATCTAAATGCACGCAGAGCATAGCTGACTTTTGTTTCGGGAGAGGTACAAGTTTTAATTTGGCTTCGGTAATAAATGCCAGGGTACCTTCCGAGCCGCAGATGAGCTTTGCAGGGTTGAAATCTTCTTTGCTGCTGGCAGTAAATAGCTCAGAATCCAGCAGCACATCGAGGGCATAGCCCATGTTGCGCCTTCGGATACCTGCTTCGGGATAATTAGCATGTATCTCAGAGGCAATGTCAGTGTTTTCCAAAGTTTCTTTCAGCTTGCAGTAAATGCGACTTTCCAGCGAATCGCCGATACATTTTTCTTCAAACTCAGCCTTGCTCATTTGCGCGAACTCCGCCTTGCTGCCATCGCTCAGCAGACACTTGACAGAGATCAGGTGGTCGCGTGTACTTCCATAAATCAGAGAATGTTCGCCGCAGGAATTGTTGCCTATCATCCCTCCTATCATGCAGCGGTTCGAGGTGGATGTTTCGGGGCAAAACATCAGCCCGTAAGGCTCCAGAAACTTATTGAGCTCGTCGCGCACCACACCCGGCTGGACGATCACAAAACGTTCGCGGGTATTGAGCTTCAGTATCTTCCTGAAATGCTTTGAAATATCAACGATGATGCCGCTGCCCGT
The DNA here is from genome assembly GCA_035403765.1 of Bacteroidales bacterium. Lineage (GTDB taxonomy): Bacteria > Bacteroidota > Bacteroidia > Bacteroidales > CAIWKO01 > CAIWKO01. The sequence continues at coordinate 3,006 of DAONFU010000181.1, forward strand.
GGCCTGCCCTGCCAGCGAAGTGCCTGCGGCGCGCGGGGTAAGCGGAATGTTGTTCGCTGAAGCAAAAGCGATGAGTTTTTCAAGGTCCTTTTCATTTTTGGGAACGGCAACTGCCAGCGGTCGATCAAAATAAAGAGACGCATCAGTGGAATAAATGGTAAGACTTGATTCATCTGTTAGCAACTCGCCATCAAGGGCCTGTTTCAACTCTAAAAGTTTATTCTGCATAGAAATTTTAAAGCATAAAAATACACAATGAATTAAAAATTCAGCAATTTTTCTGATAAAACCCAGGATTTGAAATTTCATAATTTTAATACTGTGAAAAAAATCTCCACTACCCGACTTGTTATTTCTAAATTTGTCTCCGGTACAAAAACAAGAAAATTCCAGAATAATAATTCCGGCCCAAATCATTGATCACATGAAAAAGATAATTGTAAAATGGTTTTATCCCTTACTGATTACAGGATTAATAACCTTACTGACATATAGTTGCAAAAAAGACGACACCGATCCGGTGATACTTAAGATTCCCTTCGTAGAAACTTATGAAGTAAGCAACATCACTTTAAATTCAGCCCTTTGCGGGGGCAGCATCACTTCCGATGGTGGTGCCGCTGTAACCGCCCGCGGCCTTTGCTGGAGCACGGAAATAACACCCACCATTGCAGACTCAATCACTTCGGAGGGCAGCGGAACGGGCGAATTCAGCAGCTTAATGAGTGGACTTGCACCAAATACTACTTATTTTGTCAGGGCTTACGCCACCAATAGCGCCGGAACGGCATACGGCAGCACGATGTCGTTCACCACAGCCGATAGCATAATCACCACAGTAACCGATATTGACGGGAATGTCTATCAAACCATCACCATTGGCACTCAGGTATGGATGCTTGAGAATCTTAAGGTTACCCGTTACAGGAATGGCGACACCATTGCAAATATTACAGATAATACACTCTGGAGCGGACTTACCTATGGGGCTTATTGCGATTATGATAACGACACCACTAACGCAAACACTTACG
>DAONFU010000182.1:0-4033 GCA_035403765.1 Bacteroidales bacterium
CTATTTATTTTTGCGTGTTGCCTGATCGGTGTTGAGCGCTTGTGTGCCCAGCCCGGCAAGAAGGAGATAATAAATGATAATTTGCTTTTCCGGGCCGCTATGAATGCGGAGTATGCTGATTCAGCCACCACGCCGCTGACGCCGGAAGGCTTAAGGAATTTCCATGGCTTGAATTTTTTTCCGGTAAAAGCAACGTACTGCGTAATTTCAAAACTTACACTCACGCCCGGAGAACAAGCTTTTGAAATGCCCCGTTCCAAAGGTAATACAGGTACTTACCGTAAGTATGGAGAGGCTGAGTTTATGCTCAACGGAACGCTGTGTAGCCTTAGTGTTTACCAGTATATGAAATTAATAAATGACTCTTTATACAAAGATGATTTGTTTTTGCCTTTCAAAGACCTTACAAATGGCAATAAAACATACGGTGGGGGCCGCTTTCTCGAGCTGAAAATTCCGGAAGGAGACCAATTGCTAATTGATTTCAACAAGGCCTATAATCCGCTCTGCTGTTATGGTAATCCAAAATATTCCTGCCCGATACCGCCCGAAGAAAATCATCTGAAAATCAAAATCCTTGCCGGTGAAAAAGCGTATAAGGGTAAATGAAAATTTCGTGTGAAGATTTTTTGAGAAAATAATGCCGGAACTGCATATATTTATGGCAAGTCGTACCGCAGCAACAGGTGTTTCTGCTATCTGGGCATGAACAGGTGTACCTGGTAAATTTCAAATATCGGAATTTTCATGCTTGCTTCATGGCTTGTGAGCAATTCCTTGAGTATGGTGTTCTCGCCAAAAGCAAAGTCAGTGCCGCAATCTACGTATATCACTGCCTGGTTTTTTATTGTTATTTTGTCCGCGGAAGAAAGATTACGCAAAGGAAATATTTTGTCTTTCTGCAACAGGGCTTTCGTGTTTTTGTAATCTCGGAAGTAATTAATATTGTAGTGATAAGTAAATTCCAGGTGGCTGTATTCCGGCGAAATAATAACAATTGATTGCGGCTGCTGTGTCCTGAGTTCATTCACGGTCTGAACTAACTGCACCACTCTGCGGTTGTTGTCGGGTGCCAGATTTAGATTTACAGCCATTAGTATTAGCAAAACAACTGTGCTTACTATTTTAACATATTGGTGCTGAGCGAATGAGGCTAAAAACAATGCAATCAGCAAATAAAAACTAATAGAAATAAAAATTATATATCTGTCGAGAAACATGGGTGCCCAAAAAGATAAAAAAAACATAGTCAGGTACGGAAATACAAACCAGATGAACAAAACACGAGTGGATGGGCTAATAAAAAATGCTTTTATCTTATCGGGAAGCTGTTTATTGCGTATAAGCAACACTAAATAAATCACCACGATAACAAGCATAGCCGCCATCACCATCCTTGAATTCAAAAAGCGGTTCAGGTTGCCGTATAATTCCGTAATTTCAGGTGGCCTCACCCACGTGCCTTGTCCAAGGGATATGCTGAAGCGTTGCCATAAAATCAGCGCATTGGGAATATAGGCCAGTATCAGTAAAATAAACACCAACAACATTTTTTTCCATATCCTGGAAAAGTTCCCTGCAAAAAAAATACAAACAAACTCAGTTGCTACCACAAAAAATCCGAAATAATGAGAATACACCAGCAACACATTCACTATCAGCAAAGCAAGGTAAGGCTTCCAAGTTTCCGGGCGGTTGACAACCGATAGAAAATAATAAAGACTAAGGCTGGTGAGAAAAACAAAAATAGGGTAAGCCCTTGCTTCATGAGAAAAATACATGTGAAAAAATGAAAGAGTGAAAATCAGGCCTGCGATTATTCCGGTTTGTTTTGAGAAAAATTTTTGCCCAATGCGGTATATTACAGGGGCCGTGAGTGCGCTGAACAGTACCGATAAAAAACGCACCGACAGCGGGCTAATGCCAAAAGCTTTTATCCAGAAGTGTAATAATAAAAAATGAAGCGGAGGATTGTTTTCTGTTTTCAGCATAGTGAAAATCGAAGCCAGGTCCATTTGGGAATAGTAAATACTGAAAGGCTCGTCCATGGCGATGTCCTTGGCCGATACAAACAAAATTTTCAGAAAAAAATTCAGAACAAAAAACAAAAAGGCAGTAATTATTACTTCATATTTATTATTTTGGAACAATTTGCACATACTATCCTTTTATTTGCCGCACTTCACTACTTTAAAAGTGCTGCGGTTTTGTTTGTTCAAAACTTCAATAAAATACAGGCCGTCAGCTGCCCCTGAAATATCTATGCGAAAGGGCTGCATCGCGGCTTTTTTCACATTTTCGGAAACAATAAGGCGGCCCATGATATCGTAAACCATAATCATTATGTTTTCAGAAAATAAAGGCTCATGGATGATTAAGTCATATTTTCCGTCCGACAGGGATGGTGTGATGTACATAACCTTTTCTGACAGTGCGGTGCCGTGTTCATTTATTGCAAGAATATGCTCCGGCGTTTGTGTGAAATAGCAATTGTTGCCTGTTTTCAGGAGGTATATGTTCGACAGGCAAGGTCCGATACCCTGGGTGCTGCCCACAATAACATAGCCTCCGTCAGCAGTTTGAATTACCTGGTTTCCCGTTTCATCATTCGCAGAACCATCGGTGAGACTGCAAAGAAAAACGTCACCATCGCCCATAACAAGCATTAGCACTTCTCTGCCGCCCATACCTACTCCGGTGGTGTATCCGGTTAGTACGTAACGCGCCGAATCGTCGATAAACACATCGTAAGCCATATCATCGCCAGGGCCAATGTCCCAAAATTCGGGCAATCTCCACCAATATTGATGGTTTTTGTCGAACCTCATAAGCCAGTTTTCGTGCTGGATGGCATTATAACTCATAGTGGACCCTACAAAAACAAATCCCGAATCAGGCGTTTGTTTTATGCTGTAAATGATGTCTTCCTTGTCTTCTCCGTAAGTTCTTGTCCAGATAGTGTCGCCATTCCGTCCCAGGTTTATGACATAGCCGTCGTAATTTCCATATCCGAAACTATTGGTAGCGCCACCTATCAGGTAGGTGCTGTCAAAAAGAATATCTACTGAGGTGGCATAATCCGAGCTGTCGCCTCCGAATGTTCTGGTCCATAGGGTGTCCCCCTGTAAATCGGTTTTTACAACATATACATTATCATTCGAAGGTCCGTAGCTATACGTCTTGCCAACCATTAGGTAGGCGTTGTCGAAGGTTTCTCTTACAGACTGAGCAATATCCCAGTCGGCGCCCCCGTATGTTTTTTCCCATTCATGGTTAAGGCTTGAATCGGTTTTGATGAGCAACATATCGTAACCGTTGGCCGGATATTTATTGGTTATTCCACAGATCAGAAATCCCCTGTCCGAGGTTCGGATGAAATCGTTGGCCCAATACACCGGACCGGCTCCGATTATTTTGTTGTCTATAATAATACCAAGAGAGTCGGTTCTGATTATGTCGATAGTATTGTTACCCGACAAAGCGCTTACATTGCTTAAAATATAATAGCCTCTATCCTTGCTTTCAATAATTTTCTGGCCATAATTAAAAGGCATATTGCCGTATGTGTGTTTAAAAACGAAGGGTTGGGCCAGGGCCAGTTGAACCGTGAACACTTGCAGGACGCATATCAGTAAGGATAAGGCAACTATTTTTTTCATTTTCATAATGTTTTGATTATTGAAATGAAACCACCCAAGCCTGCAGATTTTTTGGGGAATAAATAAGAATTTATATATGATGTCTGTAGTTCTACGTAAAAAATTTTATTTACAGCTGCCGATACTCCCAGGCCGCAGTTAAACCTGCCATAACCGCCCGCTTCAATGGAAGGAGAGATGCTGACGACCGAATTTTTCACAGGGATATTCACCGAGCCTGTGAAGCGCACTTGCGGCCTGTACACCGAAAAAGCATAACTGTTGAAGCTGCAGGTCAATGATAGCCATCGTTTGAACAAATACCTTTTGTAGCTGATGTAAATCCGCATAGGAATCATTTCCGAAAAGGCTGCCTGTGTTTTTGAAAATGCAAA
>DAONFU010000183.1:0-3995 GCA_035403765.1 Bacteroidales bacterium
GTTCCTTTTTATATGCTCAAAATAAAGGTAACCGGCATCAACTCGATTCGGCATTTATTTTCTTTGCCATGGAAAATTACCATGATGCATTACCCTTATTTATAAAGTTGGAAAATGCTGATCCTGGAAATGCCAATATGTCTTATCATATTGGTGTTTGCTATCTTCATATGCCTTCCGAAAAACACAAGGCAATTCCTTACTTGAAAAAAGCTGCCGACAGTGTTACCAGGGATTATATGGATAATCCCGAAGGCAGAAAAGCTCCCTTGCGTGCTTTTTTTGAGCTGGGAACCGCCTATCTGCTCAATTACGACCTGGATAAAGCCATAGAAGCCTCTGAAAAATTCAAATCATTTCTGGATGAAAATTTGGAAGAAGATAAAAATATGAGAAAAGAAGCCGACCGCCAGATAGCTATGTGTGGTGTGGCCCGTGAAATGCTGAAGTATCCGATACCTATTACCGTTGAAAACCTGGGAAGTCATATCAACACCAGCTTCCCCGAATATTCGCCGGCTATTGTGCTTGATGGCAACACCCTGCTCTTCACGGCACGCAGGGACGTGAATATGGGCGATTTTATCGAAGACAACGGGTATTATTTTGAAGATGTGTATTTGTCCAAGAAAAGCGAAATCTCAAAATGGACAGAAGCAAGCAATATAGCAACAGTTAATACTGCCGACCATGAAGCCTCTATCAGCCTCTCGCCCGATAAGAAACAATTATTTATTTACAAAGACGATGGGGGCGATGGAAATATTTATGTTAGCAATAATAATGAACAGGAGTGGGAAACCCCAAAAAAACTTCCTGCGCCCATCAACAGCAAATCCTGGGAAACACATGCCAGCTTGTCCTCTGACGGAAACACAATTATTTTTACCAGCAACCGCAAAGGTGGATTTGGCGGACTTGATATCTATAAGGCGGTGAAAAAAAATGACGGAAAATGGGGTGAGGCTATAAACCTTGGCAGCACCATTAATACCGAATTCAATGATGACGGCCCTTTTCTTTTGTATGACAAGATATTATATTTCTGCTCGCAGGGACATAAAACCATGGGGGGCTACGATATTTTCTACAGCCGCCTGAAAAGTGACTCTACCTGGGCAGAACCTGTAAATATCGGCTATCCGATAAACACTACTGACGATGACCTGTTTTACACACCGGTGGATTCGCTCACGGCCTATTTTGCTTCAGTTCGGGTTGAGGACAGCTATGGAACCCCCGGTTTTGGCGACCTGGATATTTATAGTCTTGCCATCCACCCCATCATGATCAAGGGTATAGCCTATGACAAGAACACTAAAAAGGTCCTGCCCGGAGTCCGTATTAACTTGTTGAATGATAAAATGGAAATAATGGAAGTGGCGGTTACCGACTCTAACGGCGCTTTTTCTTTCCCTGCAGACTATAACCGAAATTACATCCTTAAGGTAAAGGAAGATTCCTATGAAGAGGCCTCCACTAAAGTTTCAACCTTTGATATCGGCGATAAAAAAGAAATTGTGGCCGATCTGACTACCGTAAGGATATTTGCAGTAACCTTGAAGATACATATAGTTGATGAAGTAACAACCCGCCCACTCGAAGAGGTTAATGTGGAATTGAATGATGTGCTGGCAGGCACAAAGGAAATCCTCACTTCAGACGCTCATGGCGATACCTATAAATCACTCGGTAACAAAAAAATTAATGACAGTCTGCACTTCGGGCTGCTGTTTAGCAAACAAGGATATCTGACGGAAAATCTAGAGTTTCGGCATCTGATCACCAAGCCGGGAGAAATAGAAATTTCCGCCGCACTGTTGTCAGAAAATACCCAGCGCGTGTCGCTGAAAATAAAGGTATTGGATGCTAAAACCAACGAACCGCTGAAAGATGTAAAAATTGTGCTTAAAGACAAGGAGTCAGGAACTATCGAAAACCTGGTTACAGATAATAACGGAGAAGTAATCAAAAAGCTTGAAAACAAAAAAATCAACGACAGCATTAAGTATGCTCTGGTATTAAGCAAGGAAAGCTACGTTTCGAAAGATGTTGAATACAGACACCTTATTTTACAGCCCACCGAGATACTAGTCAGCGAAACCATCGGGAAAATGGAAGTTGGCACTGATCTGGCTAAAATAATTCAGATAAATAATATCTATTTCGATTTCGATAAATATTATATACGACCCGATGCCAAAGTGGAACTGGATAAGATTGTTAAAATCATGAAAGAGTATCCGACAATTATGGTGGAGTTGGGTTCGCATACCGACTGCCGCAACACATATGCATATAATGAAGCCCTGTCGGAAAAACGCGCCCAGTCCAGTGTTGCCTACATCGTGAGCAAGGGCATTGAGCGCTCAAGAATTACCGGTATGGGTTATGGCGAATACCAGCTTTTTACCAACTGTCCCTGTGAGGGAACGCAGGAATCGGAGTGTTCCGAAGAAGATCACCAGCTCAACCGCCGCACCGAATTCAGAATCACCGGATTCATCGATGGTATCGGCCAGGTAAATATAAAAAGTGAAAAAGGCATCAACATCCATACCGACCCCAAACCCGGAGTAAGATTGAAAAAAGGTAATGGTGCCCGATTACAACAAAATAATCAGCAGGCAGTCGCCGATAAATCAACTGACGATGTTGCCGATAATACAACAGCCAACGAAGATTTGGTTTACAGGATACAGATAATGGCCTGCAATAAGGATTTGGATATCGGAGATTCTTTCTTTAAAGGATTACAGGACATCTTTAAATACTGGCACAAAGGATTGTATAAATATGCCTGGGGCAAAACTTTCCAGAAGGAAAAGGCCGAAGAACTTCGCATTCAGATGGTGGAAACAGGTTTTCCGGATGCCTTTATTGTTCCTTTTTATAAAAACAGAAGAATTACCATGGAAGAAGTGGAATCCCTTGACCATAAATAGTAGTAGCTGTTCATAAATTCTGACTACCACCTGCCGAGATTAATGTTGATTCGGCAGTTAGCAAGAATTAAAATGTATTGCCTTTTGTTATATTTTTTTAGAGAGGTTTAAAATAATTTTAGATAATTTTATAAAAAAAGCATCAAAATGCGAATCGATATTATCACCATTTTTCCTGAAATTTTCGATAGTCCTTTCAGTCATTCCATTATTAAAAGATCCAAAGAAAAAGGCCTGGTCAGCATACATCTTCATCAATTGCGCGACTATGCGAATAATAAATATAAAAGTGTGGATGATTACCCTTATGGGGGCGGTGCCGGCATGGTAATGATGATAGAGCCTATTGCTGCCTGCATCGAAAAACTAAAATCCGAACGTGCCTACGACGATGTTATCTACACATCTCCCGACGGCGAACTGTTCACGCAACCCGTTGCCAACCATTTGTCAACAAAGGAAAACATCATTATTTTGTGTGGCCATTTCAAAGGGATAGACGAACGTATCCGTGAACGGTATATTACCCGAGAAATTTCCATCGGCGATTACGTACTTTCGGGTGGCGAACTAGCCGCAGCAATCATTTGCGACAGTGTTATTCGTTTGATACCCGGCGTACTGGGCGACGAAACTTCTGCCTTGTCCGATTCTTTTCAGGATGGCATGCTGGCCCCCCCGGTTTATACCAGACCAGCCGATTTCCAGGGGATAAAAGTTCCTGCAGTGTTGCTTTCGGGCAATGATGCCGAGATAAGAAAGTGGCGTTATGAAAAAGCCCTGGAACGCACCAAAAAAAGACGTCCCGGCCTTTTGAATGATTAGAAATTTTTCTCTGAACCAACTCATGAACTCTGAAAATTTACTAATTGACAAAATATTTTTTGACAATATAAAACATTTTCATACTTTTGCACTCCCATTCAAGAATGGGAAATTGGCAAGTTCTTTTATTTATTGAGATAATTTAATGTAATTCAGTTAATAAACATCTCAGGAGAGGTGGGTGAGTGGCTGAAACCAACAGTTTGCTAAACTGTCGTACTGGGC
>DAONFU010000184.1:0-3970 GCA_035403765.1 Bacteroidales bacterium
ATTATCTTTGCAGATAAGCTTTATTTTGATTAATTTTATTGTTTACTTTTTTATGAAAAAGATCAAAACATCAGTATTGGCATTGGTATTATTATTGGGGGTATGCACCTCATTTGCCCAAATACAGGATAAACCGGAGCAGCAGTTATTCTATTACGGCAAGTTAGCGATTGTTAGTATCGACAAGCAGTTGTATGTTTCGGATACGTCGGATTTTTTTTATATTCATGTCAGCATTAAAAACATTTCAGGGAATGCCCTCGGCATTGATTTGTCAAACCCCTGGCATGTGTTGTATCCCAATCAGTGGCAGTTTTCGGATACCACTTTCCGGGTGGACATAAACGAAAGCCAGATTATACCTGAAGACTTGACGGCAAAGAAAGCTGCGGAATTCACTGCAAAAATCCGTGATCATAAGCTGACCATGGTGTTGCCGGGGAATACCTTTGATTATTATACCGAGTTTAATGCAGAAAAACCAAAAGATTCTGAAATATCAAAAAACAAATACCTGATCGTGGCCGTTGACGGGCAGATGTTTTTTACCGACGGATCAAACCTTGAACAGGTAAAATGCAATGGCGATCTGAATGTGGACAGGGAGCTGGCCCTGGAATGCCCTTTTATATGGCGGAAAATTACTGAAAAACAGAAAATCCGCCACAGATAATAACCTATGAAAATATCAACCCGCATATTGCTTGTTATTTCGGCAATTACGCTGCTGCTGGTTATTCCGGCCAATATTTTTCAGCCGATTTCATTCGCAACTTCAACGGCTGATCCCTGGCAAGTTTTTCCTGCAGAATATCCCGGATATCTGCTCCGGTTCAGTATTATTTTTTCTGGATTGCTTCTCACATTGATTTCTTTAATAATTTTCATCACAAGCCTTTTTTTTCCTAAACATACTGTGTCGGACAAGCTGGCCAATCTGAGTATGTTCGTGTTCGTGTTTGTTATTGGCTGGATGGCGATACCTTTTTGGGCAAACGGTTTGTACCACGTTTTTTGCTGCGGTACTTCATCTCTTTTCGACCCGAAATCGCTTTTGCCAATGACGATCATCGGGGAGGTGTGGAGAATTCCGGTTCTTGTTTTATATCCGCTTTTGTTGATCTATCTGCTTTTCAGCCTGATCAGATTTATAGTGGTAGTTGTTAAGAATAAGAATCCCGGGGTCAGTAATTTGCTGATTTTAATTTTCAACTTGCTGATCATTGTGGCGTACTTTTTTACACCCCATTATTTTTATTGGCTATTGGATTGAGGGTGTCAGATTTCCAAGGAGAATCACTTGGCTGTTACTTTTTTCCATTTTGAAGAAACATCCTTCTTGAATATGTCCTTCTCATTAATGATTTTCGTATTATCAAGACCGATAATTCCCATTGCTTTTGCTTTGGTGGAAATATCAGGGATGGCAAATGGAAGTTTTACCTGGTGTCTTACCAATACCTCCGTCAATTGCAATCGGGCTTCCTGCGAAAACTGAATCGAAGTTGCCAGCACGCGTAAAGATTCAACAGGTGAATGGAATCCCATGCTGTTTGCTGCAGCCACCCAGTCCCAGCGCCATTGTGAGCTGCGGATGAGTTTTAATACCGGTTTCATTTCTTCTTCAGTAGCGCCGTTGTCCCATGCTATTTTAGCTCCCACATGAACCACAAATAAATTGTATTCTGCAAGGTGACGGATCTGTTCGACTTTATCCTGAATATCGTAAACATTCTGCAGCAGGGTGGCTTCACTTTCGCGGTGGCAAACCTGGCATGATCCGGAAATGTTATTCAAGGGGCTTTGGATTTTGTGATCGGTAAACTTCATGCCGCCTTCGCGCCGGTAAGGCATGTGGCAGTCGGCACATGCAACCCCCCGCTGGGCATGTATTCCGGACATGAACATTTCGTAATCAGGGTGCTGGGCTTTTAGTATAGGGGTTTTGCTCAATGCATGGGTGAAATCAGTAAAATCTACCGTATTGTAATAAGCTTCCATTGAATCTGCTGTTTGTCCTTTGTCCCAGGGAAAAGTAAGGTATTTCCCTTCCCCTTTAAAGTAATACTCAACATGGCATTGTGCGCATACCAGCGACCGCATTTCCTGATGTGTGGATTTGTTAATGTCTTTTCCCTGGCGTTCATAAGCTTCGATCAGGGCGGGCCTGGTAATGCGGAGGTTCATGGTTTTGGGGTCATGGCAATCCTGACACCCTATAGGATTGATCACTTCCTTGCCCATATCTACCCAGGTGCTTTTATAAAACGCTTCCGTTCCCATTTTATCCATCAGCCGTGGCACATCTGTGCTTTTGCAGGACCAGCAGGTCCCCGGCTGGGGCTGCACCGTACGCAGCGTATTGATGATGTCTTCGATGGCATGATAATGACCGCGCCCCTGCTTGTAATCTTTAGAAAAAGCATAACCAGCCCATAGCACCACCAGTTCGGGATATTTTTCAAGATAGTCAATTTTTGCCGCACCGCCATGTTTGCTCCTGAATGTTGTGTCCAGTGTCGATATATAAGACTCGTATTCACGGGGGTAGTTTTCTCCCCAGACGGAATTGTCGGGCTCCCATTCGGAAATTTCCCTTACAGTCTGGAAGTACAATTTGGATTCGCTTCTCCTTTCGATGATGGAGGACGCAAATAGGCCAATGAAAAAAACAATTATGGTGGTAACGAAAAATAATACCCAGGGTACCCAGGGACGTTGTTTGGTTATTTCGCGTATGCTTTTCATATAGTTATTTTTTTAATGGTATACTTTGACTGTTTTCTTTTTCTTTGCTGAGCCAGGATGGGATTACCGGCGATAAACGCGGAACCAGTGCCGATGGGTTGGCGCTAAGGCTGTTGACCCTTCCGTGAGGCACGTCACGGTGGCAATCCCAGCAGCGGTGCCCCTTGCCTTCATTGTGATTTTTCCCGGTAACTTCAGTAAGCGCGACCATACTGACCATCTCACCGTGGCATCGTTTGCAGTTTTGCTGAACCACATTAATACCGGCTTCTTTGATTTGAATAACCTGTGGCTCGAGCCTGAGGGTGAACATGGTTGAATGACGGAGCCCGTCTTTGGCTTTGAAATAATATTTGTTGAGAAAATTATTGTGCGGCACATGGCAATCGTTGCAGTTGGTCGCTCTGAAATGACTGCTATGCGACCATGATGCATATTGAGGGTACATCACATGGCAGTTCACACAAGTTTTTGGCTCGTCAGAAATATAAGAGGCCGCATTAGAAATATATAAAATAAAAAAAACAAAACCGAAGAAAATCCCAAGCAGGATCACAACAATGGTGTTCCATTTTTCAGGAGGAAAGAAAAAATGTAAAAGTCTTTTCAATTAGTGAATTTTGGAATAAAGATAGGAAAAATTATTCCAATTCATTATCTGATATTATTTTTTAATACTTAGGATCAATAGGTCCGCAATGATTTTTTTCCGCTCCTGCATAAACCTTGCAAAATCTTTTTCACTCATACTGTTTTTCTCATGAATGACCGGTTTGATGGTAAAAGGAAAAGTGATGAGTGAAACCATATTGATATAGAACTGCGTCGGGTCGTATGTTTTGATATTCCTTTTTTTAATTTCACTCAAAAACTGGGTGGAGAAATTGCCCGTATCGTATAGGTTTTGAAAGATCTGAAGCTTCTTTATCTTTTCGGGATTGCGCTGTAATACCGACAGAACGAAATATGTTATTCGTGGGTTTTCCTGCAAAATGTCTATATACTTGCTTACATATTGTGTGATCTTCTCTTCAAGAGGCAGTCCTGAACTCAGTATGTTATTCAGGGTAGGAGTGTAGGTGCTTATCAATTCCGAAAATAGTGAATCGAACAGATTTTCTTTGCTCTTGAAATGATAGTTCAGCAGGGCAATATTGATATTGGCTTTGGCGGCTATATCGCGGATGCTGGTGCGTTCAAATCCCTTTTCAAGAAAAAGTTC
>DAONFU010000185.1:0-1199 GCA_035403765.1 Bacteroidales bacterium
AACTGTTTACTGACAACTGACAAGGCTATGGTGGCGGATGGGCTTAAATAGCACCTTTCCTGTCAGTAAACCACTGCCGATTGCAAATAAAGCAAATATTTCAATAAGCACTGTCTGCCCACCTGACAGCAAGCCGAAGTTACCAAACGTTATTTCTGACCAACAAACCCTATTGCCATTCTATGCTGTCTTTTCCTACTCTACATTTAGTCTTTTAAGTATATATTCAACTTCAATATCTATGATTGAAAAAGCAAACCATTTCTTTCCTAAATCTTTTAGAGAAGCGCCAATATGATAAATAGTTTTTCTGTCAATGATGAGAAAGCGGCCATGAGATTTGCTAAACTGCAATATTTCAATGTCAGGATATTGCGAACTGTACTTTTTTAAATCAAGTTTTGCCTCCTTTGTCAGGGCTGAAGTGTAAACAGTAGCTTTCACACCCTTTTGTCTCTTTGACAGCATTAGAAGCACGCTCTCATCAATATAGTTGTCAATTAGAATGATAGAGTCATTGGCTTTTCTAATTATGTCTGTTGCAAACACATAGGCGTCAAATGTATCACCGTCGAAGTATATGCCGTCTTTCTTAGGCAAGCTGGTTTTTATTTGCAGGTCAATTTCTCCGAGTTTATGCTTAACTTCGTGCATGTCGCCTTCCAGTCTCTCAAGCCTGTGGCTAACTACATGACCTTTTAGCAAATACTCCTTTAAGATTTTAGTAGCCCAAATTCTAAATTGTGTACCCCTTATTGATTTTACACGATAGCCAACGGAAATAATTATATCAAGGTTATAGAGTCTTAAATTTCTCTTAACTCTCCTCCCGCCTTCGTTTTGAACTTGTAAATAATCCTTACATGTTCCTTTTTCTGTCAACTCACCTTCTTTGAAAATATTTCTAATATGGATCGTGATATTTTGTGGTGAGGTTTGGAAAAGTTCAGCCATTTGAGCTTGTGTCAGCCAAACTGTATCCTCCTCAATTCTAACTTCAAGTCGTGTTGATGCCTCGTCAGCCTGATATATAATTATTTCGTCTTTCATGTACTAAAATGTGTTTGCTTAGGATTCATCTTCACAAAAATATAATTTTTAGTCATTGAAAAATAAAGACGGCATATTTTTCTTCAAGTATTTCTGTCAGCACTCTTTTCTGTCTTGCAACAGGGTTCTTATAATGTTTGGTAACTGTT
>DAONFU010000185.1:1299-3961 GCA_035403765.1 Bacteroidales bacterium
ACTGATAACTGCTTACTGAAAAAACTCCTTCATTTTTTCAAAAAAGTTTTTGTCCTTTTTGTCGGGTTCGGGTTTAAAATTTTCCGAATGCATCATTTTTTCAACCATACTTTTGTCTTCTTTTGACAGGTGCTGTGGTGTCCAGATACTAATGCCAACCAAAAGGTCGCCACGGCCATGATAATTCAGCGAAGGCAGACCCTTCCCTTTCAGTTTCAATATTTTTCCCGACTGTGTTCCGGGTTCAATTTTTACACGTGCCTTGCCTTCGAGGGTAGGTATTTCAACATTGGTGCCGAGCACGGCTTCAGGAAAACTAATATATTGGGTGTACAATAGGTTGTTGCCATCGCGGTGCAAATCGGCGTGAGGAATTTCTTCAATAAGCACTATCAGGTCGCCGGGCTGTCCGCCACGTGCAGCAGCATTGCCTTTGCCGCTCACCGACAGTTGCATCCCCTCAGCGACTCCGGCAGGTATCTTTATGCTGATCACTTCATCGCCTTTGATAATGCCGTTGCCGAAGCAGGAAGTGCATTTTTCGGTAATAGACTGGCCTTCGCCTCCGCAGGTCGGGCAGGTGGAGGTAGTTTGCATTTGGCCTAAAAACGTATTGGTAACACTCACCACATGGCCCCTGCCATTACAGGTAGAACAAGTCTTATAAGAACTTCCTCCTTTGGCTCCTGTGCCTTTGCATTCGGTGCAGGTTACATATTTATTGACGTTAATCTTTTTTTCCACCCCTGTGGCAATTTCTTCCAGTGTGAGCTTTATCCTAACCCTGAGGTTACTTCCGTAGTTGACCTTACGGCGCTGCGATGACCCTCCCCCAAAACCGCCAAAACTGCTGAATGCACCGCCAAAAATGTCGCCAAAGTGGCTGAATATGTCATCCATACTCATTCCACCACCGTTGAATCCATTACCACCGTTGACACCGTCAGGGCCAAACCGATCGTAGCGACTTCGTTTTTCGGGATTGCTGAGCACATCGTAGGCCTGTGCTGCTTCTTTAAACTTCTCTTCTGCTTCTTTGTTGCCGGGGTTTTTGTCGGGATGAAACTTGATAGCCATCTGCCGGTAGGCTTTTTTCAGTTCTGCTTCACTACAGTTGCGTTCAACACCCAGAATTTCGTAATAATCGCGTTTTGTCATACATTGAAAATTAGTTGGCGACCACCACTTTAGCAAAACGTATTATCACGCCATTCAGGTAGTATCCCTTTTCGGTTACATCTATTATTTTTCCTTTTTGTGCATCGCTTTGTGCGGGCACATTGGCAACGGCTTCGTGCATATCGGTATTAAACTCTTCGCCCATCGCTTTAATTTCTTCCAACCCGGCCTTTACCAGCACTGCACGGTATTTTTCATAAATCAGCACCACACCATCTTTCAGGCTTTTCACTGTTTCATCATCCGGGAAAGCCCTGATAGCCCTTTCAAAATCATCCAACACCGGCAACATGGCTGTTACAACATCTGCAGAAGCGGTCTTGATTATATCCAGCCGCTCTTTGGAGGTGCGTTTGCGAAAATTGTCAAACTCGGCAAACAGATACAAGTATTTGTTATTCAGTTCTTCTATTCTGCTTTGCTGCGCTGCAATAATGTCATCTTTTTCTTGTTCGTGGTTTTCCGGTTCACGTTCTTTATCCTGTATCACATCAGGTTGTTCGTTTTCTGCAGGATTCTGCTGGTCGGTCTGTCCTTCCTTCATTTGAGTACTCCATTTCTTTTTCATATCAGGTTAGTCTTTTTCGGAGTCATTATACATCAATATTTCTGCCAATGAAGCACAATGCGCCATTTTGTCAGAACAGCGTTTCTTTAAATTCACTTTGTTCCTGTACGGAATTAAAAAGTTCCTGATCTTCTTCCACATCGAATAATTTCAGCTGATTTTCGCTGATATAATCTTCTTCCGGCAAAGAATCGGCAAATTTGCTGATATAATCCCTGATGGCGGTTTTCATCATTTTATTAGGGCTTACCTTCTTGGCATGGCAGAATTTATCAATGATTTTTTTTTGCTTTTCGGAAAGTTTGAACTCAAATTTCTTGTACTTTATCTTTCTTTTTTTCTTTTTTTTAGATACTGCCATGATAATTTATTTTTCAAAATCCATTAAAAAAGTGGACAAAAGTAATAAAATTCAATTTTTTATCATACAATTCATTTGTTTTGGTCAGCTTTTTTTATCTTAGCAAACTTTTAATTAAAATGTCTTGCCATGATAAACGATAAATTATTCAACCCTGCCAGCATAGTGGTTGTTGGCGCTTCCAACGACGTAACCAAGCCCGGAGGCAAAGTACTGAAAAACCTCCTCGATGGAAACTATGGTGGAAAAATCTACGTTACCAACCTGAAAGAAACCGAAGTACAGGGTATACCTAGCTTCCAAAATATCAACGACCTGCCGCAGACCGACTTGGCCATCATCGCCATCGCAGCAAAATATTGCCCGGAAACTGTTGATATTCTAGCAAAACAAAAACAAACCAAAGCGTTTATCATACTCTCCGCAGGATTCAGCGAAGAAAGCAAAGACGGCGCTGCCCTGGAAAAACAAATCGTGGAAACGATCAACAGCGTGGGAGGATGCCTGATAGGACCGAATTGCACGGGCATTTGCACCCCGGTACATCATAGTTA
>DAONFU010000186.1:0-3871 GCA_035403765.1 Bacteroidales bacterium
ATGGTGCTCGAAAAACAAAATATTGCGCAGAAGATCGAATATACGGCCAGCCTGCTGGCTTATGAAGAGATAAACTATGCCCCGGCTGCTCCGGGAAGGATCGACCAGGTCAATGTGGAGGTCGGGAGCCGTGTTAGCAAAGGAACGGTGATTGCCCGCATGGACCGTACCAACTATAACAATGCCAACGAACAACTGCAGAGTGCGCGCTCCAATTACCTGCGCATGGACACACTGTATAAACTGAACAGTATCTCGGAAGCGCAATGGGAAGCCGCAAAAACACAATATGAAGTGGCTAAGACGAATGTGGATTTTCTTGGGAAAAATACCACCTTGGTTTCTCCTATCAACGGGATTGTTACCGGGAAATATTTCCAAAGCGGGGAGCTTTATTCAGGTGCCCCCAACACTGCTGCCGGGAAAGCAGCTATTGTCACCCTGATGCAGATAAACCCGCTGAAGGCGAAGGTAAATATTTCCGAACGCTACTACCCTTTGATAAAGCTGGGTATGAAAGCAGCTGTCGGAGTTGATATTTTCAAGGACAAATCTTTTCAGGGCGTGGTATTCAGAATCTATCCGACCATCAGTTCGGATACACGTACGTTCCCTGTTGAGCTTACCATTCCCAATTCAGATGAAAAATTGCGCCCGGGTATGTTTGCAAGGGTATCGCTCGATTTGGGTGAAGCCAGCGCACTTGTTGTACCTGCTACGGCATTAATAAAACAGGAAGGAACCAACAATCACTTTGTATTTGTTGCCGGTGCGGACAATGTTGCCCGTAAAATTGAGGTGGAGATCGGTACGCGTTTCGATGACAAAATAGAGATTATTTCGGAAAAGGTAAAAGAAGGGGATCAGATCATTATTGCCGGACAGAACAAACTTATGGATGGTTCGCACATTTCGGTGGTGAAGTAATTTGGAGCAGCAACAAAGATATTTAGACAAAACTATAAAGAAATAAAGTTATGAGTATATATGGAAGTGCCGTAAAGAAGCCGGTTACGACTTTGATGGTTTTTATTGCAATTATTGTGGTCGGGATTTACTCATTTACCCGCCTGCCGATCGACCTGTATCCTGAAATAGAAATACCGTCTATCATGGTTTATACTGGGTATTCCGGTGCTAATGCCGCTGATATTGAGACAAATATTTCTGAACCTATTGAAAACACACTGAATACCGTTAGCAACCTGAAAGAGGTCTATTCCACCTCGAGGGATAATGCTTCTGTGGTTACCCTTGAATTCGAGTATGGAACAGATCTGGACGGTGCCGCCAACGACGTGAGGGATGCCCTGGGAATGGTGACGCGTTATCTGCCGGATGGTGCAGATGATCCTATTATTTTCAAGTTCAGCACCACTATGATGCCCATCATGTTCTTTGCCATTACGGCAGATGAAAGCTATGAAGGCATTGAAGAAGAACTGAAAGAAAAACTGGTCAACCCCCTCAACCGTATCGACGGAATCGGATCTATCAGCCTGATTGGGGCACCAATCCGTGAAGTAAGCGTAAATGTTGATCCCCGGAAAATGGAGGCATACAACCTGACCATAGAACAGATTGGTAATGTATTGCGTGCAGAGAACCTTAATATGCCTGCCGGAACGGTGGATATGGGACAGATGAGTTACCCGCTTCGGGTTCAGGGCGAATTTGAGCAAAGCGAACAGATAAAAAATATCGTCCTTACCAACTACCAGGGAAAAACCATTTACCTGAAAGATGTGGCTGTCGTTAACGATTCCATCCGCAAGATGAGCCTTGATGAAAAAATTAACGGCAGAAAAGGTATCCGTATGATGATCATGAAACAGTCCGGCGCCAATACCGTGCAGATTGCTAAAGAGGTAAACAAAAAAATCGCGGAACTGAAAAAAGATTTGCCGGCCGATATTAAAATTGAACCGATATGGGATACCAGCGATTTTATTACAAACTCTATTAACAACCTGACGGAGACACTGCTTTTTGCCTTTTTATTTGTGATGCTGGTGGTAATTTTCTTCCTGGGAAAATGGAGGGCTACGTTCATCATTATCCTGACAATTCCTATTTCGCTGATTGTTGCTTTTATTTACCTGGGAATTTCAGGCAGCACTATAAATATTATTTCTCTTTCGGCCTTGTCCATAGGTATCGGGATGGTGGTGGATGATGCGATCGTGGTACTCGAGAATATTACAAGGCACATTGAGCGTGGCAGTTCGCCGCGTGAAGCAGCTATTTATGCCACTAATGAGGTGTGGCTTGCTGTAATTGCCTCCACCCTCACGATTGTCGCCGTGTTCTTCCCGCTGACACTGGTATCCGGAATGACCGGTATCATGTTTAAACAATTGGGTTGGATAGTGACAATAACAATTTTGACATCAGCACTGGCCGCCATCACCATCACTCCTATGTTAAGCTCAAAGTTTTTGGGATTAAAACCGATTAAGAAAAAACCGGGGTGGTTTAGTCATGAACATCTGGTAATACCAATTTTGGACCGACTGGATAATTTTTACGTAAGAACACTGAGATGGAGTTTGCATCACAAGAAGATTGTGGTTATTGGGGCCGTTGTCATCTTTTTGGTTTCGGTTGGGCTTGCCACCACCCTGAAAACGGAATTTATTCCCGAGACCGACGAAGGACGTTTTTCTGCAGAAATAGAGCTTCCGGCTGGTGTCAGGGTGGATGAAACGGTTAAGATTACCAAGAAAATCGAAGACTTTATCAATAGGGAGATTCCCGAAAAGGTGCTGACATCAACATCTTCGGGAGCCAACGATCAGGCTGGCGTAGCGGCATTGTTTTCCAATTCAGGTTCAAATATCATTAATGTAATAGTAAAACTTGTTACCGCCTCTGAAAGAACACGTTCTACTGCCGATGTTGCCGATCAACTTCGTAATTATCTGGAAACCATTCCGGAAATAGTAAAATACAATGTTACTGCCCGAAGCAGTATGAATATGATGGGTGGTGGAAGTACCGTGGATCTACAGATATATGGATACGATTTTGACCAGACCACAGCCCTTGCTAATGATCTGGCAGAGAAAATCAAGAAAATTGAAGGCGCCAAAAATGTGATCATCAGCCGGGAAAAATCAAAACCTGAATTAAGGGTAACGCTGGATAAAGATAAGATGTCGCAGAACGGATTAAGTACCGCTGTTGTTTCCACCATGATCCGTAACAGGTTCCTGGGCTTGACAGCGACTCAGTTCCGTGAATCCGGTAATGAATATGATGTGTTGGTACGATTTGAAGAAAAGTACAGAAGTTCCATAGTCGATATAGAAAATATAAGCATCCCCAGCGCCACAGGTATGATCAGGCTGGGAGATATTGCTAAAATAGAAGAGTTCTGGTCACCACCAAATATTGAAAGGGAACACCGCGAAAGGGTGGTTACCATTAAGGCTACACCATATAAAGTATCTCTGGGCGAATTGGCAAACAAAATCAAAGCTGAAGTGAAAAAAGTAGATGTTCCTTCCGGTATCATGATGAATGTAGGCGGTTCTTATGAAGACCTTCAGGATTCTTTCAAGGATCTGGCCCTGTTACTATTATTGAGTCTTGTGCTCGTGTACCTTGTTATGGCTTCGCAATTTGAATCACTCAAGATGCCGCTGATCATCATGGTGTCAGTTCCATTTGCCTTTACGGGGGTTATCCTTGCCCTGGTAATGACAAAGACAACCTTAAGTATCATTGCTGCATTGGGCGCCATTCTGCTTATTGGGATTGCCGTTAAAAATGCTATTGTACTAATCGACTTTACCAACCTGATGCGCGACAGGGGAAACAGCCTGGATGAGGCTATTCTGAAAGCCGGACGATCACGTTTGCGCCCTGT
>DAONFU010000187.1:0-3869 GCA_035403765.1 Bacteroidales bacterium
ACTGCCAATGGCAAAGTAAAGGTGGAGGTATATCTTCAAAATGAAACTATTTGGCTTAGCCAGCAGAAAATAGCAGACTTGTTTGGTGTTCAACGCCCTGCAATATCCAAGCATCTAAAAAACATTTTCGATACAGGTGAGTTAAAGGAGGAAGTGGTCAGTTCCATTTTGGAACATACCACTCAGCATGGCGCTATTGAAGGGAAAACGCAGGAATCAAAAGTAAAATATTACAACCTTGATGCAATTATATCTGTTGGTTACAGAGTAAACAGCAGCCGTGCAACTGCTTTTCGCATCTGGGCCACTGAACGGCTCAAAGAATACATCATCAAGGGCTTCATTATGGATGATGAACGACTGAAGAACCCTGTTGTGATTTTCGGCAAGGATTATTTTGAAGAGCAGCTTGCCAGGATACGTGATATACGTTCTAGTGAACGACGGTTTTACCAGAAGATCACGGATATTTATTCCCAATGCAGTGCTGATTATAATGTAAACGATCAGATTACCAAAGATTTTTTTGCAATGGTTCAGAACAAACTGCATTGGGCAATAACTGGGCAGACCGCTGCAGAAATCATTGCTTCAAGAGTTGACAGCACAAAGAAAAATATGGGGTTGACCACTTGGAAAAATGCACCTAAGGGGAGTATCCGAAAATCAGATATCGGTATCGCCAAAAATTATCTTAACGAAAAAGAATTGGATGGCCTGAACCGAATTGTTTCTATGTACCTTGATTATGCGGAGCGGCAGGCTGGCAAGGGTATAGTGATGTATATGAAAGATTGGGCAGAAAAACTTGATTCGTTTTTGCAGTTCAATGAAGAGGCCATACTACGGCATCAAGGGAGCGTATCACACGAAGTTGCATTGGCATTAGCCGAAACCGAATTTGAGAAGTACCGGGTTATTCAGGATAAAATTATTGAGTCAGATTTTGACCGGGAATTAATAAAAATACAGCAACAGATAAAGAAAAAATGAATCGAAAAACAAGCATGCCACCTTTCTTTTTCAAAGCCCATAACGAACTCGACAAAGCCCTTGACCTCTGCTACCGCCCGCAACCCTTCAACAACGAAACCAAACGCATAGAATTTCTGTTTGAACTGTATGATAAATACACAGCGGGAATGTTTGCTGGCCAATGAAAAAAGAAAAACAAAAAATGAATATAGTCTATTCATAAAACCCTTAAAACATAAGATTAAATAGCTCAGGAAAACAATGCAAAATAAAAGTTCAAACAGCATAAAAAGTCTATTTCTGAATGATCATTTCATTCTCATGCTTATCGTGGCCAATGCGTTGCTGATATTCGTACAGGAATTTGACCTGAACGGAAATATTCTTGATTATTTCGAGCCTGTTTTTACCCTGTTGTTTGTCGTAGAAATGGTAGTAAAAATCATCGATAAGGGTTTTAAAAATTATATCTCGGATCCATGGAACAGGCTGGATTTTGTTTTAATTATCATTTCAATCCCTTCGATTGCCGCTATTTTCTTTACCAACAGCATACTGAATTTGAATGTTTTTCTTGCGCTCAGGGTATTCAGGGTTTTTAAATTCTTCAGACTGATCAGGTTCTTTCCACATGTTTCCACGTTTATTGCCTCCATCCAGCGTGCACTGAAAGCTTCATACATAGTGATCGCCGGATTTTGTCTGATAATATTTATGGTTTCCATAGTAACCTGCGCCTTGTATAAGAATGTTGTGCCTGAATATTTCAGCAATCCTGTGAAGGCGTTTTATTCCATTTTCAGACTTTTTTCCGTGGAAGGGTGGTACGAAATCCCGGATTTGATCGCGTTGCGGACAAACATGATTATTGCCTTTTTTTCGAAGTTGTATTTTGCTGTTTTATTGATGGGAGGCGGTATTATCGGCCTGTCACTGGTCAACTCTATTTTTGTTGACGCCATGGTAAGTGATAACACTCATGAACTTGAAAAAAAAGTTACACAACTTACTGAAAAAATTGAAAAACTGACAGAGAAAATTGAAGAACTTACCAAAACAAAACAATAATATGCAAGCGCAAAAATATTCTGTAAACCAGCACCAGATTTCGACTTTTCTGTAAGAAAGAAGGATGCTGATGTCGGATAAAATCAAAAAATATTATCAATCCTTATAGTGAAATCCCGTTTTTATTTTCATTAAAAAAGCAGTATTGCCGTTCTGTTGCTGCAAGGTCTTCTCAAGTAAAAGCCGATCTGGGATAATTCTTTCTAAAGATTCTCCAGAATAAAATCCGTCATCCTTTTATACAGGTGATAACGCGTATAGCCTCCGTAAATTCCATGATTTTTGTTGGGATAAAACTGCATTTCGAATTGTTTGTTGGCATTTACCAGCGCATCCACAAGTTCCATGCTGTTCTGCACATGCACATTATCGTCTGAAAAACCGTGAACAATCAGGAATTTTCCTTTTAGCTTTTTTGCAAATTTTACCGGCGAGTTATCATCGTAGCCCGAAGCGTTGTCCTGGGGTTTGCGCATATAGCGTTCGGTATATATATTATCGTAGTTGCGCCAGTTGGTAACCGGGGCCACGGCAATACCTGTTTTAAAATAATCTGCGCCTTTTGTCATGCACAAAGCCGAAATAAATCCGCCGTAACTCCATCCCCAGATGCCAATGCGTTTTGCATCCACATAGGGCAGGGCGCCTAAATATTTGGCGGTTTCTATCTGGTCTTCGGTTTCAAGTTTTCCGAGTTCCATATACGTGCATTTTCGGAATTGTTCGCCTCGTGAGCCGGTGCCGCGCCCGTCAACACACACGATGATATAACCTTTTTGTGCCAGATGCTGGTACCAGACCATATCAAAAGCATCCCACTCGTTCAGCGCGTATTGGTTGTTTGGACCACCATACACGTTCATCAGCACGGGATATTTTTTGTTTTGGTCAAAATCCGGAGGTTTTATCATATATCCGTAGAGCTTGATGGTGCCCGGGCTGGTAAAACTG
Source organism: Bacteroidales bacterium (assembly GCA_035403765.1). Lineage (GTDB taxonomy): Bacteria > Bacteroidota > Bacteroidia > Bacteroidales > CAIWKO01 > CAIWKO01. The sequence continues at coordinate 2,995 of DAONFU010000187.1, forward strand.
AAAAACTCTTTTTTGGAAAAACCGTATTCTTCTGTTTTGTCTATTAGTTTTTGATTGTCGGCAAGTACCTGCAGTTCTTTGCCTTTATTGTTGTAAATGGCAATATGCGGCGGGGTGTTGCCATCACTGTATGTCCCGACAAAATACTGATGGTTTTTGCTGAATTCTGCCTCATAGCTTCCATCTTTTTTGAGCAATCTTTTTTTTCCGCTGCTGTCGAATTTTATGCTATACAAATCGCGGTTATAGGGCTGGCTTTCGGCCGAAATATAATAAATGGTCTGCTTGGCTTCATCAATGCCCTTGATGCTTATCACATCCCAATCGCCCTGCGTAAGTTGTTTAACGTGGTTTCCGTTGAGGTCATACATGTGGATGTGGCTCCATCCGTCGAGTTCACTCATGATGATGAAGTGTTTTCCGTCGTCGAGAAATTTGTAATCATCAGTAATTTCAATATAATATTTGTTTTCCTGGGTTAAAAATACTTTACTGCTCCCATTTGATACGTCGGCAAGCAGTATTTCGAGTTTGTTCTGCAGCCGGTTCATCCTGAAAATAGCCAGGGAATTGGCATCTTTTGTCCAGCATATCCGGGGAATGTACTGGTCGGTTTCGGTACCGATATCCATGGTTCTCATCGCTGGGGCTGCGGGATTGCTCGCGTCGTACACCAGCACCGTTACCACACTGTTGTCTTCGCCGGCCACCGGATACTTGTATTTGTATTGCTCGGGATACAGGTCGCCATAGGTAGTCATCTGGTATTCTTTTACCTGGCTTTCGTCGAAACGCAGGAAAGCGATTTTTTTGCTGTCGGGCGACCAGAAAAAGGCTTTGGTAATGCTGAATTCTTCTTCATAAACCCAGTCGGT
>DAONFU010000188.1:0-3838 GCA_035403765.1 Bacteroidales bacterium
CGATGAAAAAAGGACACCTGGTTTTACTGTCGATACTTAGTGGGTTATTACTTTCACTGGCATGGCCGGCCAGGGGATTTCCCTTTTTGCTCTTTATCGCCTTTGTTCCGCTGCTATATATAGAAGATTTTATTGCCAAAAACAGGCATAATTTCATCAAATCCAGTGTATTTTTTTACGCTTATATCGCTTTTTTTATCTGGAACGCCCTTACCACATGGTGGATATATTATTCCACCACTTTTGGTGTTTCTATGGCCGTAGTACTCAATTCATTGTTTATGGCGGTCACTTTTTTGATATATCACCTCATCAGGCGAACTGTTTTTAAATCGCGGGGCGGATACTATATTTTGATTCTACTATGGATAAGCTTTGAATTTCTGCATCTAGACTGGGATCTCACCTGGTCGTGGCTCAACCTGGGCAACGGCTTTGCCAACTATCCCGAATTTGTCCAATGGTATGAATTTACCGGTGTTTTTGGCGGAGATATCTGGATTTTGCTATTCAATATTCTCTTCTATAAATTGCTGACGAGCATCCTTGGCCGCTTCAAATCACGAAAAGATGTATATCTGTATGGCACATCATCGGTATTGCTAATGGCCATCCCGATAGCCCTTTCCTTAACCATGTATTATTCCTATTCCGAGAAAGAAGCGCCCTACCGCTGTGTTGTGGTACAACCCAATGTGGATCCTTACGGAAAATTCACCTCCATAACCATCGAAGAACAGCTCAACAGTATTCTCGGCCTGGCGAAACAAAAAGTTGATAATAATACAGATTTTTTGGTTTGCCCCGAAACGGCACTGCCGGAATACATCAACGAAAACGAAATGGAAGAATCGGCAAGCATCGACAGTTTGAAAAGCCTGATAAGCAAACATCCCAAACTGAAAATTGTTATCGGCATTTCTTCTTTCAAGATTTTTAATGAAGGCGAAAAGCTTTCGCGAACGGCCCGTTACTCCGAGCGGGACAAGTACTATTACGATGTATGCAATACCGCCTTGTATTTAGACTCTGCTTTTGTACCGCAGCTTTATCACAAATCCAAGCTGGTGCCCGGAGTAGAAATGATGCCTTTTCCAAAACTGCTCAAACCCCTTGCAAAATTTGCCATCGACCTGGGTGGTATGACCGGAAGCAACGGCACACAAGAAGAACGCACGGCATTTGGCGCCGAAAACAGCCCGTGCAAAGTGGCTCCCGTTATTTGTTACGAATCGATATACGGTGATTTTGTAACAGGGTATATTCGCAATGGCGCCAACCTTATTTTCATCATCACCAACGACGGCTGGTGGGAAAATACCGCCGGGCACAGGCAACATTTTCAGTATGCCCGTCTGCGGGCGATTGAAACACGCCGGAGCATTGCCCGGGCTGCCAACACCGGCATCTCGGCCTATATCAACCAAAAAGGAGATGTCTTTATGCCTACCGCCTACTGGTCTCCAGAGGTGATGACCATGGCTATCAACGCAAATTCCCGCATGACATTTTATGCCCGCTATGGCGACTATCTTGGGAAAATCGCCCTATATTTGTCTGCCGCACTGATAGTATTGTTTTTTACCGCCATCCTGCTCAACAAACGCAAAAGATTGAGAATAAAGAAAAAAAACAATCAGGCATGATGATATTTTTCTTTGCGGATGATGGTAAAAGCCCTGTATAACTGCTCCAAAAAAATCAAACGTACCAACTGATGCGGAAAAGTCATTTTAGAAAGTGACAGGCAGCCATGAGCCATCTTTTTTATTTCACCGGAAAAGCCATAGGCGCCTCCAACCACAAACATCAGGTTTTTTATTCCTATCCCTGATTTATGTTCTAAAAACTGTGCAAATTGTTCGGATGTATATTCTTTGCCATATTCATCCAGCAATACAATAAAATCGGATTTTGCCAGGTATTTTTTTTGAATCTCCGATTCTTTTTGTTTGTATTGTTCCATAGAAAGGTTTTTTATATTCTTGAGTTCCGGAGTGGCAATTATCTCAAAATTAATATAATGGCCCATCCTTTTGGCATAGTCTTCCATCAATTCCCTAACCGGCGCCGCCTCTGTTTTCCCTGTCAAAAGCAATGTAATCTTCATGGTATAAATTATGTGGTAAAATTATACAAATATAAAAATCATAAAACCTTTGCCAAAAGTTTATAACTTTGTTCGTGTACTTTTATGAAGTTATTGTGGCTTGGTTTTTGCAATAAATATAAAAAATTATAATAATGCGACATTCACTAATCATAGTAATTTTTTGTTTAATTACAAGCTGTGTTTTTGCCAGTCAGCAAATTGTTCCGAAAACAGGCGACTCTACCTTTGCTGTTGTTCAGGACGACATCACTTCAGCCGTGGCAGCAGCTATCAATACCGGTGATGCAAAAAAACTGGCATCGTTTTTCAGCCCCAGCATCGACCTTACCCTTCCCGGCACCGAAGGCACATACAGCAAATCGCAAGCCGAAATGATCGTCAAAGATTTCTTTACCAAATACCCGCCGGCATCCTTTAAGATAAATCAACAGGGTTCCTCCAACGAGGGCTCGCAATTTGCAGTAGGCACCTTGATTTCCAAGGCCGCTACTTTCAAAACATATTTTCTTATCAAAAAAAGGGACGGCATTCCCCTGGTTCATCAGTTACAGTTCGAACAGGAATAATAGTTTTCCTGATAAATATCTTATCTGCCCCAATTTTTTGTAATTTAGCGCAAACGCTTAATTATAAAAAATGAATAACATTTTACATCTTATAGAGCAGGCCATTGCCGAAGATATTGGCGATGGCGACCATACTTCATTGGCTACCATTCCTGAGGACGCTACCGGAAAAATGAAACTGTTGGTGAAGGAAGACGGCATAGTGGCCGGCGTGGAAATTGCCAAACTGGTTTTTGAAAAAATAGATCCGGACCTCCGTATTGAAGTGCTTATAAATGATGGCAACCCGATAAAGAAAGGCGATATCGTTTTTTATGTTAGCGGAAGCTGTCGCTCGATGCTTATTGCGGAACGAAACGTGCTCAACTTCATGCAACGTCTCAGCGGCATTGCCACATCCACCAGCCAATACGTACGTGAGCTCGAAGGCACCAGGGCACGATTGCTCGACACACGTAAGACCACACCCAACATGCGAATTTTTGAAAAAATGGCCGTGGTTCTCGGTGGCGGCATAAACCACCGTATGGGACTGTACGATATGGTGATGATAAAAGACAATCATGTGGATTTTGCAGGAGGCATAAAACAAGCGATTGAAGCCGAACATGCCTACCTGAAGCGGGTAGGAAAAAACCTAAAAATTGAAATCGAAGTCCGCAACTTTGACGAGCTGAATCAGGTGATGAATGTGGGCGGTGTAGATCGTATCATGCTCGACAATTTCAGTACTGCCGACCTGCAAAAAGCCGTGGAAGTCATAGGCGGAAAATTCGAAACCGAAGCCTCGGGGGGCATCAATCTCGAAAACATCCGCGAATACGCACTTACCGGTGTGGATTTTATTTCTGTCGGAGCCATCACACATCAGATCAAAAGCCTTGACCTCAGCCTGAAAGCCGTTGAATGAAAAAAAAAATAACTTTCATAGAAAGGATTAAGTCTTCGAGGATCTTCAGGGTGCTGAAACTAATCACCAAAAGAGTTACCCTGCCCGGTTTTGACGATATGCCGCTGTATGATGTGGTTGTTTTTTTTATCAGGGGCCTGACCGATGGCGCCATCACCACGAGGGCCAGCTCGGTAGCATATAAGTTTTTCATTGCCATGTTTCCGGCTATCATCTTTTTGTTTACATTAATCCCCTATATTCCTATTG
>DAONFU010000189.1:0-3827 GCA_035403765.1 Bacteroidales bacterium
CACAAACCTCGGTGCCCACGGTGTTATACCCTTCGGGCAGGTACCCGAGCACGGCTTTCATCGCAGTTTGTTCCATGAGGGCTATCATAGCCGGAGTGGCAAAAACTTCCACCATTCCCGAGCCGTAATATGCTGCCGTATCGTTATAAGTTACTGTTTTTTCCTCGCAGTGTGTGATCCCGGATTCAATATTTTCAAACATGAGTTTTTCGGTTATTTTGATTTTTTTCTTTGGTTATATTATCTTTATCTGGTCAAAGATAATTTTTTTTCAGGTTTTTATTTTTTTTCCCGACACAAATTGTTAATATAACAATACTAAATAAAACAATCTGATATTGTTAAAAAACCCATGCAATATTGCCTAAAAGTATTAATTTCAGCAAATTAGCATGTTAAATAATCGTTAAGATTTAACATTTGGTACTTCTGGCGGGGAAAAGACTTATATTTGTGTAATGAAAAAAAGGCTGACACAATTCATATTGATTATTACCACGCTGTCGCTTATGGGGATTGTTTTGACACAGGTATTGTGGATAAAACGGGCCATTGATTTGCGAACAAACGAGTTTAATCTTATGGTACAAAGTAAGCTTTCGAAAATTGAAAAACAGCTCTATGATTATCGCGAAAAGTTTATTTGTGTGAACCCTAAGGATACGTGCGCTGAACAAAAGGATTCGGTATTGCTGACACAATGGTTTCACGACGGCATTTGTACCGTGTTGGATACTATGATGGACAACGAATTTGGCCATTTTAAGCCCAAAATAGAGTATAATTATGCCCTGCTGGATACCATTAACAATGATTTGTTGTGTGGTAATTATTCTGTAGAAGATATTGGCCAGATATCCAATTCGTGGCACAAAATATCCTTATCCCGGCTCAACGACAGGAACAACTTTGTGGTTACCATACATTTCGAGAATGAAAAGAACATTATCCTGCGAAAAATGTTTTTGTGGCTGATTATTCTTTCAGGTATTTTTCTACTCATAGTTGTGTCGAGCTTTACTTATGTCATTTTATCATTGCTCAAACAAAAGAAAATTTCGGAAATGAAAAATGACTTTATCAACAATATGACGCACGAGCTCAAAACACCCATTTCCACTATTTCGGTAGCTTCCGAAATGCTTATGAAGCCACAGGTGTCGGAAAATTGCGAAAAAACCAGAAAGTATGCCAACATCATATACGACGAAAACATGCGTCTGCGGAATCAGGTAGAGCAGGTGCTTCAGATGTCGGTACTGGATCACAACACACTCAAGTTAAATCCCGTGATGATTAATGTCCATAAGCTTATCGAAAACTCGGTGGATATTTTTAATATGATGGTAAAGGAAAAAGGCGGGCTGATAACTACTGATTTAAAAGCCACACAAACCGTTATCAAGGCCGATGAGCTGCATTTTATCAATGTCTTTACCAACATGCTCGACAATGCAGTGAAGTATTCCATCGGCGCCCCGGCGGTAAAGATTACTACCACCAACCGCAATCAGGGAATAAGTATTTTGATTGAAGACAATGGCATGGGCATAAGTCCCAACAATCAAAAAAATATTTTTAAGAAATTTTTCCGCGTCCATACCGGTGATATCCATAATGTGAAAGGCTTTGGACTGGGATTGTATTATGTAAAATCGGTAATGGATGCCCACGAGGGCGCCGTCAACCTGGTGAGAAGCGAATTGAACAAAGGCACTGTTTTTGAATTATTTTTTCCATTAAACTTTAATAAAATCAACCACGATGAACACAACAACAAGTAGCAGCAACAAAACAAGGATTTTACTGGTCGAAGACGACCCTAATTTAAGCTTAGTCCTGAAGGATTATCTAGAAATTCTTTTGTATGAAACCGTTTTTGCCGAAAATGGCGAAGACGCCCTGGACCTATTTCAATCGGAGCATTTTGACCTGATTATTCTGGATATCATGCTTCCCAAAAAAGACGGGTTTGCCGTTGCCAAAGAAATCAGAAAAACCAATAAGGAAATTCCCATTATTTTTCTGACGGCCAAAAACCTTAAAGAAGACCGCATCAAAGGATTTCAGATCGGATGCGACGATTATATTACCAAGCCATTCAGCACCGAAGAACTAAGTCTGCGTATCGAAGCCATCATCAGGCGGGCAGTAAAAAAATCGCAGTTTCCGCTTATTGACAACGTGGAAGTATATACCCTGAGCTCCTTTTCTTTTGACTACACCAACATGATACTGAAATCACCCGCCGGTGAACAATACCTTACCCGAAAAGAGGCTGACCTGCTGAAGCTTTTGTGTGTGAACAAAAACAGACTGGTACACAGGGAAATTGCCCTGAAATCAATCTGGGGCGACAGCGATTATTTTACCGGACGCAGCATGGATGTTTTCATCACCCGTTTAAGGAAGTACCTGAAAGATGATGATAAGATCCGTATTGCCAACATTCACGGTACGGGATTCAAACTCGAAGTGGATGAAGAAACCCCGGAAGAACCGATGCAATAAAACCGTATCAGACACAGGCTTATTTTATTTACACATTCCGCTGTTGACAATATCATCAGGTTTTATTTCTGTGCTTTGATCAAAATTGTATTTTTGCTTTTTTCGCAGATGCTGTGCCGAAAAGAAATGTATGCATAAAAATGCAAAATACTTGATTTCGTAAACCAATAAAACATGGAAAAAACAAACGGGAGCCTGAACAAAAAAAGTTACCTGTTATCAATCACAGTAATAGGCATTTTGTATTTTATCTTTGGCTTCGTAACCTGGCTGAATGGTGCGTTGATACCCTTTTTGCGAACCGCCTGCGAGCTCAGCGATGTGATGGCCTATCTGGTAACCTTTGCCTTTTATATCTCTTATTTTGTGATGGCCATACCGTCGTCAAAAATTATTGAACACTTCGGGTTCCGAAACGGAATGGCCATTGGGCTTGCCGTGATGTCGGCAGGGGCGCTGATTTTTATCCCCGCGGCTTTGACACGCTCCTATTTATTGTTTCTTACAGGATTGTTTGTGCTGGGCACTGGGCTGGCGCTGCTGCAAACAGCCGTCAATCCTTATGTTACCATACTCGGGCCGATAGAAAGCGCCGCAAAACGAATCAGCATTATGGGTATCTGCAATAAAGTAGCTGGCGTTCTGGCGCCAATACTGCTGGCTTCTTTCCTGCTGCATGATGCCGAACAGATAAAGATATCCCTTTCGGAGACCACCGATGCGCTGCAACGTGCCTCTCTGCTGGATGAGCTTGCCGGGCGTATGATTATTCCCTACCTGTTCATGACCATTTTTTTAGCCTTGATGATTCTCCTGGTGCGTTTTGCAAAATTGCCGGAAGTCAACCAGGAAAACGGCGATGATACACAGCATCTCGCACAGCATCAGGGCATTTTCCAACACCGCAACCTGATACTGGGCGTGGTGGCTTTGTTTTTTTATGTGGGCGTGGAAGTAATCTCGGGCGATACCATCATCCGCTATGGCGAATCGCTGAACATCGCCATGAGCTCGGCAAAATACTTCACCTCGCTGATGCTTGTTTTTATGGTCATCGGGTATTTTGTAGGGGTAGCGTTGATTCCCAGGGTGCTCTCGCAACGCAATGCCCTGACGGGATGCGCCATAACAGGCATTATCTTTACATTGGCAGCGGTTCTGGTACCTGCGCAACTGATGTTGAATATTCCCTTTGTCGATCTGGTTACTTTTAAAACTGTTACCCTGACTATTCCTTATACCGTGTTGTTTGTAGCGCTGCTCGGCTTAGCCAACTCGCTGGTATGGCCAGCCATATGGCCTCTTGCCCTGCAGGG
>DAONFU010000190.1:0-3808 GCA_035403765.1 Bacteroidales bacterium
CTTTCGGAGGCATAGATATAATTGCTGTTTGAAGCGGCTACGGCCAGTTTGTCGATATCAAAACCATTGGCCAGGTTGTTAGAAATTTGTGTCCAGGAAAGAGCCCCGTCCGTAGTTTTATATACGTCGTCGAAACCGGCAAAAAGCAGGTTCCCGTCGGAGGGGTGCATCACATAAGGAGTTACCCAGTTGCCACTGATACTGTCGTTAGGCCGTGCGTCGTCGAAGTTTTCGCCGCCGTCATACGATCTCAGCAATCCGCCGCTTTGGAAGGATACATAGATGTTCTGTGGATCGAAATTATTGACGATAGCATCCATGCCATCGGCACCGAAAACGTGTGTCCACTGGCCGTTTCTTAAAACGTTCGACCCCACATCCTGTGCTCCGGCAGCGATGATATATGGCCAGCCCTCGCAACCGCCCATGCCATAAAACTGCGAAATTCCAAGTCCTTCGCTGATATCCACCCAGGAGGCCCCGTGATCGGCTGTGTAAAATATTCCGCCATCACTGCCGCAATACAGGGTGTCGCCATAAAAGTTTAACGAATGTATGTCGCAATGTATATAAGTAAAAGGACTGCCGGTGTACCACATGGTATTCACCTCGAAGTTAGCTCCTCCGTCTGTGGATTTCCATACGTTGATGCCGCCTACATATACTTCATTTGCATTGTTGGGCGAAACGGCTATAGCCAGATCGTACCATGCCTGTCCGGCATCGTCGCTGCCATCTTCGGAATACCCTAAAATATTGGGAGTATGGCAACGCGAAACAAAAGTCTGTCCTCCGTCGGTGCTACGGTACACTCCTTCAAAGGAACTGTTGCTGTTAGAAACTAAGGCATACACAAATTCGGGATTTGCCACAGTTACATCAATTTCTATTCTTACGGTATCATAAGGAAGGGTTGTGGTGTTTTTGAAAAATGAATTTCCTCCGTTAACCGAACGCACGAAATATTTTCCGCTGCCATAGATAACATTGGTATCGTTGGGTTTATATTTCAGGTCTTTTACTTCTCCACCGGAATAAATTTTTAGCCAGGAGCTGCCGCCGTTTTTTGAACGGTAAATCCCGTCGCTGCAAGCTGCGAGCATTTTATTAGGGTTTTGGGGGTTGATAAGGATTTTATTGATGTTCCGGTATGAAGGATTGAAATTGAGGCCACAGGAGCTCCATGTGGATCCGCCATCCAGCGATTTATAGATTCCCGTGCCCTGGGTATCCATGGCGTCGCGGTCACCTGTGCCGATAAATATGATATTGGAATTGTCGGGATGTATGGCAACAGCAGAAGTGCCCAATACCGGCATGGTGTCGAAGGTGGTGTTCCACGACATGCCGCCGTCTTTGGTAATCCATATACCGCCCGACGGGGCAGCCACGTAAATGTTGTTGCGGTTATTCATGTCAACGGTAACGGCATTCAGACGGCCGTTTCCCGGATTGTAGCCGCTGTTCCCGTTGGTCCAGGAGTTTAAGCCGAGGGGCGTCCACATGACACCTGCTTTTGTTCTGTTTTCAGCAGAAATGCCTGCAACAAACTTCTTATACTCGCTATAATATTTCATGGGATCCGGAATTTTGCCATCCGGGTAACATTTGGGTTCCATATGGTATTCCCAGCGTTTGAAGGGTTTGTAGCCCTTGCTGCGCAAATAAGGCTGGTCGCCCCAATAGGTATAAAAAGCTTTTTGTATATCATAAAAATTTGCCTCGCTCTTGCTTTTTTCAAGGTAGGGTTTGCTCATCCATGGCTGGGCGTTGGTAGCAGAGAAAAGTAAGGGAAAAAATAAAATCAGAACGAAATGCCGTGCTTTCTTCATAATGAGGATTTTAACGGCAAAGATATGGAAATTTTGCAAAAATATTAGTCGTTTAGTCGCTAGATTGAGTTTATTTGTCAGTATTTTGGCTGAAAAAATTTTATTCTGTTTAGTGCAAAAAAATCCGCATGGTCGGGCAAGTAACTCTTAAAGTTTCTTGCATTGCCTCAAAGGTTTTATGGGTTGTTTTTACCTTACAAATGGATAAATATTTCATTAAAATTTTTCCATTAAGAAATAGACTATAACTTTGTAGTAAATTTTAAAAAAAACACTTATGTCAGGAAAAACATTTGCCGAAAAGATTCTCGGTGCCGATTGCGGAAGCATCGTTTTTAAAAAGCCCGATCTTGTGCTCTCGCACGATAATACAGCAAGTATCAATGCCACATTCACCAAGATGGGCGGCGATAAAGTTGCTTTTCCGGAACAGTTGCTGATTGTGCTGGATCACAACGCACCACCGACCAATGCCAAACTCGCCAACGACTACCAGAAGATCCGCGACATCGTGGCCAAACAGGGAATTAAGAAATTCCATGATGTGGGCGATGGCATCTGCCATCAGTTGATGTCGCTGCATGCCCGTCCGAACATGATCATTGTTGGAAGCGACAGTCATACCTGTACTGCAGGCGCTTTCAATGCCTTTTCGGCCGGTATCGACCGTACCGAAACGGCTGGACTGTGGAAACAAGGCGAAACCTGGTTTCGCGTACCAGAGTCAATAAAGATCACGCTGAAAGGCAAACTGAATGCAGGCGTTTATGCAAAAGATATTGCCCTCTGGATCATCGGAATGATGGGTTCCGACGGCGCCGACTATATGTCGATTGAATATCATGGCGAAGGAGTAAAATCACTGAGTATTGCCGACCGCATGACCATTGCCAACCTTGCCTCTGAGATGGGAGCAAAGAACGCTGTGTTCCCAGCCGATGAAGTACTCTGGGATTTTATTGGAACTAAAACAGAAGGCACCTGGGCCGATGCCGATGCCAAATATCTGAAGGAATTTGAGATCGACCTTGGCGAATTATTCCCGGTTGTTGCGGCTCCTCATCATGTGGATAATGTAAAAGCTGTTTCAGAAGTTCAGGGAACCAAGCTGAACCAGGCTTTAATCGGAACATGTACCAACGGGCGTATCGAAGATATACGCATCGCAGCCGCCATATTAAAAGGGAAAAAGGTTCCTGCCGGATTCCAACTCCTTGTTATTCCTGCTTCTATGGAAATATATAAAACAGCCATGAATGAAGGTCTGGTGATGGATCTGATAGCATCTGGGGCTGTCTTTCTTTCACCGTCATGCGGGCCGTGCCTCGGGACAGGGCAGGGGATACCGGCCGACGGTTATAATGTAATATCTACTGCAAACAGAAATTTCTTTGGCCGTATGGGAAACGAAAAGGCTAATATTTACCTTGCCTCACCGGCCACTGTAGCTTATTCGGCGCTCAAGGGCGAAATCACCGATCCTCGGGGAGTGGCGGCTAATGATAAATTTCCGTATTCCAAAGAACAAAGCCATACCGTCAATGTAGAGAAGGGTGATGAGCGCTACAACAAAGGAGTGTGGGGATACAACGACATTGATAACATGAATACCGACCAGATGTTTGCCGGCAACCTGACTTATAACATCAACAGTGCTGAAGGCGACAAGATCATGCCTTACCTTTTTAAAGGCGTTGATGAAAGTTTTGCTGAAAGAGTGAAAGCAGGAGACATTGTTATTGCCGGGCTTAATTTTGGTTGCGGAAGCTCCCGCGAACATCCTGCTGTAGGGCTTTCATTTGCTGGTGTTCAGGCGGTTATATGCAAATCGGTGAACAGGATTTTCTATCGCTCCGCGGTGAATCAGGGATTACCTATACTTGTTGTTCCCGAAGCTGTTGATAATTACAAAAGAGGAGATACCGTGGAAGTTGACATGGCGAAAGGCACGATTACCATTGCAGGTAAGGCCTTTA
>DAONFU010000191.1:0-3776 GCA_035403765.1 Bacteroidales bacterium
GCCGAAATAGCAGCCCGCCGGAAGCAATACGAGTATTACCGGGAGAAGTTACTTTCTTTTGAGATAAAAGGTAATAAGTAAAAGATAAAAATATGAGCAAAAGTATTGTTCGGGATAAGTCATTTAATTTTGCGATTCGTGTTATTCGATTGTACAAATTTCTGATTGATGAAAAAAAAGAGTTTGTAATGTCAAAACAACTATTACGGTCAGGCACAAGCATTGGAGCAAATCTGGCTGAGCAAGAGTTTGCAATTTCTGATGCCGACTATTTAAACAAAACAAGCATTGCACTTAAAGAAGCAGCTGAATCATCTTATTGGCTCGACTTACTTCATGAAACAGAGTATTTGACTGATAGCGAATACAACAACATCATTACAGATTGCAACGAACTTATAAAAATGCTTGTTGTGTCTGTAAAAACAATTAAAACTAAATTAGGTCGCTAATTTTACTTTTTACCTTTTAACTTTTACTTTTTAACTTTTACCTTTTTACAAAATGAACAAATATAAAGTAGTTGCTGAAAATCCCGAAAGCACCGTTGTTGCGGAATACAAACCGGCATACAAACGTGAAACCAACTACCAGTCGGAAGCCGGGCTCGAAAAAGCATTTATTGAACAACTGCAAGCACAGGCATACGAGTACCTGCCGTTTGCAAGCGAACAGGAATTAATAACCAACCTGCGCAGGCAACTCGAAAAACTAAACGCATACCAATTTACCGAAACGGAATGGAAACAGTTTTTCAATAGCAAAATAGCCAATCAAAACTCCGGAATCGAAGAAAAAACCACCATTATTCAGGAGGATTATATCCAGCTCCTTACCCGTGACGATAGCACCACAAAAAACATTTACCTGCTCGATAAGGCAAACATTCACAACAACAGTTTACAGGTGATAAACCAGTATGTTACCGATAGCGGCCAACGCTTAAACCGTTACGACGTTACCATACTCGTTAATGGTTTACCGCTTGTTCATGTAGAGCTCAAAAAACGAGGTGTGGACATAAAAGAAGCGTTTAACCAGATAAACCGTTATAACCGTGAATCGTTTTGGGCAGGCTCCGGCTTGTTTGAGTATGTGCAGCTTTTTGTGATTTCAAACGGTACCTATACCAAGTATTACAGCAATACCACGCGCCGTACACACATCAAAGAAATGAATGATGGTGCATCCCGAAAAGGCAAACGCACCAGCAACAGCTTTGAGTTTACTTCGTGGTGGGCCGATGCCACCAACAGGCCAATAACCGATTTAATGGATTTTGTGCGGACATTTTTTGCCAGGCACAGCCTGCTGAACCTGCTTACAAAATATTGCGTTTTCACTTCCGAAAAACTGTTGCTGGCAATGCGTCCCTACCAGATTGTAGCTACCGAACGCATTTTGTCGAAAATAAATATTTCAAACAATTACAAACATTTTGGCTCCATCAAAGGAGGCGGTTATATCTGGCATACCACCGGGAGCGGCAAAACACTAACCTCATTCAAAACAGCACTACTGGCAAGCAAACTGTCTTTTATTGATAAGGTGCTGTTTGTTGTTGACCGGAAAGACCTCGACTATCAGACCATGATAGAGTATGACAAGTTTGAGAAAGGTGCGGCAAACAGCAATATCAGCACCGCCATCCTGAAAAAACAACTTGAAAATCCCAAGGCACGAATCATCATCACCACCATACAGAAACTTTCGGTTCTGATAAAAAAACAGGCAAACCACCCTGTTTTCAGCAAACAAATTGTAATTATTTTCGACGAATGCCACCGTTCGCAGTTTGGAAATATGCACAGCGCCATTACCAAAACATTCAAAAATCACTATCTCTTTGGGTTCACCGGCACCCCAATTTTTGCTGTCAATGCCGCCAGCGGAGGCCATCCCGACCTGAAGACCACCGAACAGGCCTTTGGCGCCAAGTTACACACCTACACCATTGTTGATGCCATCAACGATAAAAACGTGTTGCCTTTTCGCATTGATTACATACGCACCATGAAGGAAAAGGAAAATATTGCCGATAGAAAGGTGCGCGACATCGACAGGGAAAAGGCATTGGCAGATCCAAAACGAATTACGGATATAGTGGCTTATATCCGTGAACACTTCGACCAAAAAACCAAGCGTAACAGTTTTTATCAGTTGAAAGACAGAAGATTGGCAGGGTTTAATTCTATTTTTGCCACTGCGTCCATTGATATTGCAAAAAGGTATTATACCGAATTTCAGAAACAACTTGCTGAGCTGCCAAGCGATAAACAGCTTAAAATAGCCATTATCTATAGCTATGGAGTGAATGAGGACGGTCCGGAAATTGACGGCTTGATAGGCGATGAAAACCCTGAAGATACCAGCAAATTGGACAAAAGTTCACGGGATTTTCTTGAGGCAGCTATAAAGGATTACAACAAGATGTTCAAAACCAATTTTGATACATCGAGCGACAAGTTTCAAAACTACTATAAAGACGTATCGAAAAAAGTCAAAGAACGGGACATCGACCTGCTGATAGTGGTTAATATGTTCCTGACCGGCTTTGATGCCACCACGCTGAACACCCTCTGGGTAGATAAGAACCTGCGCCTGCATGGACTGTTACAGGCATTTTCACGCACCAACCGCATTTTAAATTCAGTAAAAACCTTTGGTAATATTATTTGTTTCCGCAAGCTGGAACAGGAAACCAACGAGAGCATAGCACTTTTTGGCGATAAAGAGGCCGGGGGCATTGTTTTACTGAAAACTTACGATGAGTATTACAACGGGTATCAGGATGGTGAAAAAGACGTACCCGGATATGTTTCTTTGGTTAAAGAATTACAGGAAAAATTTCCGGTAAGTGTTCAGGTCATTGGCGAGCAAAATCAAAAAGACTTTATCAGACTGTACGGAGTTATCCTGAAAGCAAAAAACATACTTTCCACCTTTGACGAGTTTGCCGGAAACGAAATTTTGTCCGAACGTGATGTACAGGATTACCACAGCATGTACATCAACCTCTACAACGAATTTCGGGGTAAAAACAAAGGCGACATCGAAAACGTGAACGATGATATTGTATTTGAAATGGAGCTGATCAAGCAGGTGGAGATCAACATTGACTATATTTTGGAGCTCATCCGGAAATATCATGCAGGGCATCAAAAAGACAAAGAAATTACCATCAACATACAAAAAGCTGTTGATTCCAGCATGGAATTACGCAACAAAAAAGACCTTATCGAAAAGTTTATAGCTTCGCTGACACCATCGAGCAATGTTAATGATGATTGGAATACGTTTGTAAATGCTAAAAAAACGGAGGAGTTAAACCGTATTATCACGGAAGAAGATTTAAACAAAGACGAAACCTACAAATTTGTCAGCAACGCTTTCCGCGATGGTTTTATCCAAACAACCGGCACGGCTATTACAAAAGTTTTGCCTCCGGTATCCCGTTTTTCGCCCACCGGTGAACGGACAAAGAAACGTGAGTCCGTAATCGAAAAGCTGGAAGCATACTTTAAAAAGTTCTGGGATATTTCAGGAGGGAGATTATTACAAGATTAGTGCGTATTAAAAATCAAAAAAGCCGGGCTTCCTACCGGTTTTATCGGGTTATTTATTTCATTTTATATGCTGTGCGAATTTTTCAGGCAACACTTCCAAAACCTTGTTTTACAAGCATTTTCTTAAGGCTGAAAGAATAAAATAAATACTTTGGTTAAGTATTTTTAACAATTTCTTGGTTTTTGCCCCCCAATATTGTATCTTCGCAA
>DAONFU010000192.1:0-3773 GCA_035403765.1 Bacteroidales bacterium
TCATAAAAACAAAAAACGTTAAGGTCATCCAGTCAAGGAATAATATTGCCCATATCGACGGGGACGAAATAGACCTGGGAAGAAATATAGAGGTACACATTGTTCCGGGTTCTTTAAATGTTATTTGTTAAAAAAATATTTTACTTTCTTATTTTTTTTACTTTCGTAATATTATTAACCCCTAAAAAATAAATTATGAAAAAATTTACTCTGATTGTATTTTGTTTTCTGATCGCTGGTTATGCTTCAGCACAGAAAAAAGTTAACCCAACTTATGTAGCGCCAACAAACAGCTCGCATTATTCTGATATTGACCTGTCAAAAGGGTTGAAAGCCGGTCCCAGTATCAGTGTGGCAATCTTATGTCCTGACAGTACGTTAAGTACAGATTTAGTTTCTACACGTTTATCTACTTTTACTGACCTAACAGTTACCACCATTTCAGATGCGAATATAGCCGCTCTTACTGTTGGAAATTTAAGCACTTACCAGGCTTGTATTGCTTATAATGACAGGACATGGGAATCTGTTGGTGGCGCACGCGCTAACATTGGAAATGTGTTAAGCCAATATATTGATGGCGGTGGAAAAGTAATTGAATGTCTGTTCTTAAAAAGTTTTGATAACTGGGGAGTGGCAGGAACTTACGTAAGCGGCGGTTATTCGGCTTTTGGGTCAACAACTACTGACTCCTGGGATACGGCATCTACTATGGGAACAGTGGTGACGCCTACGCACCCCATCATGACCGGAGTTACTTCTTTAGAACAATATTTCGATACACAGGACCCCACCCTTGCAACCGGAGCAACCCAAATTGTTGATTGGAACTCAGGAGATATTGCTATTGCAGCAAAACCCTCTGTTGTCAGCTTCAACTTCCTGCCCGCAGATCCTTCAGGAATTGAAACGATTGGTGGAGATGCCTGGACAGCAATTCATAATGCAATTGTATGGATGATTGCAAGCGCCGGTATTCAGGATATATCTGGCACAGAAATTTCAATTTATCCAAATCCTGTTACAGACCAATTACATATAAATGCCGGCACCACTGAAGGCACTCTTACTATTACCAACTCATTGGGTGCCGTTGTTTACCAGCAGCAAATCAACTCCAATACTACTGTTAATACAAGCAATTATAATTCAGGTTTGTATTTTGTAAGAGTTGAGTCATCCAATAATGTTTCAACAACAAAATTTATGGTTGAATAACCCATTGTTCCTTTTTAAAAAAAGCCGGCCTGATACCGGCTTTTTTTCTATATCATCCTATTCTTTTTTTTTATAATTTCGTTTCATAATTTCTATCATGATATCTCCCGCTCCTCTTGCAGAACAAATGCGCCCGGAAACTTTAGAGGATTACATCGGCCAGCAACATCTTGTTGGCAAAAATGCCATACTTCGAAAGGCAATTGAGTCGGGGAACCTACCCTCCATGATACTTTGGGGCCCGCCCGGGGTGGGCAAAACCACGCTGGCCTATATCATTTCCAAACAGTTACTCCGGCCATTTTTCACTCTAAGCGCAGTGCATTCAGGTGTCAAAGATGTGAGAAGTGTTATTGAAAAAGCTGCTGATAACACGGAAAAATCGATATTGTTTATCGATGAGATTCATCGTTTTAATAAGGCTCAACAAGATTCCTTGCTGGGAGCGGTCGAAAAAGGCGTGATAACGCTTATAGGCGCCACTACCGAAAATCCATCCTTTGAAGTTATCTCTCCTTTGTTGTCGCGGTGTCAGGTATATATCCTTAAAAACCTGGAAAAAAAAGAGCTTCTGCTCCTGCTCGACAAAGGGAGTAAAATGCTTACAGAACAAACCGGAAAGCAGATTTCCATACAGGAAAACGAGGCTCTGCTGCGTATTTCGGGGGGTGATGCCCGCAAACTGCTTAACGCACTGGAACTTGTCGCAAATGCAAGTAGCCTAAAGGGTAAAGAACTGATTATTACTGACGAACTGGTGTTAAATATCGTACAGCAGAACATTGCCCTGTACGATAAACTCGGCGACCAGCACTATGATATTGTATCTGCCTTTATCAAATCATTGCGCGGCAGTGACCCCAATGCCGCTGTTTACTGGCTCGCCCGTATGGTAAAGGGCGGCGAAGACCCCAAATTCATTGCCAGACGAATGCTCATTCTGGCATCGGAAGATATCGGCAATGCCAATCCGAACGCGCTGCTGCTGGCCACCAACTGCTTTCAGGCCGTACAAATGATAGGGTATCCGGAATGTGAGCTGATTCTCTCTCAAACGGCAGTTTACCTGGCTTGTTCGCCCAAAAGCAACGCCTCGTACCAGGCATTAATAAATGCCCACAGTATCATCGACGAAACCGGCGACCTGCCCGTTCCGCTTCACATCCGGAACGCGCCTACCCAACTGATGAAAGAAATCGGCTACCACCAGGGCTATAAATACGCTCATGATTTTGAAAACAATTTTACGGACATGGAATACCTGCCCGAAAAAATTTCAGGCCGAAAGCTATACAATCCGCAACAGAATCCGCGCGAAAACGAACTCCGTAATTTTTTAAAAATCAGATGGAAGAATAAATACAAGTATTAACCTTCATGTCGAAAAAAATCCTGGTCCTGTTTTTATTTTGTTTACTGCTGTTTGCCTGCCGCAAAATGGAGCCTTCGTGGGAGGTGGATATCAATGCACCCTTACTTAAATCATCCCTGGGGATAAACAATATCCTACCCGACTCGATGATTGGTATCAACAGCGATAACTCTCTTAGCTTGGTTTATAACTATTCGTTCTATGATTTTTCGTTCGATTCGCTGGTTGACTTTCCCGATACAATTTCCCAAAAGGATTTTCCGCTGCCCGGAGGATTTCCGGTAAACCCCGGTCAAACATTTTTCAATTTCAGCGAAAATTCCAACCTCTCCATTTCCGGTGCCCAGGTAACAAAAGTTGATTTTCATTCAGGTTTTCTGGCACTGGAGGTGTTCTCATCCATACCTGAGCCGGTTATCGTTACATACACCATTCCCAATGCCACAAATCTCGGTTTACCTCTACAGATAACCGAAACAGTGCCTGCGGCCCCGCCCGGCACCACTGCCTCATTTGTTAAACTTTTTGATATCTCAGGTTATAGCATGAACATGAGCGGACCGGCAGGGATAAGTGCCAATATAATCACCAGCAACATCAAGGCTATGATGCATCCCTCGGCTCATACCTATTATCTCGACAGTTTAGATAAATTTGCTTTTAATGTCAGATTTAAAGATATTTCCATACACTATGCTAAAGGATATTTCGGGAGCCATAGTTTTGCGTTCGGACCCGATACCACCGGCATAGATATTTTTAACAAGATTTCTTCAGGAACCTTTGATATTGAAAATATTAAGCTCCATCTGAATGTAGAAAACGGTTTTGGCGCCGACCTACAGGTTACCTTTGATGACATCATCGCCATTAACTCCAAAACATCGCAGGCTGTTTCTCTCAACGCCGGCATCATCGGGCAAAACATCAACATCTCGCGGGCCGTTGAAACCGGCAATCCTGAGCAACCGGTAATCCCTTCGGTATATAGCTACAACCTCGACAACTCGAACATCTCAAACCTGATTGAAAATATCCCCGATATGATTTCATACAGGATAAAAGTGGCTACCAATCCTATGGGGAATATTTCTTCGGGCAATGATTTTGTTTATTATAACAACCCTCTGAAAGCCATTCTGGATATGGAAATACCTTTGTCGCTTATTGCCAGCAACCTGAC